>CAZJNA010000010.1:0-47796 GCA_964547325.1 uncultured Opitutaceae bacterium | reverse complement strand
GGCAGCACAGGCTCGTCCTGGGGGAAAAGGAGTACTTCATCGACCTCCTGTTCTACCACCGCTTCCTCAAGGCTCTAGTCGCGTTCGAATTGAAGGTCGGTCCGTTCGAGCCCGAATTTGCCGGCAAGATGGATTTCTATCTCAACCTGCTGAACGAAAAGGAGCGGGGGCCCGACGACCAGCCGTCCATCGGCATTATCCTCTGCGCTGAAAAGGACAATCTCGAGGTAGAGTTCGCGTTGAAGACCAAGGGTAATCCCATCGGCGTTGCTCAATACCATTTGCAGCCCGAGCTTCCGACGAAGCTAAAAGGGAAGCTGCCAAGCGCCCGACAGCTCGCTAACGCGGTACGACCGATGCTGCCTCCGGCCAGCAGAAGCTGAAGATGAACGAGGGCTGAACCAACTCGTTTGGCTGGCGCATGACTTCCGACGCACTGCGTCGGAAATCGATGCGATCTAGGCCGACCGGCTATTGCACCAGCTTTCGATGCGACAGGTGCCTCGGCTTTGATTATTCTGAAATCCGACCTCCGTTATTTAAGAAACTTGTGACAATTCTTGGGAGGTCACCCCTCATTTGGAGCAATTTTGTGCAATTGGGTGCAATTTGTACCACGCCACCCCGTACTACTCGTAACTCGCTCAACAAAAAGGCCCTCGGATAAATCCGAGGGCCTAAATTGGGTGCAGGGGCTGGATTTGAACCAGCGACCTTCAGGTTATGAGCCTGACGAGCTACCAGGCTGCTCCACCCTGCAATGTTGGGAGGGAGAACGTTGGCTCTTGGGAGCGCGCTGTCAACTGGCAAAGCCGGCTGGGTGCCGGGCGGCTGAGGGACTACTGCCCGCGCTGTTGGAGGGCCCGCTGGGCGAGCTCCAGATTCGTCCGGATTTCGGCCGCGTCCGGATGGACCCGCAGGGTCGCTTCGTACTGCATGACCGCCTCGGGCAACTGCCCCTGCATGAAATAGAGGTTTCCGAGGTTGGCGTGCGCCTCGGGATTGTCCGGGTCGAGGCGAAGCACTTCTTCGCACGCCGCCATGGCGTCCGGGAGCCGGTGGACGCGTGCCATCTCCGGCACCAAAAGGAGCAGGGCCTTCAGCAGGTTTGCTCGCGTATCGACGGCGCCCGGCTCGATCTGCAGCGCCTGCTCATAGCGGCTTATCGCTTCAGACAGTCGGTCGGAGCGGGCCAGCGCATTCCCAAGGTTGGTAAGGACATCGGGGCTCCTGGGCTGGAGCCGAAGCGCCTGCTCAAAGTCGGCTATCGCATCCGGCAGCCGACCCAGATGGAGAAGCGTCGAGCCGCGGTTATAATAGGCCTCGGGGAGATCCGGGCGAATCCGCAGCGCCTCGGTGTAATTCTGCATGGCGCTTTCGCTTCGACCCGCCTGTGCCAGGAATTGTCCGAGATTGATGTGGGCCATCCAGGCGGAGGGATTATTCCGGAGGGTATATGACCAGAGGGCTTCCTCGTCGCCGTAGAGTGCGGCCTGGCTCCTGCTCGCGCAGGCGAGCGCGATGAAGAAAAATAGGACGATGCCCGCGGCCGGATGCAGCAGCCCCGGTCGTGCCGCGGCGAGGCGGTTCGCGCCGGCTTCGAGGCCGGCAACGCCCAGTCCGATGAGACCAAGCAGCGGCAGATAGGCGAAGTGGTCGGCAACCCACGCGATGTGCATGTAGGCCATCGAAACGAAACCGAGGACGGGCAGCAGATTGAGGACGAAGAAGCCGACACCGAACAGGACCGGGCGCCCCCAGGTTGCCCGCCGCGTCCAAAACCACCCGAGCGCCACGGCGAGAATCGGCCAGGGCAGGAATTGGACGAGCGATGGGGGATTTACGCTCCACTGGGGATACATCGGCAGAAGCCCGACCGGAACGATGCTCTTCAGGAAGTAGAAGGCCATGGCCAGACCGGCGCACGCTATCCTCGAATCCAGGCCTCCCAGCGGGATGGTCCAGCTGGCGAGGGCCCTGTGATGCTGGAATGAGACCGTCACCAGGCCGAGGATGAGGGAAATGCCGAAAAACGGCAGGGAGTCGGCGAAGTCCCGCCAGCTGATTCGCGATCTTTTCCACCAACCATAGAGCAGGATGACAAAGGGAAACATGACGACGGAGCTTTTGCTCAGGGTGGCCAGGAGAAAGCAGGCCAGGCTGAGGCAGTAACAGGAGGCCGGTCGCATACCAGCGCGTTGGGGACAACGCGCTCCACCTGCTTCGCTCCGAAATTGTTCTGATTTGGCGCGGCGGGGACCTGATGTCTTTGAGTCGTAATTAAGATACGCGATCATGGCCGGAAGGAGAAAAGCCAGGGACAGGGTGTTCTTGAGTTCGGCGATCCAGGCGACCGATTCGACGACCAGAGGATGAACGACAAGCAGGAGACCCCCAAGCCATGCAAGGCGAAGGCCGAGCCGCTGCAGAAGCCGCCAGAAGAGGAGGGCGTTGAAAAGATGCAGGACCAGGGTCGCGACGTGAAAGCCCACGGGGCTGTCTCCCCAAAATCCCCACATGACGACTTGAAACGTGGTCTTCAGCGGGAAGTAGTCCGGCGTGACCGGGGAAATCCATATCTTTGCCAGCGCGTTCGGGTCCCTGAGAACCGGATTCCGTGAAACCTCCGCGACGTCGTCCCAGATCCACCCCCCGCGCAACGCGGGCCAGTAGATCCACGCACAGGCGAGGATGATCAGGGCCGCCCTGATGAGGGTCGGAGCCCGGTCCGTCGGGGGCCGTTTCACAAGACTGCGGCCCGCCGGGAACGGGCGAGTGAGGGGGTGGTCTTCAAGGCGATTGGTCCCTTTCCCGTGTATCAGCACCCCGCCAATCTCCAAGGTGAAAGCCCATCCGGCCGCAATCGCATTGAACCCGGCGGGAAAAGGCGCTTGGTGACGTTGTGCCTGAAAACATGAATCTGTCCTCCCAAAAGAAACTGATCCTCGGCGCAGTGGCGCTGACGTTGCTCGCCGCCGCCGGGGTGTATTTCCTGGTTGCCGGCGGCGCCTCAAGGCGCCGATCCCGGGCTGCGGCAGAAAACGGGCTCGGCGTGACGCTGGTCGAGCAGGGCAAGTTCGCGGACGCGATCGGGCACTACACCGAGGCGCTTCGGATCGAGCCCGGTTACGCCGAGGCGGAAAACAATCTCGGAGTCGCGCTCGTCCGGTCCGGCCAGGCCAATTCGGCCCTGGATCACTACCAGGCCGCCCTGAAGCTCAAACCCGATTTCGCCGAGGCTGAGAACAACCTGGGCAACGCGCTCGTGCAGACCGCGGCCGTCCAGGACGCGTTGGCTCATTATCAGAAGGCGCTCCAGATCAAACCCGACTATGCCGAGGCGCACGCGGACCTCGGGGTCGCCCTCGTCAGGCTGAACCGAATCGCGGAGGCGATAGCGGAAGACCAGCAGGCGCTGGCCCTGAGCCCGAACGACGTGCAGGTGCACATCAACCTCGCAAATGCGCTCTACAGAAACGGCAGGCCGCACGACGCCGCAGACCAGTATGAGGCCGCCCTCAAGCTTAAGCCCGACCTGGCGGAGGCGCAGAACAACCTGGGCATCCTTCTCGCCCAGGACGGAAAGATGAAGGAGGCCATACCCCACTTTCAGGCGGCGGTCCGGATCGATCCCGGCTTTACCGAGGCCAAGAACAATCTTTCCATCGCCCAGCAGCAGGCTGGAAGCGGGCAATAGCCCCGGGCTGAAGAATTACTGGAGCCCGGCGGGGGCGACCGGGGTCGCCGCCGCTGAAAGATCATTGTCCGTCAGCCGAAGGGTCGCCGGCTTGGAGCCTTCCACCTGAAGGAAGGTGCCCGTCCCCGGGGCCGCCTGGGAAGTGCGCAGCCAGATCGAATCGGCATTTGCGAGTCGTATGACGGGGTCCTCCTTGCGCGGCGCCTTCGTGGTCACGTTGTCGAGCACGACGCCGCGGACCGTGTCGAAGACAAAGGCGCTTTTCGAGGACGCATCGACGGACACGTCGTGAAGCTCTATGCCCGCGGCGTGATCGCATAGAAATCCGACCTTGCCGCTCGCGGTTATGTCGCTGAATCGAAGCCCTTCGACGTCCTTTTCCGGCAAACCATGGATGCTCGCGACCTGGTGGGCGTTGACGATCGTCATGTTGCTGAAGGCGAAATTCCGGAAGATCGGCGTTCTGACGGAAAACGGCTCCGGCGGCATCTGGCTGTAGAGGGTTGTTATCTCGATCGCCTCCATCGACGCGTCCTCGATCACGAAATTGCTGCAGCGCACATTCTCGACCACGCCGCCGCGCCCGCGTTGGCTTTTTATCCGGACGCCGCACCACATGCCCCGGGCCACGATGTTGCTCGCCACGATGTCGCGAATGTCGGCGGAGGTCTCGCTGCCGATCACGATCGCGCCGTGCCCGGCGTACATCACGCAGTTGGTGATGGTCACGTGCTCGGTCGGCCGGGCCGTCCGCCTGCCGTCATCGTCCCGGCCGGACTTTATGACGATGCAGTCGTCGCCCGTGGAAAAGAAGCAGTCGGAGATGCGCACGTCACGGCAGGAATCGATGTCTATGCCGTCGGTGTTGGGCCCGTCAGAACGGAAGGTCACCCCGTGGACCTCGACATTTTCCGAATAGAGCGGGTGCAGCATCCACATCGGGGACTCGGTGAGCGTGACGCCTTCGATGAGCACGTTCTTGCAGCTGTAGGGCTGGACTAGAGAGGGGCGGAGGTACTCCGCGGCGAGCTTGAAATCCGAGGCTCCGAGCTTCTCGCCGGCCTCGATCCGCTTCATCAGCCCGAACCAGGCCTGCTGGGCCGGGCGCGCGCTGGAGCCCGAGCTTGCGCCGCTCTTTCCGGCCCTGCCCCACCAATTCCGGCCCTGGCCGTCCAGGGTGCCGCGGCCCACGATCGCGATGTTCTCCTTGCCGTTTGCGTAGATCAGGGGCGCGTGCGTCCATGCGTTGGTGTCCTCCCATCGGGAGGGGACAAGAGGCGAGTCGGCAGGGTCGCTGCTGTAGAGAAGAGTCGAGCCGGCATCGAGGCTCAGAGTCAGGTTGCTCTCCATCTGGATCGATCCCGTGAGGTAGCGGCCCGCCGGAAAATGAATGGTTCCTCCCCCCGCGGCGGCGCAGGCGGCGACCGCCTTGGCAATCGCGGCGGTGTCGTTTGTCCGGCCGTCCGGAACAGCGCCGAAGTCGGTGACATCATACGTGCCCGAAGGCGATGCCGATGCGAAAGACCAGGCCAATCCAAGAAGGGGTATGAGAAGCAGGCGGGGATGCATATCGGGGAACCGAATAGCAGAGATCACGACACGTGTCCGCGTCAAGGCAATCCTCTCCCTAAAACGGGCGAAATTGCAGGCGCTTCCTTGGGGGTTGAATCCCGGCGGACAAAGGTTGAGGGTCGTGCGATGAAACCGGCCTCCCGCGAGAAGCGCATCATACGCTCGACCGCTGAGTTCGCGCGCTACGTGGGCCTCGCCCGGACAACGGTATCGCGCGTCCTGAACGGGCATCCGGGCCTGAAGGCTCAGACCGTGGAAAGGGTCCAGAAGGCGATGGAGGAGACCGGCTTCACGCCGAACGCCTATGCGCTGCACCTGAAGGGCAAGGGCACCGCGACGATCGGCATCTGCATGGAGAACCTCCTGACCGCTCCGGCCGTCCTGAAGCTCGCGGGGTTGCAGAAGCGGCTTCGCGAGCGGAGCTTCGCATCCCTAATCGAGGTGCTTCCGCCGGGCGGAAGTCGGGAGGTGATCCGCCACTTTTTGTCCATGCGCGTGGATGGGGTGGTATTCATCGGCCACTTCATCGAGGAGGAAATCTCGCGGCGCATCGACGAGCTGGCGACCCACGCCATACCGCACCTGGTCATCGACCAGCTGGGCCTCCGAGGCGCCGACACGGTGGCGCTCGACCGGGCGCGCGGCATGCGCGAGATGATGGCCCATCTGATCGGACTCGGCCACACCTCCTTCGGGCTCCTCGCGATCACGGGAAACACGCGTTCGGTGCGCGACCGCCTCGCGGGGATCGAGGCGGGGCTGGCAGCCGCCGGATTGAAGCTCGAAGAGGCGACCCGGAGCCTCGATCACCTGCATGTGCGCGCCAATGATTTCGAGTATGGGCGGGCCCTCGCGCTCAGCTTTGCCGCCGGAGGCAGGATCCCCACGGCCTTCGTCGCACTGAACGACGAGGTGGCGATCGGCGCCATGCACGGGTTCCAGTCGGCAGGCCTGCGCATTCCGGAGGACGTTTCGGTCTCGGGCTTCAACAACCAGGATATCTGCCTCATGCCGACTCCCATGCTCACGACGATCGACCAGCAGGTCGAGGCGACGGTCAACACCGCGGCGGACCAGCTGCTGGGGCAGATCGGGCGGCCGATCCATCCCCACCCGCACGTGCAGATGATTTCGCCCAGGCTGATGCCGCGAGGCTCAACCGGTCCGGCCCCCAAGGGCAGGAAGGCCTGAGCGCCGGAGGCCGCCGTGCGCATCGGTCCCCACGAGCTGGCTTCGCCGCTGTTCCTGTCGCCGCTCGCGGGCTACACGAACCTGCCCATGCGCCTGACATTGCGCGAGCTGGGGGGCCTGGGCTGGGCCACGACGGACCTCGTGAACGCCCGCTCGCTCATTGAGCGCAATCCGGCGGCGCTCCAGCTCGTCGCTTCCTGCGCGGCTGACCGGCCGCTCGCCATCCAGCTCTTTGGAAGCGTGCCCGGGGAGATGCGTGACGCCGCGCTCATCTGCCAGGACCTCGGGGTGCAGGCGGTCGACATCAACATGGGCTGCCCCGTGAAGAAGGTCACCCGGATCGGCGGGGGATCCGCGATGATGACTGAATTGGGCCGAACCTCGGATCTCGTGCGCGGGATGGTCGATGCCGTGAAAATCCCGGTCACGGCGAAGATGCGCCTGGGCTGGGACGATGAGAACCTGACGGCGCCCGATCTTGCCCGGGCCCTGGAGGACGCGGGCGCGGCGGCCATCTTCGTCCACGGCCGCACCCGCGCGCAGGGTTTTTCCGGAACGGTCAACCTAGCGGGGATCCGGGCGGTGGTGCAGGCGGTCCGGGCGATACCCGTCATCGGGAACGGCGACGTCACGACGCCTGCAGCCGCGCGGCACATGCTGGAGGCCACCGGATGCGCCGGGATCAGCATCGGCCGGGGCGCGTTCTACGACCCGTGGATATTCCGGCGGACCGAAATCCACCTGCGCACGGGAGAGGAGCCGCCCGAGCCGGATTTTGCCGAGAGGGTCCGGGTGATGCGGAGGCATTTCGAGCTCTATGTGGAGTTCTTCGGGGAGGCGCGGGGCGCCCGTCTCTTCCGCAAGGTGGCACCCTGGTACGCAAAGCGCTTCGGGCCGGCAAAGACCTTCAAGCAGGGCATCCTGACCATCGAGTCCCGCTCCGATTTCGAAGCGGTGCTCGCTGCGTATCTTGCGTGGCGCGCCCCCTTTTGCGACGACCGCGGGGATCTCCTGCCCCCCTACCGCCCCGCCCCGCTTTCCCCTTCGTTCCTGGGGGGCTCGGAGCCGTCGGACTCGATCCGCGTGCCGAAGGGGCCGGTCGAGGTGTGGTAAAAAGATTCACTCGCGGTGGGAACGCCGCCCGTTCATTCTGCTCTCACTATTCCATGATGAAACGCCTGCTCCTTTCCCTGGCTGCCACGCTGGCCCTGGCGCTTTGCGCCGGCTGCCTCTTTCCGAAGAATTTCGACAAGACGAAGAAGGATCCCCACACGGCGGCCGATATGGAGAAGGAGTTCCAGCAGCGCTGGATGGACAAGCGGGTCGGCGACCTGACGTCCCAGGGGATGGCCCCCGATGCCGCGCGTGCGAAGGCCGCCGCCGAATTCCGGGAAAAGTACAGCTACACCCGGGCGGCCGGGCAGTAGCTACTCGACCCGCTCGATCTTGAGCAGCTCCATCTCGAAGACGAGCGTGGAGTCGGGCGGGATGCCGGGAAGCATCCCGCGCGTGCCATAGGCGAAATCCGACGGGATGATGACCAGCCTCTTTTCGCCGGTCTTCATGAGCTCCAGCACCTGGTCCCATCCGGAGATCACCGTCATCCGTTCGACGCGGAACGTGAAGGGATGCTGGCGGTCGAGGTTCTTGTCGAACACGCTGCCGTTGAGAAGCCGTCCGACGTAGATCACGGACACCTTGTCGCCGGCGTTGGGCGGCTCTCCCACGCCTTCCTTTTCGACGATGTAGCGGATGCCCGTGTTCGTCAGCTTTGCGTCGGGCCAGTTCTTCTGGACAAAATCCAGGTCGTCCGGCGACAGGCGTTCTCTCTGGGCGCGGGCTGCAGCCGGCGCGAGGATCAGGCAGGCGAGGGCGAGGGGAAATAGGAGGCGCATCGCCGGCATTAAGAGACAAAAAATAACACGGGCGTCAACGCGCCTTCCTCGGCCGGAGTGCCCAGCCTCAGCGACGCCCGCGGCGTCCGCCGCCCTGGAAGCGGCTCCATCCGCCGCCGTCTCCCCCGCGCCCGCCCCCACCCTGCGGCCGTCTGCCGCCCTGGCCGCCCCCGCGCTGCTGCGGAGCCTGGGGCCGGGCCGTGCCGAGCGGCAGGTATGAAAAGCCGGCAAGCCTGAGTTCCGGAATCTTCTGCCCGATGAACCGCTGGATGCCATGGATCAAGTCGGCGTTCTCCGGAGTGACGAGCGTGAAGGCGTCGCCGACGGCCTGCGCCCGGCCCGTGCGCCCGATCCGGTGAACATAGTCTTCCGGATTTTCCGGCACGTCGTAGTTGATGACATGGGTGACGCCCGCCACGTCGATGCCGCGCGCGGCGATATCCGTGGCGACCATCACCTCGTACTTGCCGCTCTTGAAGCCGGCGAGGGCCTCGATCCGCTGATTCTGCGACCGGTTGGCGTGCAGGATGGCGACCGAGTGGTTGGCCGCCCTGAGCTTGTGCGCGATCTTGTCGGCCCCGTGTTTCGTGCGGGAAAACACGAGGACGCTGTCGAAGCCGGCCTGCCCGAGCAGCGCAAGGAGGAGCTCGAATTTCTGGACGTGGGCAACCGGATAGAGGGCGTGCGTCACCGACTGCGTGACGGAGCGGCTGGCGCCGACCTCGACCCGCACGGGATTGCGCAGCGCGAACGAGGCGACCGCCTGGAGTTCCGGGGGGACGGTCGCCGAAAAGAAGAGCGTCTGCCTCTCGCGCGGACAACGGCCGATGATGTCCTTGACGACGGGCAGGAATCCCATGTCGAGCATCCGGTCCACCTCGTCAAGGATGAGGATGCTGATGTCCCGGAGGCTGATCGAGCCGTCCTGGAGATAGTCAAGCAGGCGCCCCGGCGTCGCGACGACGATGTCCACGCCGCGGCGGAGCTCGTTGCGCTGCTGGCCGTAGCCGACGCCGCCAAAGATCGCGACCGTGCGCAGGTCCGTGAAGCGCGCGAAGTCGCGGAATGCCGTCTCAACCTGGGCGGCGAGCTCGCGCGTCGGCTCGAGGACGAGAACACGCGTGCGGCCATGGGCGCCGAGCCTGTGAAGGACCGGAAGCGCAAAGGCCGCGGTCTTGCCCGTGCCCGTCTGGGCGGAGGCGATGAGGTCGCGGCCGGAAAGGACGGCCGGGATTGCCCGGAGCTGGATCGGCGTCGGATCGGTGTACCCGGCCGCCTGCACGCCGCGGAGCAGGGGTTCGGAAAGGAGGAGGGCTTTGAAAGGCATCGTCGGAAAAAGCGGAAAGCGGAAATGGGAAAGCGGAAAGCGGAAGGCGGAAACGGGCGATCCGGCGCTTGGTTTGCCGATGGGCACGACCAATCGGAATGGGCAAAAAAAGGACGGAGCACCCGGAGGAGCTCCGTCCCTCGAATAATTCGGTTCGTGGAACCGCGGTCCGCTTAGTAGCGGCGCTCGCGATCGCCGCGACCACCGCCGAAGCCGCCGCGGCGTTCGCCGCCGCCGCCGCCGCCGAAGCCGCGACCACCACCACCACCCCCGCCGCCGCCGAAGCCGCCACCGGGGCGATCTTCCTTGGGACGGGCCTCATTGACGGTCAGCTGACGGCCGCCGAGGTCGACGCCGTTGCTTTTTTCGGCCGCGGTCTTGGCCTCTTCGGCCGTTCCCATGGTGACGAATGCGAAGCCGCGCGGGCGGCCGGTCATGCGGTCCATGGCGACGTAAACGTCGGTCACGGAGCCGTATTGGCTGAAATGCGTGCGCAGTTCGTCCTCAGTCGTCTTGAACGAGAGGTTGCCAACGTACAGTTTTGAGTTGCTCATCTAATAACTTCGTAGAGTCACCGTCCGCTGCCAGTCCGTTCCCACCGTCGGGTTTCGAAATCATCACTTAAGCAACCTGCTCAGCCAACGACTCACCAGAAACTGTCACCAAAACGCTATCTCTATCGAGGGCGCAGACAAAGGCAGACCCCGGCGGGGAAGGCAAGTGGTAAGTTGGCAGGCCACTAAAGGCCCGTGCCGGCGGCCAAAGCTTGCACGCCACGCAAATGGCCTCGCATCCAGTCTTTTAGGATGTCCTTCTCATAGCAAAGAGGATCCTGGCGATCGAGAACGAGCCGGTTCTGGAAGTTGAGATCCAGGAGATTCTCCCGGCCCTGCAGGAGCACCCGGCCGGCCGCATCCGTCAGCATATAGCTGAACTTGAAGCGAGGCGGGTAGATGTCCTTGACGATTCGGATGTCGTCAAACTGCGGCCCCCTCCAGGGTTCGAATGCCCCGGCAAGATCGATGTCGGTGAACGTCATCGACAACTTGCAGCCCGCCGGGACGAGACGCCCTGCCTCATTGACGAGAAAGTCGGAAAGCGTCTTTAGGATGTAGTCGCGGCCTTGGTCGGTCGGCGGGTATAAGTCTGCGACGTCGGTGAACTTTTCCGGGTGATCGAACGCGACCAGGGCACGGGGGGCGGAGGAGGCGAAGGCGGAGCGCGGGCAAGCCGCTATCAGCCCGGTGAAGACGGCCAGCAGAATGCGTGCTTTCATGGGGATTTGGGGTGTCGAAAGCCTAGCATAACTCGCGAATTTTGCCAGCGCAGAGGCCCTCCGGTCGTCCCCGGCAACGGATTGTCACCAGGCAGGCATTGTGCATGCTGGCCGCCGCGTATGGCGCTTTTCGACTGGCTCTCAAACCGGATGGCGGGAGTGCTCCTCCATCCGACCAGCTTCCCCGGCGATCAGGGGATCGGCACGTTCGACGAGCAGGCGGTCCGCTTTCTCGACTTTCTCGCGGCTGCCGGAGTGCGCTGCTGGCAGATCTGCCCGCTTGGGCCGACGGGTTACGGCGACTCGCCCTACCAGTGTTTTTCGTCCTTCGCCGGGAATCCCTACCTCATCGACCTGAATTCCCTGGCCGCCGGCGGACTGCTTTCCCCGGCGGACCTCGCCCCCCTTCGCCGGCTGGATTCCGGCCGGGTCGATTTCGGGGCAATCTACGGGCTCAAATGGCCTCTGCTGCGACAGGCCCATAGGAACTACCGGAGCATCGGGGAGCCAAGCCTGGGAGCCGAGGGATATTCCGCCTTCAAGGCGCGCCAGACAGACTGGCTGGAGCCCTACGCCTACTTCCAGGCTCTCAAGGATCATCACGGCGGCCGTCCCTGGACGGAATGGCCCGCGGAGACGCGCAGGTATTCGGCGGCCCTGAAGTCCCGGCTGAGGACCAAGCTCGAGCCGGAGATCGATTCGCATCGGTTCCTCCAATATGTCTTCTCGATACAGTGGGGCAGGGTCCGCCAGGCCGCGGCCAGCCGCGGAATATCCATCATAGGCGACATCCCGATCTTTGCCGCGGCGGATTCCGCGGACGCTTGGTCGCACCCCGAACTCTTCGAGATCGACCCGTCAACCGGCCAGCCCATCGCCGTAGCGGGAGTTCCGCCCGACTACTTCTCAGCGGACGGGCAGCTCTGGGGCAATCCGCTCTATTGCTGGGATCGGCACGCGGCGGAGGGCTACTCCTGGTGGCTGGCCCGGCTCGCCGCATCCTTCGAGTTCTGCGACATCCTGCGCGTCGATCATTTCCGGGGTTTCGACGAATACTGGCGAATCCCGTGGCCGGCGAAAACCGCGCGGATTGGAAAATGGACGCCCGGCCCGGGACTGGATTTCTTTCGCGCGGTCAAGGCGCGCTTCCCCGATGCCAGGATCATTGCGGAGGATCTGGGCGTCATAACGCCCGCCCTCGTGCGCCTGCGCGACGAGTCCGGCCTCCCCGGAATGGCCGTCCTGCAGTTCGCGTTCGGCGACACCGCCGCAAACCCCTACCTGCCGCACAACCTTGTCGCGAATGGGGTCGTCTATCCGGGCACCCATGACAACGACACGACCCTGGGCTGGTACGCCACGGCCGACGAAAAGACGCGAAGCCATGCGCGCCGGTATCTTCGCGTGAAGGGCGACGAGATCGGGTGGGATTCGATCCGGGCGTCCTACGAAGCCGTCAGCCGCCTCGCGGTCATCCCCATGCAGGACATCCTCAGCCTGGGCTCGGAAGCGCGCTTCAACCTGCCCGGCAAGGCGGCGGGCAACTGGCAATGGCGATACACGGAAGCGCAGCTGGATTCCCTCCTCGGAGGGACGGCGTCCTACCTCCGGGAATTGGGCGACCTCTACGGCAGGCTCTCCGTCCCGGCGAAGGAATAGGCCCGGAGGCCCTTGCGTCGCGCGCGAATCTCGCTAGAAGGAAGGTGTGTTCCCCAATCTGCTTCAGCTCATCTCGCGCCGTCCCCTCCCCGACTATGAGCGCCGGTTCGTGCTGGATGCGGAGGTCAAGGCCCCGAGGGTTCGCAACCGGCGGATCGAGCGCCTGTTCGTCATCGGCTGGGCGCTGATCGCGGTCAAGTCGGTCCTGGTGGCGTGGGCCGTGCCCCATTACCACATTCCCTTCAGCGCCCTGTGGGTGATCGTTCCCACCGTCGTTTTCGCGGCGCTTTGCACCCTGGTTTACTTCCGGAGATAGTCCCATGCCGCACGTACCCGGCCTTCGCAGCCCTTTCTCCAAGGTGGGGAAGCTCGTCTACTTCGGAAGAATGATCGACAAGATCCGGCTCCATGCCGCCGGCCGGCTGCCCGCCGATTATGTCTCAAATCTCGGGGAGGCGCAGCCCACGGTGTTCGACGGCCGCTGCTGCCGCTTTCTGCGCGTGAGCTACGGAGAGATCGTGCGCCGGGCCCTGGCAGGCGAAACAGACGAGGCGATCGTAGCCTGGGCCGAGCAAAAGTCGGCGCGAACGGACGAGGAATTCGAGGTCTGGAACGCCTTTGTTCTCAAGCGGGGCTGGCGCGACGAGCGCTCGGCGGCGCTGCGGGAGCGGGTGATCGAGGCCGGCCTACAGGACAAGCCGATCCATAGCATGTGCGAGTTCATCGACTATGACGAGGGCCGGACTCCCCCAGCGCAGCTGTCGGGCGCCTAGCAGGCCGCCTTTATCATTGAGCCAGGGCCGGATTAGGCGTTCGTTCGGTCACGCAGAATGAAGAAGAAGCCCCGCAGCCTCACGGTCTATTTCGGAGGCGAGCTGTTCAACCTCAAGCATCTCATAGGCAATGCCTACCTGGCCGAGGCGATCTTCGAGAAGTCCCATGGGCGCTACCTGTGCGAGCTTCCGCAGGATTTCGAGGAGCGGGGGACCACGCTCCGGGGGATTCGCGACCAGGACATCCGGATCCTCCTCGCCTGCGATCTCGCGCTCTTCAGCTTCGACGGCACCGAGCTCGACAGCGGCACGGTGGTGGAATTCATGTTCGCGAAGTTCGCGGACATCCCCGCCGTGATCCTGCGAAGCGACAATCGCGGCAAGGCCTCGGAGCCGTGGAACCTGATGGCGAACTTCTATCCGCGCACCGTCACCGTCGCGATCGACGCCGGAGCCTCCTACAAGGCAATCATGAAGCGCCGCCACCGGAAGCTGGACGAGATCATCCGGCTGGCCGGCCAGCACAGCTCCGCGGATGCGCAGCGCATGTGCGACGAGGTCGCATCCGCCTGCGTCCGGGCGTTCGACAAGGTCCGGGCGCTCGAACCGGTGATGCCGAAGCACCTGCGCCAGGAGGTCTACAACTGGCTCTCCCTGATGCCCGGCCTGCGGGGGAAGGAAAAGCAGCTGCGCAAGGAATTTGAGCGCTGCCTTGAGCAGAAGGTCGAGCGGGACCTTCTCTGACCCGGGTAACTCACGCGATCTGCGGGACGACGAACGGCGCCCGGTATTCGCGGGTCAGCAGGGCGTTGGCGGCGTCGTTGCCGATGAACCGCTCGGTCGAGGGATCCAGCGCAAGCGGAAAGCCCAGGGTCGCGGGCGTCTTGTCGAGGTCCACGCCGTCCTTCGAGAGATGCTCGGCCATGCGCCCGAAGGATTCCGCCATCGCGGTGTTGCCCCTGATCTTTTCGCGCAGTTCCCCCTGAGGCACGCCGGCGCCCAGGCGGTGCGAAATGTTGGCGGTGTGGCAGAGGCAGGTCGAGACGTGCCCTTCGGCGATCGGGCAGCGCAGGTCGGCGGTCCTGCGGCTCCGCACGACGTCGATGAAATTTTCGTAGTGGTTCGACTCGCCGGAAAAGCTCTTCAGGAGCTTGCCGTCCCCGTCGTAGGCATTGGCCGTCGTGTACGTGGGCACGACGACGGTGCCGCCCTCGCAATGGGCCACGACGCCGATCTTCGCCCCGTGGTAGGAATCGGTGGGCAGGCCCCGCACCTCGAAGATCAGCGGCGCCTTGGGGTAGTCATGAACGACGATCTGGCTGTTCGCCGTCTCCGCGTCATCCACGTAGCCGAGGCGGCCGCCGACGCTGAGCGTTCGCGGGGCGAGCGCGGGCTCGCCGAGAAACCAGCGCGCGATGTCCATCTGGTGGATCCCCTGGTTGCCGATGTCCCCGTTGCCCGTCGCCCAGAACCAGTGCCAGTTGTAATGAAACATCTTCCGCCGCGGAGGAACCATCGGAGCGGGTCCGACCCAGAGGTCGTAATCGACGGTCGCGGGCACGGGCTGGGGCCCCGTGGTCAGCCCGATGCTCGGCCGGGGCTTGTAGCAGAGGCCCCGGACCGCGTTGAGGCGCCCGAGGTTGCCCGCGCGCACCCAGGCGACCGCCTCGGCCAGGCTGTCGCTCGAGCGGCACTGGGCGCCCACCTGGATGACGCGACCGTATTTTGCCGCGGCCGCGATGATCTGGCGACCCTCCCATGGGTTGTGGCAGGTCGGCTTCTCGAGGTAGACGTCCTTGCCCGCCTGGCATGCCCAGACGGTGAGCAGTGCGTGCCAGTGGTTCGGCGTTGCAATCGAGATGGCGTCGATATCGGGCCGCGCAAGCAGCTCGCGGACGTCGACGAATGTCTCCACGGGGTGCCCCTTGTCCCGCAGGGACTGCGCAGCCGGGTTAAGGATGGCCGTGTCGACGTCGCACAGGGCGACCAGCCGGACGCCGGCCAGCTTGGTGAAGGCATCTATATGCGACTTCCCGCGGCTGTTGAGACCGATGACGGCGACCCGAACGTCGCCGTTCGCGCCAGGGACCTGGGCCCAGGACCTGGCGGGCAGAGCCGTGCCCGCGACCGCAAGGGCGGTCGTCTTTATGAATGTGCGGCGTGTTATCATGGTTTTGCTTCCTCGGTGAATTCGCGGTAGCGGTCGGCGATGTGCGCCGTCTCCGCGTCGCCACTATGGAAATAAAAGCGGTAGCGGAACGTCAGGCTTCCCCCTGCCGGGACCGTGTAGTCGCCTGCATGCGAATCCTTGAGGGACTCGAAGGAGCTTCTGCCGAACGGGTTGGCGCCGAAAAGGCCGTAGTCGCGCGCCATCCACCACGTCGGATGGCGCAGATTCCGGGGATCGTCGAAGATCGCGATCCCGTAGGTCTTTCCCTCATGCGGCGCGAAGTAGTCGCACCAGTCGGCGCGCTTGCCCCAGGCCGCGGCGTCGCGATCGCCGGCGCTCGTGACGATATGCCCGGCGCCGGGGAGATTCTCCTTCCCGTACTTGTGCGGGGGCGTCATCCACTGGGCGATCCGCACGGCCATCGTGCCCTCCTTGGAATCGCCAAGAAGGAGGGGCGCGTCGGGAAGCGCGTGCAGGGTGACCTCGTAGTCCAGGATCCGCGCCTCGCCTGCCGCTTGGATGCGTACCGTCGTCTCGTCTGTGCAGATCAGGCGCCCGTCCGGCGACAGCCACCGGGAGCCGGCCCTCAGCACACCGACCCGGCCATCGGTCGTCTCCAGGAGAACCTCGTGCGCTATGATCCCCTTCGGCAGGTTGGTCCCGGCCGTTCCCTCGTTCCAGAAATCGACGCCGTTGACGAAACCGTGCGCAAACCACAGCGAGCGCTGATGGGGATGGTCGTGGTCCTCGCCGGGCGGGCTTTCCATCGGAAATTTCCGGGTGAGCGCCGTGCCGTCGGCGGCAAGGACGGGGTAAAAGTAGGGGTAGTGCGCTCCCGTGAACCGGTATTCGGAAAACAGTTTGCCGCCGATCTCGACGCGAACCCGGTCGGGGAGCCGGGTCAGGACCACCTTCTCGCGGGCGCACCCCGCCAGGGCGATGCAGCCAGCCGCCACGAGAAGGGGTAGGATTCTCACGCGCCGCTAGACGAGTCCAACAGACGATTGGTCGCAAACGATTATTCGCGGCGGGCCGCAGGGCGATCGACCGGCTCGACATGTTCCGGGAGGGCTGCTGCCCTAGGGGCTCCTGGCAAGCCGCCCCTATGGCACTAACCGTCCACCGCCCCGCCCTCGCCGTCGCAGACCGCTGGAAGGACTATCGCCTGATGGATTGCGGGAGCGGCATGAAGCAGGAGCGCTGGGGCCCGTACATGCTCGTCCGTCCCGACCCGCAGGTCCTCTGGCCCAGGCACGTTTCATCTTCGCTCGCCACGGGCCGCCAAGAGCCCTCCGCCCTGAGCGGAGTCGAAGGGTGGGTGGATTGGGACGGATTCTATCACCGGAGCGACCAGGGCGGGGGCCGCTGGGAGTTCAGGAACCCCCTGCCCGAGCACTGGGAAATCCGGTACGAGGCGCTCAAGCTCGTGTTCAAGATCCGCCCAACTTCCTTCAAGCATACCGGCCTGTTTCCGGAGCAGGCCGTCAATTGGGACTGGTTTTCAGGCAAGATCCGGTCCGCCCGCGCCGAGGGGCGCCCGGTGAGCGTCCTGAACCTCTTCGGCTACACGGGGGCCGCCACGTGCGCCGCCGCCGCGGCCGGAGCCGAGGTCTGCCATGTGGACGCGGCCGAGGGCATGGTCAAGTGGTGCCGGGAAAACGCGGCCCTGAGCGGGCTCGCGGACGCGCCCATCCGATACATCGCCGACGACTGCCTGAAGTTCGTCCGCAGGGAGCGGAAACGAAGCCGCCGCTACGACGCCGTCATCATGGACCCGCCGACCTTCGGAAGGGGCAGCACGGGCGAGATGTGGCGGCTCGAGGACAATCTCTGGGAGCTGCTCCTGGCATGCCGTGAGCTGCTCAGCGACCAGCCGCTCTTCTTCCTTATCAACGCCTACACCGCCCGGCTGTCCCCGACCGTGGTCGCCAACCTGCTCGCCGAGCTCATGGACGGCCGCGGGGGAGCGATCACGAGCGGCGAGGTGGGCCTGCCGATCGCCCGCGACGGCAAAATTTTGCCGTGCGGAATATACGGAAGGTGGGAATAGTGGATCCAAGCCCGCCCATGTCCTCGGCAAAATCCTACTACGACCGCGCCAACGAATTGCTCGCCCGGGCCTGGGACGCCAACGCGCCCGCCATCGCGGCGCTGGCTCCCGTGATCGGGGCCAGCATAGCCCGGGGCGGCGTCGTTCACACGTTTGGAAGCGGGCACAGCGAGCTTATCTCGCGCGAAATCATCGGCCGCGCAGGCGGCCTGGTCTGCGTCACAGGCATCATCGACCCGACCGGCGGGTTCATCGAGAACCTGCCCGGCTACGGCACCCGTCTGGTCGAGCGGTACGACCGCCAGTACGGGATGCTTCCGGGCGAGACGGTGATCGTCGTATCGAATTCCGGAAAGAACGGCTCCCCGATCGACGTGGCCCTCCACGCCCGGGAAAAGGGACTCGTTGTCGTGGCGCTCACCTGCCTCGCGATGTCGCGCGCCACGCCCTCCCAGCATCCGGGCGGCCGCCGGCTCTTCGAATGCGCGGACCACGTTCTCGACAACGGAGGCGTGCCGGGCGACGCGATCGTCGAAATCGGGCCCGGAATCGCCGCCGGCCCCACATCCACCTTCATCGGCTGCTCGGTCCTCAACTGGCTGACCCTCGCCGTCGTCGACTGGCTCGTGGAGAACGGGCATCCGCCGCCGATCCTCCGAAGCCAGAACCTGCCCGGCGCGATCGAGCACAACCGCGCCCTGGCCCGGAAGTACCAGGGCCGCCTCAGCCGCCAGCTGGCCTAGCCCGACCGTGAAAGCACGCCCGGCGGCCTTCAGGATCGGCGTCGACGGCGGCGGGACAAAGACGGAGTGCATCCTGGTCGACGAAAGTGGACGCATCGTCGCGCGGCACCTCGCGCCCGGATGCAATCCGAGCATCATCGGCCGCGATGCGGCGGCCCGGGTCGCCTCCAAGGCGCTGAAGGCGATCCGTGCGAAGGCCGACGGAACCGTCGAGTTGACCCTCCTTTGCATGGCGGGCTCGGCCGCCCACTGGATGGAATTTGCGGCGAAGCAGAAGGGCCTCGGCCGGGTCGTGGCGATGAGGGACGCCCTGCCCATCCTCGAGCTTGCGGCGCCGGACGGACCGGGACTCGTCCTCCATGCGGGCACGGGATCGTTCGTGGCGGCGCGCACCGACGAAGTCCCCGCCCAGGTTCACTATGGCGGCGGGCTCGGCTGGCGCTTCGGGGACGAGGGATCGGGCTACGACATCGGGAGACGCGCGATCGCCCGGGCGCTCCTGGAGCTCCAGGGCTGGGAGCCGGTCTCGCGGTTGAGCGCGCTCGTTCGCGGCAAGACGGGGTGCCGCGACGCGGCGGCGATGATCCGCCATTTCTACGATGAGCAGGCCCCCAACGCGCAGATCGCGGCGCTGACGCCGGCCATCCTGGCCCTCGCGGGGGAAGACGAGCCCGTGGCGCTGGGGCTCGTGGTGGACTCGGTCGGCGGGCTGCTCCAGCTGGCGACGCAGGTGGCCGGCAAACTCTTCCCCTACCAAGCCTACGACAACCTGAAGGCGGGCCTGAGCGGCCCCATCCTCACCCACCCTGCGGTCATGCCCGAGCTTTCCTCGATGTCGCGCCTGCCGCTGCACGCAATCGAGGGCGCCCCGATCGAGGGAGTCCGGCGGCTGCTGCTGCGCGAGCCCGTTCTCCGCTAGGCCGGATATTTCATGAACACGGGAGAAAGATCGTACAAAGCGGTGGAGCAGAAAGGGCCGAAGGCGACCGAAGGTGGCCTAGCAGGCCATCGAGGGAGCATGAGGCACTTTCTGCCCGGCGATTTGTGCGAGATTGGCCCGTGTTCATGAAATATCCGGCCTAGGCCAGTCTGTCCAGGCGGCCGGCGATGTCCGCGCGCAGGCGCTCGACGTGCGCAAGCGCGAAGTCGCGGATCGAGAGCGACTCGTCCGCCACGAGCGGCGACAGGTCCATGGCCAGCGTGACGGCCTCGGAAGCATCCGCGGCGTGCGGGGCCTGGAACGTGGCGTTTGCCCTCCGCCTCCCGATGGTCGCGACGTCGTAGCGCTTGCCGCCGCCGATCTGGGAGTCGAAAACCTTGAGCAGCGCGTCGGCGAGCTCCGGCCGCGGGCTGGCGTCAAGCGCCACCTTGTCCGCGTCCGGAAGCCAGTCGAGGCCGCGCCAGACTTCGCAGCCGAGGACGCGCCGCGGGCGGCGCGCCGGCGCCAATGCGCGCAGCGCCTCCAGGCAGCGGAGGAGCAGCGCAACGTGCGTGTCGTGCTTGTCCGCCAGGTTGTGAAGGTAGACGACATCCGGCCTGCACGCGCCGAATATGGCCCCCAGATCCGAGATGACCCCGGGCGAGCCGTGCGTCTTCACGCCGCTGCTCGGATGTGCCAGCTGGATCTGAAGGTTGTACCTGCCCAAGACCGCGGCCGAGCGCTGCTCCTCGCGGCGCAGGGCCTTCATCTGCGCATCGCTGAACTTCGCGTATCTGCCCGACCGCGGCGAGCCCGCTCCGTCCGTCGCGACAACGCCTGTGAAAAATCGCGAGTCCGCCCCGTAGCACGCGGCGATTCCCGCGTGGGCCATGATCTCGACGTCGTCCTGGTGGGCCGCGACGCAGAGATGGGTCGTGCGCGCCAGGGCCTTGTCCCTGTCCGCTCCGTCGGGAGTGAAGGCATCCGCATCGGGCTGGGAAAACTTCATGGAAAGAGCCTTTCGGGATAGGCGCCGCGGGCGACGAGCCCGGCGACGGCGGAGGCGACCCTGGGGCGATCCTCCCGGTAGGTCACGCCAAACCAGGGGCCCGTCACGGGCAGGACGGCCACCTCGGCCTCGGCTGCCCCGATGATGCTGGATATCGCCGTCGGGAGGTAGCACTCCGCCCCGGGCTCCCCGACATGACCGGCGAGGAAGGCCCGCAGCCGCGCCTCGAGGAGCGGGAAAAGCTCCGGCGTGAAGGCCCAGCAGTTCATCGACACCGTCTCCTCGCCTGAGAATTCCCTGCCGGGCCCGATTTTCGCCGCTGTTATGTCCGTCCGCTCCGTGATCGAGAGCAGCCTGCCGTCTTCCAGGGAGCAGACTCCGCGGGCCACCGCGCCATGCTCGGAGAGGGTCTCGGAGAGCCTGAAGCCGGCCATCGCGAAGAAGGGGTCAGGTCTCGGATGTTGATCCGGTCTAGCCGGATCAACATCCGAGACCTGACCCCTTAGAAACGCGGCCAGCTTCCGAAACGCGTCGGCTCCATAAAAATCATCGGCGTTTATGACGGCGAATCCGTCCTGCAGCGCGGTCCTCGCGCACCAGACCGCGTGGGCGGTGCCCCATGGCTTCGTCCGTTCAGCCGGGGCGGCAAACCCCTCGGGCAAAGATCCGATTTCCTGGAATGCGATATCCACGGCTGCGCGCCCCGAATACCTGGAGAATACCCGGTCCCTGAACGCGTCCGCGAAGTCCCTCCGGATCAGAAAAACCACGCGTCCAAAGCCGGCCCGCAGGGCGTCGAAGACCGCATAGTCGAGAAGCGTCTCCCCGGACGGCCCCACCGGATCCATCTGCTTTAGCCCGCCGTAGCGGGAGCCCATGCCGGCTGCTAGGACGAGGAGCGATGCCATGTGATTGGAAAAGCGGAAAGCGGAAGGCGGAAAAATCAGATTCGGAAGGCCAATCTTCTGGTGCCTCCGATCATTTCCTAACCGGGGAGCATCCTCTATGGCGAGAAAACGTCTGGCTGTCGCTGCTCAATTCGGTCATTCAGCCCTAACCCCGGCCCCTCGGCTTCCCCTATGCGTAGAACCCCTATCTTGATCCTGATTCTCCTGTTTGGACTAGCCGGCTGCGCCACGGCCCCGTCCGTCACCCTTTTCAATGTGCGGGACTTCGGCGCAACCGGGGACGGCAAGACGCTCGACACGGACGCGATCAACCGGGCCATCGACGCCGCGGCCGCCGCAGGCGGGGGCACCGTGGTCTTTCCAGCCGGCACCTACGCAAGCTACTCGATTCACCTCAAGAGCAACATTTCGCTCTATCTCGACGCCGGATCGACGATCCTCGCGGCCGATGCTCCGGCGGAGGGACAGCCCGGCGGCTACGACCCGCCCGAGGCGAATCCCGGCAACGACAAATACGAGGACTTTGGCCACAGCCACTGGCACAACAGCCTTATTTGGGGAGAAAACCTCACGAATATTGCAATACTCGGGCCCGGCCGGATCTTCGGACAGGGGCTGAGCCGCGGGTTTGGCCGCAAGGATCTTCCTCCCGGCGCCCCGCGCCCGCTGCGCCCGCCCCCGCCGCCAACGGGGACCGCCGCGCGCTCTTCGGTATTCGGGGAGGCCGCGTATCCGAATCCCCGGGATAGCCTGGGCGCCGGAGTCGGCAACAAGTCGATCGCGCTCAAGAACTGCCGCAACGTGATATTCCGGGATTTTACGATCTTTCACGGCGGGCACTTCGGCATCCTGGCGATCGCCACCGACAATTTCACTATCGACAACCTGAAGATCGACACGAATCGCGACGGCATGGACATCGACTGCTGCCAGAACGTCCACGTCTCGAATTGCACGGTCAACTCCCCGAATGACGACGGCATCTGCCTCAAGAGCTGCTACGGGCTCGGCTACGCGCGCCCCTGCGAGAACATGACCATCACCGGCTGCCAGGTGAGCGGCTTCACCGAGGGGACCCTGCTTGACGGAACCCGCAAGGTTGGCGCCCGCGGCGGCGGCACGGGCCGGATCAAGTTCGGGACGGAGTCGAACGGGGGCTTCAAGAACATCGCCATCTCGAATTGCGTCTTCGAATCCTGCAGCGGCCTCGCCCTGGAAACGGTCGACGGCGCGCTCCTCGAGGACATCTCCGTCAGCAACATCACCATGCGCGACATCGCCAATGCGCCGATCTTCCTCCGGCTGGGCGGGCGCCTCCGCGGTCCGGCGGACACGACGAAAGTCGGAACGCTGCGCCGGGTGACGATCAGCAACATCGTAGCCCATAATGTGAATCCGATGAGCGGGATCCTGATCGTCGGCCTACCCGGATATGCGATCGAGGACGTCAGCCTGAGCCACATCCTGATCGAATACCAGGGTGGCGGCACAACGGAGCAGTCCGGCCGCCAGGTGCCCGAGGACGTCAAGATGTATCCGGAGCCGAGTCGCTTCGGCACCATCCCCTCCTATGGAATGTTCGCACGCCACGTGAAGGGACTGACGGTCGATCACGTCGAATTCCGCTACGCAAAGGACGAGCACCGGCCCGCCATCACCCTCGACGACGTCGCCGGCGCCGATTTCGACCATCTCAAGGCGCCGCACGCGGTCGATGCCCCGACCTTCGTCCTGAGGGGCGTGAACGGCCTCGTCGTTCGCAACAGCGCGGGGCTGCCCGACACCAGCCGCGACAGCCCGGTGGCCGACGAAAAGCTCTGAGCGACGGCGGCGATCCCTACTTCCCGATCTGCAGCAGGCCCCAGAAGAGGCCGAGCATGGCGCACGAGACAGCGCTGCAGATCAGGAAGCCGATCGTGTCCACCCGGGTCCACTTGGTCATCTCCCAGTTTGTGCCCGGAAACAGCTTGCAGTGGTCGAAGCGGGAAGGCGTCGCATAGCTCGCCGCCACGGCGCCCGCGTCCTCCTCGGGGGTCGGCTCGATGGGAGTCTTCATCTTCGCGTAAAAGCGGGCGACTCGGACGGGATCGGTCGGGCGCGTCAGCCAGCTGAGCGGGATGAGGAGCAGGAAGGGCACCAGGCCGTCGAACCAGAATCGGGTCGCAAGAAGGCCCGCCGGGGTGAAGCTCCGAAGCCGGACTCCAAAGAGCGACACGATCCAGATCTCGGTCCGGAAGGCGCCGCGCCCCTCGCGCTGCGAACTGAGGTCGGCGGGATCCACGTGGACGACTTTCTCAAAAAAGATCGGCACCGGGTCCAGGCGCACGGTTTTCGGAATAGTCTCGCCCGCCCGCGCGGCACGTCCGGCGCCGACATCATCGGCGGTGGCGCGGGCGGTCACCTGGCGGAACTGGGGGTCGGTCATCGCGGTCAGGGCCGGCATGCGCCGCAGGGCGGGCACCGACGTCACCGCGTACGGGAGGATGCATATGATCAGCATCAGAATGACGACGGTGACGAGCGCGGCCGCCTTCGTAAGGCGCCGCCACAGGAATATAAGCATGATCGGCGCGCCGAAGATCGCATAGGCCGTTATCACGAGCTTCGCGATCTCCACCACGCTGTCCATGAGCGTGGCCGCGAGGACGCCGGCGACCAGCACGACGCCAATGACGATGCGACCGATCAGGACGTAATGCTTCTCCGTCCGGCCTGGCAGCAGGGGCTCGTAGAGATTGCGGGCGAAGAGCGCCGAGATCACCAGGGACTGCGCGCTCAGGGCCGACATCTTGGCGGCGAGTATGCCGACCAGCATCAGCCCGATCAGACCGGGCATGAGGAGGGTGCGGCCCAGCATCCCCCAGGTGGCGTCGGGATCGGGGAGATCCCGGCCGAAAAGGCCTATCGCGATCAGGCCGCAGAGGCCCCAGGCAATGATCATCAGGCGCTTGCTGTAGCCGCCGCTCACGGCGCCCACGCGCGCCGCCATCTCGTTCCGGGCCGATCCCCCGATCGTCATGTTGTGGATGACGGCGTTGATCTGGATCAGGCTCGTGAAGAGAATGGCCAGCATCGAGAACCAGGTGTACTCGCCGGCCGAGACCGAACCGAAGACGTCGAAAATATAGTCGGGGACCCGGGCGTGCAGCCCACTGAAGCCGCCGATCCGGACGAGCCCGAACGGAATTAGCATGACGGAAAATACCATGATCAGGATCCCCTGAATGATGTCTATGAGGACGGCGGCCTTGAGCCCTCCCAGCACACAATACGTGCCGACGACGACGGCGCACACCGAGTAGAAGGGGACAGGCCTGAGCCAGGAGACATAGGCCTGCACCTCGCCCCGCACCGCGGCTTCCTTGAGCCGGTCGTAACGCGCCTGCTGGGCGGCGGGGAGCGGCGCCTCCCGGGCCTGGCGGCCGAGCGCCCGGTATTCACCGTAATCGGCGATCATGCGCGCCTCGGCCGGCGAATAGGCGGCGGGCTCCTTCATCATGAGCGGCGCTATCGTCTTGTAGGTGACCATGTACCCCCAACCGATCGTCGCTATCGCAAAGCCGATGTTGAAAAGGGAATAGATCGTCGCAAGCGAGCGGCCGCCAAACCGGTCCTCGAACAGGTCCGCCATCGTCATCAGGCGCACCCGCCGGAACCAGACGTTCATGAACCAGTAATACGGCGTCATGAAGAGCGTCTGCAGGGCGATCCAGGTTCCGCCTGCCCCGGAGCCGTAGACAGCGCTCGTGGTCGTGACCGCGTTGTTGAGGTCGGTCATGTTCCCGAAGTTCAGGAAGAACTGGAGCGCCTTCCCCAGCTTGCGGCCGCCCAGATAGAGGTCGGTCTGGCGCTTCACCGTGCGCGCCGTTCGCTGCCCTATGTAGACCAGCGCGCCGAGGTAGAGCGCGATCATCAGCCAGTCCTGCCAGTGGAGCCCCAAGAAAGTCATGCGGAAGGCTGCGGAAAATTTGTGAAGCTTTCGAGCGAGAACCGTCCGGGGGGCGAAGCCCAGGGGCATCCGCACTCGTGGAGCAGCCGGCCGGCCTCGTAGGCCCGCTCGACCTCCGCGGCAAGGCCGGGAATCACCGGCTGGAACGAATTCCGCGGGCCGTTGCGGCGGATCTCGATGAAGGCACGGGGAATGTCACGTATCGCGGCGGCCGCGTGCGCACCGTTCACGCATAGGATGTGCTCGCCGGCGATCTCGGGTCCGCAGACGAAGGCTTTCGGATCCTGGATGCGGCCCAGCACCCGCGCGAACATGTCCCGGCGGGCCTGGGTCTCGCCGCGGGCCGCAAGCGCGAACGCTCCGTCCCGGGCGCTTTGGACGCTCCACCCGCCGGCCGCGCTCCAGATCGCCGTGCCCCCGTCCCCGTCGAAACGGAGCTCCGGCTCGACCGGGTCGGCGCAGGCGTGGCTCGCGTAAAAGAGGATGTCGACCCCGCTCCGGGTTGTGGCGCGAAACGCGGCTGTGTCGAAGCTCTCGATCGGGCGCGCCCGGTAGAGCTCGGCCTCGACGATGGCCGGCGAAGCCGACGTCCCGACCGAATCTCCAACCATGAAAAGGGCCAGGTTCAGAAAATGCGCCAGGGCGTTTGCGAGCGGCGAATCGAGCACCCATTCGCCGTCCACGCGCAGGCGCCCGGCCCAGTCGTTTCGCGAATAATAGGCGTCGTCGCGCGGCCAGAGCCCGCGGCCCCGTATCCGCCTCAACCGGCCCAGGGTTCCCGCCAAAAGACGGCGCTTAACGACCAGGTTGTCCTCAAGATAGATGTCCTGGAAGCCCACGGCCACAAAACGCCCCGAAGCCGGCGCCGTTGCCTGTATCGCCCGGACATCCTGGATCGTCGCCGCGAGGGGCTTCTCCACCAGCACGTTAGCCCCCGCCGCCAGCGCGGCGAGCGTCATGCGCGCGTGCCAATGGATGCCGGTCGGTATGAAGGCGATATCGATCTGCCCCGCCTGGGCCTCGAGCATCGCATGATAGTCGCCATAGATCATAGCTCCCCTCGCCTCCAGATCCGCGCAGGCCGCCTGCTCCTCCGCGCGATTGATGACGGTCGCCGCAACGATCTCGCAATCGCCGAGCGCCGCATGGTGCAGCAATCTTTCGAGGTAAATCTTGCCGTAGCCGGAGACGCCGATGATGGCGGCCCGGGGCGGGGTTCGGGGCATCGGACGTCATTCCTAGCGGCCGGGAACCGCAGGGAAAGACCCATTTGGCCCCGGACCGTCAGAAAGGCCCGGCCGAGGCAATGGGCTGGCTCTGGAACGTGACCTGCTATAGGAGATCACATTATGCGACACCTCCGCGCGCTCCGCTTCCTTCCGATCCTCCTTATTGCGGCCCCGATGGCACAGGCTCATCCCGGGCACGGCCCCGTGGACTTTCTCTCCGGCCTGGTCCATCCCCTGACGGGATGGGACCATGTTCTGGCCATGGTCGCGGTCGGCATCTGGGCGACCCAGCTCGGGGGCCGGGCGCGCTGGGCAATTCCAGCGGCATTCGTCGGGGCGATGATTCTGGGGGCGGCCGCGGGAATCGCGGGGTACGCGCCGCATGGCGTGGAAACCGGCGTTCTCGCGTCGGTCCTCGTCCTCGGAATGCTCGTTGCCTCCGCGGCGCGCCTGCCCCTTGGGGCGGGATTTGCGCTGATCGCGCTTGCTGGCGCCTTTCACGGCGCGGCCCACGGCGCCGAAATGCCGCCGCAGGCGGACAGCCTGCGGTTTCTCGGCGGGATGATCGTCGCGACGGCAGCCCTCCACGCGGCCGGCGTCGCCGCCGGATTGGCAGCGATGCGCCGGAATCCCGTGCTCCTTCGCTGGGCTGGCGCCGCCATTCTGGGCGGCGGTGTCGCCCTGCTCTGCGCCTGATCCTAACCGCCGCCGCCCGTGCATCTCGTCCGCGCCCCGATATCCGAGGCTGACGCGAGCTTGCCCGAGGTGGCGATCCGCGTCGAACGCCAGAAGCTGGCCAAGCGCAGGTGGCGGGGATCGGCGGAGGACGGCGCCGACTTCGGTTTCGAGCTCGAGGCTCCGCTCGCCCACGGCGACGTGGCGGCCGTCACCGCGGCCGCCCGCTATGTCGTCCGGCAGTTGCCGGAGCCCGTCCTCGAGATCCCCCTCGACGTGGCGCCGGACGCCGCGGCCGTGGTCGGCTGGGCCGTCGGAAACCTTCACTTCGCCATCGAAGCGCAGCCGGCACGCCTGCTTGCGCCCGACGACCCCGGCCTGCGGCAGGCCCTCGATCGGCTCGGCGCGCATTACCACGAGGCGGTCGAGGTGTTCCAGCCACACCGCATCGCAGTGAATCTGGTCGGCCATGGACACGGGCACTCCCACTAGGCCCGCCTCCGGGATCGGCGCTGCGGAGGATCCGTCCGCATGGATCGCCGGCTTGCTGCAGACATCGGATTCCTTTTATCCGACAGGAAGCTACGCGCACTCGTTTGGACTGGAGGGGCTCGTCCAGGACGGATCGGTGCGCGACCTGCCGACGCTTCGCGCCTTCCTCATCGAACAGGCCCTCCCGCAGCTCGCATGCACCGATTTGCCGATCGCGGCCGGAGCCTGGGCGGACGCGGGGCTGCCGCCCGATTGGGAGCGGCTCCAAGCGTGGTGCCTCCTCGGAAGAGCGGTGCGCGGTGCACGCGAGCCGAGGGAGGCGTCCGAAGCCGTCGGGCGGCAGCGCCTCGACATGGCGGCCAGGCTCCACGGCGGCCTGGCAGCCGAGTTCAATCGCCGCGCCTCGGCGGAAAAGTGGCCGCAGCCGGCATGCGTGGCCGCAGCCATCGAGGGGCGGACGGTCGGCGCGCCGCAGGCCGCGGTGCTCGCCGCGATCATTTACACCTCAGCCGCCGGCCTGGTTGCCGCCGCCGTCAAGCTGCTGCGCCTCGGCCAGAATGCAGCCCAGGGGCTGCTGGCCGAGGCGCTCGCCCAGGCCCCCGCCTTGACCAGGGATGCCCTGGCGCTCTCCGCCGAAGACATCGGCTCATTCAACCCCTGGTGGGACATCGCCGCCTCGCGCCATGAGTCGGCGGACGGACGGCTCTTCATCTCCTAGCCGGATTTGCGCCTTCCACCTTCCGCACTCCGTTTCCGCTTTCCGCACTCCGTTTCCGCTTTCCGCCTTCCGAACTCCGTTTCCGATTTCCGATTTCCGCTTTCCGCTTTTCAATATGTCTCGTCCCCCTCGCATAGGAATCGGAGGCCCTGTCGGCTCCGGCAAGACCATGCTCTGCCTTCGGCTGTGCGAGAAGCTGCGCGTCCGCTACGACATGGCGGTGGTCACCAATGACATTTACACGCTGGAGGACGCCCGCTTCCTGACGCAGCACAACGCCCTGGATACCGAAAGGATCGTGGGTGTGGAGACCGGCGGCTGCCCGCACACGGCGATCCGCGACGACACGACCATGAACGAACAGGCCGTCCGGGGACTCGAGGAGAAATTTCCGGCCCTGCAGCTCGTCCTCGTGGAGAGCGGCGGAGACAACCTCTCGGCCACGTTTTCACCCGAGCTCGTGGACGCCTTCATCTATGTCATCGACGTGGCCGAGGGGGACAAGATCCCCAGAAAAGGCGGCCCGGCAATCCGGTTCAGCGATCTTCTTATCATCAACAAGATCGACCTAGCCCCCCATGTCGGGGCGGACCTGGCCGTGATGGACCGGGACGCGAGGCTGATGCGCGGCGCGCGGCCGTTCGTCTTTTGCGACCTCAAGCGGGAGCACAACCTCGACCAGGTCATCGCCTGGATCGAGCGCGAGGTGCTCTTCGCCGCGGCGCCCCGATCGCCTTGAAGGCATTCGCCGGCCACCTGCGGGTCGAGGCAAACCCGCATCCCGACGGCCGCACCGTCCTCGGGCGGCAGTCCTTCCAGGCTCCGTTTCACCTGGGCAAGGCCTATTGGGACGGGTCCGTCCTGCAGGTTAGGATCGTGAACGCGACGGCCGGCATCCTCGCCGGCGACCGCCTCGAGCTGGACGTGCGCGTGACGGCCGACGCCGCCCTTCTTGTCATGACCCCGGCGGCCACGCGGGCCTTCATGATGCGGAGCGGCCTGGCGGAATGCCGGCAGGCCTTCGCTGTGGATCCGGGCGGCTGGCTCGAGTACGCGCCCGAGCCGCTCTATCCGCATCGCGACAGCGACTACGCGCAAAGGACGCTGCTCGAGATTGCGGACGGAGCGGAAGCCTACTTCGCGGACTCGCTTGCGCCGGGGCGGGCGGGACGCGGGGAAATCTGGGCCTGGCGCAGCCTCCGGCTCTCCCTGGACGTCGTGCACGCGGGAAAGCCCGTCCTGCGCGAGCGCCTCGCCGGAGCGGGCCCGGACCTGGCACGGCGCGCGGCGTTCTTCGGTTTCGCCGAGGCCTGGTTTGGGACGGTCGTTGCATTTTCCCAGCGCCTCGGACCCGACGATGAATTCTGGGGGCGCGTCCGCGCGATGCACGGCGATCGCTGCCGGATCGGCGCGACGCGGCTGGCCCATGGCGGCTGGATCGTCCGTCTCGCCGCCCGGGACAGCCCGTCCCTGCGCGACGCGCACGCGGGCCTGCGCGCTCTTTTTTCCGAGAAGCTCCCGATGCTGCGCAGCGACCTCCGCCGGGTTTAGCCGGCGGCCGCGGTTAGAAGAGGAAATACCGCTGCGCCATCGGCAGGGTCTTGGCGGGCTCGCACGTCAGGTGAACGCCGTCCGCCTTCACAGTATAGGTCTCGGGATCGACCTCTATCCTGGGCAGCGCGTCATTGAGGACCATGTCGCGCTTGCCCAGGCGCCGGCAGCCGCGCACCGCGGCAAAACGGGGCGAGAGGTTTGCGAGAGTGCCGGCGCGGAGCGCGGCCTCGCTGACAAAGGTCAGGCTCGTCGCGGCGAGGGCCCGTCCAAAGGCTCCGAACTGCGGACGGTAGAAGGTCGGCTGGGGCGTCGGGATCGATGCATTCGGGTCCCCCATGTTCGCGCAGGCGATGAAGCCCCCCTTCAGGATCAGCTCGGGCTTAACCCCGAAGAACGCCGGCTTGAAGACGACGAGGTCCGCCAGCTTGCCGATCGCGATCGAGCCGACGATATGCGATATCCCGTGGGCGACGGCCGGATTGATGGTGTACTTGGCCAGGTAGCGCAGGGCCCGGAAATTGTCGGCGGCCGGATGCGCCGGCCCGTCCATCCGGCCGAACTGGGCCTTCATCTTGTGCGCCGTCTGCCAGGTGCGGATGATGACCTCGCCGACCCGGCCCATCGCCTGGCTGTCGCTCGACATCATCGAGATGGCCCCGAGATCGTGCAGCCGGTCCTCCGCGGCGATCGTCTCGGGCCGGATCCGGGATTCCGCGAACGCGACGTCCTCGGGAATCTTGGAGTCGAGGTGGTGGCAGACCATGAGCATGTCGAGGTGCTCGTCGATCGTGTTGACGGTGAATGGCCGCGTCGGATTGGTGGACGAGGGAAGCACGTTGGGCTCGCCGCAGACGCGTATGATATCGGGCGCGTGCCCGCCGCCGGCGCCCTCCGAGTGGAACGTGTGTATGGTGCGTCCCTTGAAGGCCTTGATCGTCTCCTCGACAAAGCCCGCCTCGTTCAGGGTGTCGGTATGGATGGCGACCTGGACGTCGAGTTCGTCCGCGACACCAAGGCAGGCATCGATCGCGGCGGGGGTCGTGCCCCAATCCTCGTGCAGCTTGAGCCCGATGGCGCCTGCCAGGATCTGCTCGCGAAGCGGCCCCGGAGTGGAGCAGTTGCCCTTGCCGAGGAATCCGAGGTTCATCGGGAAGGCCTCCGCCGCCTCGAGCATGCGCGCCAGGTTCCATGCGCCCGGCGTGCAGGTCGTTGCGAAGGTGCCCGTCGCCGGCCCGGTGCCGCCGCCGATCATCGTCGTGATGCCGCTGCAGAGCGCCTCGTCGATCTGCTGCGGGCATATGAAGTGGATGTGGGTGTCGATGCCGCCCGCCGTGACGATGCACCCCTCGGCGGCGATGACTTCGGTGGCGGCCCCGACCGTCATCGGGTTTTTCCTGCCCGTGGCCGGATCCGGGTAGGCGGAGCCGAGTCCGCTCTGGATCCCGGGGTTGCCCGCGTGGCCGATCCCGACGATGCGCCCGTGCTTCACGCCGATGTCGGCCTTCACGACGCCGAGCTGCGGATCGAGGACAAGCGCGTTCGTCAGCACGAGGTCCAGGCAGTCGGCATCGAGCGCGACGGGGGACTGGCCCATTCCGTCGCGGATCACCTTGCCGCCGCCAAACTTGATCTCGTTCCCGTAGCCTCCGCCCTCGGCGATGAGATCCCGCTCCACCTGGACGAAAAGCCCGGTGTCGGCCAGGCGAACCTGGTCGCCGACGGTCGGGCCGAACATCTCGGCATATTGCCTTCGCGTGAGCTTCATAGCCTGCCGTTCACCTTTCCGTTGAGACCGTAGACCTCTCTCGTGCCCGCCAGGGCGACGAGATCCACCCGCTTCGTGTCGCCCGCCTCGAAGCGCACGGCGCTGCCGGCTGGTATGTTCAGCCTGAAGCCACGAGCGGCCGCCCGATCGAAACGGAGCGCCTCGTTCGCCTCAAAAAAATGATAATGGGAGCCGACCTGCACCGGACGATCCCCCGTGTTTGTGACGTCCAGGGCGCATACGGGCAGCCCGGCGTTGGCCTCAAGGGGCGCGCCGTCGGGCGGAGTGATGATTTCACCGGGAATCATGATGGGGAAAAAGCGGAAATATCAGCGGATGGGGTGGTGCACGGTCACGAGCTTGGTGCCGTCCGGGAACGTGGCCTCGACCTGCACGTCGTGGATCATATCGGGCACTCCCTCCATGACATCGGACGCCTTGAGGATCGTCGTCCCGAAACTCATGAGCTCGGCAACCGACCGGCCGTCCCGGGCGCCCTCGATGATCTCGTAGGTGATGACGGCCACAGCTTCCGGGTAGTTGAGCCTGAGCCCGCGGGCCATGCGGCGGCGCGCAAGGTCAGCGGCGACGACCACCAGGAGTTTTTCGCGTTCGCGCGGGGTAAGGTGCATCGTTCACCGGCCCGTCAGACCTGAAGGTGCTCGCGCACGACTTCATCGGTCAGCGTGGCGACCGTCCCTGAAATTGTGATGGCGCCGCGGTCCATGGCGTAGAAACGGTCGCCAACCTCGCGGCAGAAATCAACGTATTGCTCGACCAGGAGGATGGCGAGCCCCCCGTCCTTGCGAAGGCGCTTCAGGGTCTCACCGATCTCCTCGATGATCGAGGGCTGGATACCCTCGGTGGGCTCGTCGAGGATCAGGAGCCGGGGCCGGGTGAGCAGCGCGCGCGCGATCGCGAGCTGCTGCTGCTGGCCGCCGCTGAGCACGCCTCCCTTGCGGGCCAGCATGGACTTGAGAACGGGGAAGAGCGCGTAGACGCGATCGAGATCCTCGCGCGCAACGGCCCTCGGAAGGGAGCGAAGCAGGAGTCCGACCCGCAGGTTCTCCTCGACGGTGAGATGAGGAAAGATGTCGCGGCCCTGCGGCACATAGCCGATTCCCGCGTGCGCCCGCTCGGCCGTGCCCAGGGCGGAGAGCGGCGCCCCGTTGAAGACGAGCGAGCCCGCCCGCATGGCCCGCAGGCCCATGATCACGCGCAGCGTCGTCGTCTTGCCGACGCCGTTCCTCCCCATGAGGCAGACCACCTCCCCCGAAGCCACGTCCAGGGTGACTCCCCGCAGGATGCGGGAGCCTCCGATGTCGGCCTCAACGCCGGCGAGCTGGAGCAGGGCGCTCATCGGTCCTTGTGGCCGCGGCCCAGGTAGACCGCGCGAACTTCGGGATTGGCCTGAACCTGCTCGAAGCTTCCCTCGCACAGCACGCTTCCCTGGTGGAGAACCGTCACCCGGCGATCCTGCGCGATCTGCTTCACGAAAGTCATGTCGTGCTCGATGACGATCAGGCTGTGCTTGCCGGCAAGCGAGATCAGCAGCTCGCCCGTGCGGTGCGTCTCCTCGTCCGTCATCCCCGCCGCCGGCTCGTCGACGAGGAGCACCTGGGGCTCCTGGGACAGGAGCATCCCGATCTCCAGCCATTGCTTTTCCCCGTGCGCCAGCTGGCCGGCCCGCCAGTCGCGCTTGCCGTCGAGCCTGATCAGCTGGAGCAGTTCGTCGATGCGCGCGCGCTCGGAAGCGGTCGTCCGGCGGAAGATCGCGGCAAAGACGCCCCGGGGTCCCCTGAGCGAGAGAAGAAGGTTCTCGTAGACCGTATGGTCGACGTAGACCGAAGGGGTCTGGAATTTGCGGCCGATTCCGAGGCGGTTGATCCTGTATTCGTTGAGGGCCGTCAAGTCGGTGTTCCGGCCGAACTCGATCTTTCCCTTGTCGGGCTTGGTCCGTCCGGTCAGGAGGTCGAAGAATGTCGATTTTCCGGCGCCGTTCGGCCCGATGATCACGCGCATCTCGCCCCGCTCGAGATAGAAGTTAAGGTTGGTGATGGCCTTGAAGCCGTCGAACTCCTTGTTGACGTCCTCGACCGTCAATATGAATTCCGTCTTCATGGGACGGTCGAGGCCGGGGCGCTCTTGGCCGGCGCCGCTCCCTCGGCGGGATTCGGATCGGGCGCGGGCGGAGCCCCCGGCCGCCGCCAGCGGGCGAGGATCCGGCTCGGCAGGCTGACGATGCCGCCCGGCAGGAAGAGGACGACGAATATGAAAAGGGCTCCGAGGATGATCAGCCAGAGATCCGGATAGGCGCGCGTGGCCCAGCTCTTCAGCGCGTTGACGAAGATGGCGCCCAGGACGGGCCCGATCAGGGTCCCGCGTCCGCCCACCGCAACCCAGACCACCGCCTCAAGCGACTTGTCGGCGGCCATTTCGCTCGGGTTGATGATTCCGACCTGCGGAACGTAGAGCGCCCCGGCGAGGCCGGCGATGACCGCGCTGAGCACAAAGACGAAGAGCTTGAAATTGGCGGTCGCATACCCGGAAAAGAGCACCCGGTTCTCGCTGTCCCGAACAGCCCGCTGAAGCTTGCCGAATTTCGTCGTCGTCAGCCACTTGCACACCGCGTATGTCGCGAGCAGCAGCAGGCTGGTGCAGATGTAGAGGGCCCGCTGGGTGGCCGGGTTGCGGAGGTCATGGCCCACGATGAACTTGAAGTCCGTGAGACCGTTGTTTCCGCCAAAGGTGAAATCGTTGCGGAAGAACATCAGGCAGGCGGCGTACGTCAGCGCCTGTGTCAGGATGGAGAAATACACGCCGCGGATCCGCGAATGAAAGGCGAGGTATCCGAAGACGAGCGCCACGAGGCCGGGGACCCAGATCACGGCCGCCGCCGCGAACCAGAAATGGTAGAAAGGCACCCAGTGCGCCGGCAGCCTGGGATACCCGAGAAAAACCATGAAGTCCGGCAGATCGCTGTGATACTGCCCGAGCTTTCCGATCATGAGCATCAGGTACATGCCGAGCGCATAGCCTCCGAGGGAGAAGAAGAGGCACTGGCCCAGGCTGAGGAGGCCCGTGTAGCCCCAGAGCAGGTCCACGCTGATTGCGAGAATCGCGTAGGAAAGATACTTGCCGTAAAGGTTGATGCTGAAATCGCTGATATGCAGCAGGCTTCCCGCAGGCGTGAAGGCGTTCAGGCAGGGAAGGACGACGATCAGGACCAGCGCGGCTGCGGCCACGCCGATGAGTTCGATCCGCGCCGGTATGCGGCGCAGGAGCCCCCTGCGGATGATGATCGTGTCGCTCGCGTTCGGCATCGCCTAGTCCAGGTTGCGGCTCCGGGTTGAGAACAGCCCGCCCGGCTTCCATTGCAGGAACAGGATGATTGCCGCCAGGACAATGATCTTTCCCATGACCGGGGAGCCGAGCACCTGCTGGAGCACCTGGTCCACCGTGCCGATGCCGAAGGCGGAACACACCGTCCCGACTATGCTCCCGACGCCGCCGACAACCACGACCATGAAGCTGTCTATGATGTAATTCTGGCCGAGGCTCGGGCCCACGTTGCCGATCTGGGAGAGGAAGGCCCCGGCCAGCCCGGCCAGGCCCGAGCCGAAGGCGAATGTCATCATGTTCACGCGCTGGGTGCGCACGCCCATGCAGGAGGCCATGTCGCGGTTCTGCATCACCGCGCGGATCAGGAGCCCCAGAGGGGTCTTCGTCAGGAGAAGCCATGTCCCGAGGACGATCGCCACCGCGAAACCGATGACGAACACCCGGTTGAAGCCGAAGGAGACGTCGTCGACGCTGAAATGACCGAGCAGCCAGGACGGGGAGTTTACCTGGACGTTGTTCGCGCCGAAAACCATGCGGAAGAGCTGCTGCATGACGAGGGATACGCCCCAGGTGGCGAGGAGGGATTCGAGGGGCCGCCGGTACAGGAACTGGATGACGGCCCGCTCAACGAGGAGCCCGGCGAGCGCGGCCATGATGAAGCTCAGGGGCAGCACGAAGATGAAATAGCTCTGGTACCACCAGCCCGTGGCATTCAGGCCCGGGATGGTGAATCCGAAGGCGATCAATTTGCCGCCGAAGCTGAAGGGCAGCGCGATATGGAAGCCGAATCCGGCGCCGAATATGTTCTGGACCACGTAGCTCGTGTAGGCGCCCACCGCGATCATTTCACCATGGGCCATGTTGATGATGCCCATCAGGCCGAAGGTGATCGCGAGGCCGAGGGCCACAACCAGGAGGATAGAGCCCAGGCTGGCACCGCGAAATATCGTCCCGAAGAAATTTACGTCCTCGATATGCCGGTTGATCGTCCCGATCGCGCGCTGGGCGGCATCAGCGACCGCCGGATCCCTGGCCGCCGCCCCGGCCCTCCTCAGGGAGTCCACGCTTCCCAGGGCCTTCAGCTGCGCGAGGCGGTTGATGGCCGCGATCTTCACAGCCGAATCCGATTCCCCGAGCTGCAGGAGCGCTATCGACTCCTCGATCGCTTTGCGCACGTCGCCGTCGCCCTCCTTCCCGAGGCGCATCTTCAGGAGGGCCACATATTTCAGCTTCTGCGAATTTCCCAGCTTGACGACGGCGGATCGCCGGGCGTCCGGATCCGGGTCCGCGAGCGTGAGGGCATCCATTGCCTGCTGTATCACGCTCCTCAGGCGCATGTCGGTGTCGACCGCATTCAGATCGTTCGAGCCGAAGCGCAGCTCACGGCCCGCGGCATCGGCCAGGAACCGCCCGTTGTCGACGCGAATGGCCCGCGCCTTCCCGCTGGAATCCTGCTGCTCCTCCAGGACGACGGGGATCTTGGAGCCGTCCGGGCCCCTATAGAGGAGGATTTCGTCGCGCGTCCAGGCCGCAAGAAGGTCGCGCACCGGCCTCGATCCGGAGTCGCCGAGCTCGGCAAGGAGCTTCTGCTGCTCGGCGCCCTCGCTCAGGAGGGCGCGGGCCAGCGTCTGGCGGACCGCCTCGTCGCCTCCGGCCGCATGCAGCGTCCGGCCTGCGGCGAGCCCGGCCAGCAGCAGGACAAGGGAAAGTCTCAGGCGAAACGTCATTATAGAAAAAGGGGCGGAGTCATGACCCCGCCCCTTTAAAGCTTATTCCGTTCCCAATTTCGTCCAGGAAGATCCCGAACGCGCCTGGAAGCGGAAACGATGGCGCCTACTTGGACATCGTGGCCAGCTTCTCGTCGAGAGTCTTGAGCTGGAACGGCTCGCCGTAGACGTCGGGGAACTCCTTCAGGATCTTGAATTGGCCATTCGCCTTGGTTTCCCCGATGTACACGGTCTTGGTCACGTGGTGATTGGCCTGCATGACGACCTTGCCGCCGGGACCCGTGAAGTCCACCCCCGCCTCAAGCACCGCGCGGACCTTGTCCACGTCGAACGATCCGGCCTTTTCCACGGCGGCCTTCCAAAGATAGACACCGTCGTACGACAGCACCATCGGGCTGTCCACGGCGCGATTCTCCTTCACGACGCCGGGATAGCTTTCCGTCGTCAGCCAGTCGGCCCAGCTCTTCAGGAAGGCTTTGTTCTCGGGCGTGTCGATCGACATGAAGTAGGTCCAGCAGCCGAGCTCTCCGACCATGTCCTTGGTCGGCATGCTGCGGAGCTCGTCCTCCGCAAGGCTGAACGAGACAACCGGGCAGTCGGAGGGCGTCAGGCCCGCCGCGACGATCTCCTTGAAGAAGGGCACGTTGGAGTCGCCATTGATCGTGTTGATGACGCAGGCGTCGCCGCTGGCCGCGAATTGCTTGATGTCGGCGACGATCTGCTGGAAGTCGGTGTAGCTGAACGGCACGTACTTGCCCGCGGAGATGACTTTCCCGTCGGCATCCTTGCGGAGGCCGCCGCCGATGTTCTCGACCGGAACGCCCTTGAGAAGGAGGTACTTGTAGAGGATCAGGTTGGTCGTCTGGGGATAAACGTAATCGGTGCCGATCAGGTAGAACTTCTTCTTCCCCTGCTGCAGGAGATAGTCGACCGCGGGCGTCGCCTGCTGGTTGACCGCCTCGGCGGTGTAGAAGATGTTCTTCGAGAGCTCCTCGCCCTCGTATTGGACGGGATAGAAGAGCATGCCGTTGTCCTTTTCGAAGACCGGCAGGACCGACTTGCGGCTCACGGACGTCCAGCACCCGAAGGTGACGGAAACCTTGTCCTGCTCGAGAAGCTGCTTTGCCTTCTCGGCAAACAGGGGCCAGTTCGAGGCTCCGTCGACGATGACGGGCTCGATCTTGTAGCCCATCACGCCGCCCTTGGCGTTGATTTCGTCGAAGGCATAGAGCAGGACGTCGCGCAGCGAAGTCTCGCTGATGGCCATCGTTCCCGAAAGGGAGTGGAGAATGCCGACCTTGACGACTTTGTCCTGGGCGGCGGCATGATTGGCGCTGAAAAGCGCGGCTGCGGCGAGGGCGCCGGCGGTGAGGAGATGACGGAGTGATGTGCGCATGGAGATGTGACTGGAGTTGAAAAGAGGGGTGCCGGGCGGACGGAACCACTCGCCCGCCCGGCGACTCGGATGCGGTCAGGCCAGAATGAAGCCGGACCGCGTCAAAGTTTGGAGAATACCTGCCGGGAAAACAGCGGCCCGGGCTGGTTCACAAAGCCCGGGCCGCCTTGCGTTAGAATTTGAACAGGACCTGGGCGCCGACGAAGGTCGAGTGGGTCGTGGGCGTCTTGAATTCCGTGTATGAATACTGGATCCTGAACGACAGGTTCGGATTGAAGACATACGTCGGGGCCACGCTGTACTTGGTGTACTTCGTGCCGCCGGAGACGTTCTCGCCGCTCACGCAGAACCAGCTGTAGATCTTCGTGCCCGGGAAGTTGTAGAGGAGATATCCCAGCCAGTCGTTGCCCTTGTTCAGGTAGCCGCCGTCCTTGTAGATCTCCTCGCCGACGATCTGGTCGCCGGCCTTGTCGATCGTGTAGGTGGCCCAGAGGTCATAAACCGTCACCGCATGGGCACTCTGGATGGCGACGCCCTTCGAATTGAACTGGGTCGTCACGCCGTTGGTGTCGACGCCGGGCTTGGTCTTGGTCTCGTAGCCCGCGCCGGCCCAGATTTGCAGGTTGGTGATGCCGGTGTAGGTGTAGTAGGCCTCGTAGCCGCCATTGTGCTTGAGTTCGCCGTCGCCCTCGGTGGCGTTGTAACCAGGCTTCTGGTACTCGGAGTCCGCGATGGAGAATCCCATCGTCTGGGTCTTGTCGGGCGAGTAATCGAGCTTGAAGCCCTCATGATATCCGGGAATCGGGCCGAGCAGGGACTGGTTGGCCGCGGTGATCATGTTGTCGTAGATCGCGTAAAAGCTCTCGTAGCCGAGATAGCTGAGGAACTTGCCCGCGGTCAGGGTGACGCCGTCGCCCGCGTCATAGCTGATGTAGGCGTCGAGAAGCGTGGCCTCGCTGCCGGACGGGCTGACGCCGCCCTCGGCCGATGGACGATAGAACACGCTCAGCGTGGCGGTCGTCTTCTTGGCGGGCGTGATGATGGCCTCGAGCATTCCGGCGTCCACGTTGAGCGAATCGAACGATTTCGCGGGAGCCGCGGGCTTGGTGTACTGGTACGAGCCGGTGGCCCAGCCCGTGAGGGTAATGCTGTCGTTCACCTTCACCTGCGCAAAGGCCGGCAGGGTCGCTGCAAGCAGCGCCGCCCCGGCAATGGGTATACGGAGTTTCATGAATGAGTTATTTGCTTATTTTTACGGTTGGTTGGTCGCCCGTCGGGAGATCCCGGCGGGCGGCACCGAAAAGCAATATCCCTGCCAAATTGTAACAATTCATGTATCTCCCGCCGAGATACGCGCGCGCCATTAGATTTCTTTTCCGCGGCGCAGCCGCGGACTTCTTCCGTCTAATGGCGGCTGATACGACGCCCGCCCGATCCAGCGCCGCGCTTTACAGCGCTTTTCCCGTCTGTGCGTCGAACAAGTGCGCGCGCCCGAGGTCGAGGGCAACGCTGAGCCTCTCCGAAGGATGGTGGCGCCCCTCCGAGCGCACGCGGGCGACGAAGGGAATGCCCCCGGCCCTGAGATAAAGATGCGTTTCCGCCCCCATCGGCTCCGCGACCTCGATCTCCGTCTCGATGACTCCGGCGGAGTCGGCCGTGCCGGCCGGCCGGACGTCCTCGGGCCGGACGCCGACGACGAGGGGCTTTCCGAGCATCCGCTGGGCGCGCAAGAGAAGCGCGGGATTGAGCCGCAAGGCGAGCGGCGTCGCGCCCTCGACAAAGTCGGTGACGAACGCCGGTTCGCCGCCGGCGGGCAGGATGGAGCCGCGGAAGAAATTCATCGGAGGACTTCCGATGAATCCCGCGACGAAGAGGTTTGCCGGGCGGTGGTAGATGGCCAGCGGCTCGTCGACCTGCTGGATCTCGCCGTCCCTCATGACGCAGATCCGGTCGCCCATGCTCATGGCCTCCACCTGGTCATGGGTCACATAGACCATGGTCGCCCCGAGCCGGGCGTGCAGCCGGGAGAGCTCGCCCCGCATGGACACGCGCATCTGGGCGTCGAGATTCGAAAGCGGCTCGTCGAACAGGAAGACCTTCGGCTGGCGAACGATCGCCCTGCCCAGGGCCACGCGCTGCCGCTGGCCCCCGGACAGAGCCCGCGGGCGGCGGCCGAGACAGGCCTCGAGCCCGAGCAATGCGGCGACCTCGCGCACGCGCCGGTCGATCTCCGGTTTCGGTAGGCGGCGCAGCCTCAGCCCGAAGGCGAGGTTGTCATGAACGCTGAAGTGCGGATAGAGCGCGTAGTTCTGGAAAACCATGGCGATGTCCCGATCCTTGGGAGCCACCCCGTTCACCTCCCTCCCCCCTATGAGGATCCTTCCGCCGGAAATCTCCTCCAGGCCGGCGATCATCCGGAGCGTAGTGGACTTCCCGCAGCCCGAGGGGCCGACGAGCACCATGAATTCCCCGTCCGCCACGGCCAGGTTTATCCCGCGGACCGCCTGCACATCGGGGGCGTGCCTTTGCGGATAGACTTTGACCAGGTCTTCGAGGACGACGCCGGCCATCAAGAATGAACGGGCTCGGCCGCAACGCCGGCCGCCGCATCGGCCGGTATATAGGGATCCTCCCGAAGGTCGGGAGCTCGCCTTCCAGAGAGAAGCTGAAGCCAGACGCGCGCATTTGCCGCGACGACGATCGCCACCAGCGCGAGGAAGAGTCCGGTGACCGCCGCGTCCACCTGGGAGTTGACGATCTGCCGCCGCAGGACGGCCGCGGCCGCGGGCGACGCGCCCGCACTATTCTGGGCGAACAGGCGCGCGGCGCTGAGGAAGCCAAGGCGGGGGTCCGCGGAAAACAGCTTCATCCAGCCGGCCGTCATCGTGACGGCGAGAAGCCAAGCCAGCGGAACCAGCGTCACCCAGAGGTGCCGCGTGCGGCCCATCTTGATCAGGATGGTCGTGCCCAGCGCGAGCGCGATGACGGCGAGGAGCTGGTTCGCCAGCCCAAAGATCGGCCAGAGCGAGTTGATGCCGCCGAAGGGATCGATCACCCCCTGGTAGAGAAACCATCCCCAGGCGGCGACGAACAGGGCGGTTCCCCAAAGGTTGCCCGCGATTGAGGACGTGCTCCCCAGGGGCTTCCAGGCGTGGGCCAGCAGGTCCTGCATGAGGAACCGTCCGACCCGGGTTCCCGCATCGAGGGTCGTCAGGATGAACAGCGCCTCGAACATGATCGCGAAATGATACCAGAGCGCCAGGGCCGTCCGGCTATGGAAGGCTCCGGCAAACATGTGGGCCATGCCGATGGCAAATGTAGGCGCGCCACCGGTGCGGCCGATCATCGTCTTCTCGCCGATGCTCGCAGCGAGCGCGCCCATCTCCTGGGCGCTCACCGGAAATCCAAGGGCCGTGATCTTTGAGACGACCGCAGAAGCATCGCCGGCCATGTTGACGGCGAAGTATTCGCCGGGCCTCAGGGCGCAGGCCGCGATGAGGGCCATCACGCCGACGCACATCTCGACGACCATCGCTCCGTACCCGACCAGGCGGATGTCGCCTTCGCGCGGAAGAAGCTTGGGCGTCGTTCCCGAAGCGATGATCGCGTGGAACCCCGAGATCGCAGCGCAGGCGATCGTTATGAAGCAGAACGGGAAAACGGGGCCCGCGAAGACCGGTCCGCTGCCGTCCACGAACCGCGTCAGGGCCGGCATCTGCAAGGTGGGCGCAAAGAACACGATCGCCACGCCGAGCGCACCGACCGTGCCGATCTTCATGTAGGTGCTCAGATAATCGCGGGGCGCGAGGAGCAGCCAGACCGGGAGGACGGCTGCCGCGAGCCCGTAGCCCATCAGCCACCAGGCGAGCGTGGTGCCGCTCAGGGTGAACCAAACCTCGATCCGGGAACCGGCAACGAACTGCCCCGCCCAGACGGCGGCAAGGAGGGCGAGCACCCCGGCGGCGCTGATCCAGGCCAGCTGGCGGGAGCCGTGGCCCTGCCGGCGCAGGAGAAGGCCCATCGCAAGGCCGATCGGCACCGTGGCCGCAATCGTGAAAAGGCCCCACGGGCTGTTCGCCAGGGCCTTGACGACAACGAGCGCCAGCACGGCGAGTATGATGACCATGATCGCGATGACGCCGACCAGGGCGGCCATCCCCGCGACCGGCCCGACTTCGTCGCGGACCATCTGCCCGAGCGACTTTCCTCCCCGCCTGATCGAGGAAAAAAGAATCACGCTGTCGTGGACGGCGCCTCCGAGCACCGCTCCGACGAGAATCCAAAGAAGGCCGGGAAGATAGCCGAACTGGGCCGCAAGCACCGGGCCAACCAGGGGCCCCGGGCCCGCTATGGCCGCAAAATGATGGCCAAAGACGACCCAGCGATGCGTCGCCACGAAATCCCTGCCGTCGGCCTTGACTTTGGCGGGCGTCGCGCGGAGTTCGTCAACGGCGAGAACCTCCGCCATAAGCCAGGCGGAATGGAAGCGGTACGCGATGGCGAACGTGCAGGCCGCAGCAACGACCATCCACAGCGCGCTCACCGGCTCGGCGCGCGCCCAGGCGAGGATTCCGACCGCCGTCGCGCCAAGCACAGCCACAGCGCCCCAGCCCAGCAGGCGCAACGGACGGAAGGCAGCGGAAGTGCTCATGGCGCTCTTACTCTATTTGCAAAACTCCCAGGCGGAGCCAAGCTGCAAAGCTCGAAGATTCGTCCTTGTCCCGACCCCCGGGCGGGAGGAGCTTCGGGCACCCCATGGAACCCACGATACGCCGGCTCCCGTTCTTCTCCATCGCCGCTCTCCTCGCCTGCGCACGGGCCGCCGCCGCGATCCTCCTCGCCGGATCGGCGATCGCGGCCGGCGCGCCGACGCTGAACCTGGACAGGACAGTCGAGCGCCCCCTGCGCTACCATCCGGACGGAGGGGACTTCGTGATCGAGAACGGCCCGGAATCCTTCAACCGCCCACTTTACGGGAGCAACAGCGCTTTCCGCATCGACGGCGGGGACAAGCCGGAATTCTCGCTCTACCTGCCCGGCAAGGGCGGAAACCTGCGCCTGGGAGTGCACACGCCGGGCGGCGCGAAGTGGCTGAACGGCGCGGCGCGCGTCGTCATGCGCTATCGCCCGGGTTCCCTCCTCTACGAAATCTCGGATCCCCTGCTTTCCGGACGAACGCTCCGCCTGGCGGTGATCCCGCTGCCCGACTCCCCGGGCCTCGTGCTGCGAGCGGCCCTGGATGGGACGGGAGAGCCCGTGGAACTCATATGGGCCTATGGCGGCGCCAGCGGCGAGCGCGGCCGCAGGGATGGAGACATAGGGACGGAGAGCGAGCCGGTGAGCCGGTTCTTCCAACTCCGCGCCGATGCGTGCAGGAACAATTCGTACACGATCGCCGGGGGCGCATTCGTGCTGAAAAGCCCGAAAGCATCGATCCGAGGCGTCGCTTCCGCGGGTGCGCACCTGGTGGTCGGCGATGCCGCGAAATGGGATTCGGCCGCGGATATCCTCGGCTCGGCTGCGGACCCGTCCGAGCCGGTGCTCGTGGGCCGGATCGTGCTCCCCTCGGCCGGCGCCCCCGTCTACCTGGCGCTCCAGCGCGTGCCCAGCGAGGGCGACGACCGGGGAGCCCTCTCCACCTACCTCGAGGTCGGCGCTCCGGACGCGGACCGGAACGTAACCCGCGTCCCGGGCGGGCGCGAACCGACCCCGGAAAATCTGGATCAGATATTCGGCGCGGCCGAAGCCCGCCGCCGCTCGGTCGCGGAGAAGATCTCGGTGGAGACCCCGGACCCGTTCATCGACGCGGCCGCAGGAGCCCTCTGCGTCGCCGCCGATGCCGTATGGGACGAGGCGAGCGGCACGGTCCAGCACGGCGCGGTCGCCTGGAGAACGGCTCTCCTCGGCTGGCGCGGCCCGTACGCAAACGACGAGCTGGGATGGCACGACCGGGCGCTCCGTCACTTCACCTATTGGGCGAGGCGGCAGAACACAGCCCCGATCCCCGAGAAGATTCCCGGGCCCGATTCGGCGGCAAACCTGTCGCGCAACGAGGCTGCGCTCCACAGCAACGGCGACATCTCGAACACGCACTACGACATGAACCTGGTCTACATCGACGCCCTCTACCGGCACCTGCTCTGGACCGGGGACGTCGGACTCGCCCGTCGCATGTGGCCCGTGATCGTGCGGCACCTTGCGTGGGAACAGCGGCTCTTCCGCAGGCCTTTTGGACCGGATGGCCTTCCCCTCTACGAGGCCTATTGCTGCATCTGGGCCAGCGACGACGTCGCCTACGAAGGAGGGGGCGCAACCCATTCGACCGCCTACAATTTCTACGAAAATGTCGCGGCCGCCCGGCTCGCCCGCCTGCTCGGGGAGGATCCGGCGCCCTACGACCGGGAAGCCGGCCTGATCTGGCGCGCGCTGCACCACGAGCTCTGGTTGCCGGATCGTGGCTGGTATGCGGAGTGGAAGGATCTCCTCGGACTTCAGGCCGTTCACGCAAGCCCCGCCCTTTGGACCTTCTACCATACGGTCGATTCGGGCGCGGCGACGCCGTTCGAGGCCTGGCAGATGACCCGCTTCATCGACACGCAGATTGCGCACATACCGATCCGCGGGCCGGGCGAGCCGGGCGAAGGCGACTTTGTCCTCCCGACCACGAACTGGATGCCCTACACCTGGTCCACCAACAACGTCGTTATGGCCGAGGTGGCGCACACGTCACTCGGCTACTGGCAGGCCGGGCGCCCCGAGGAGGCCTATCGCATGTTCAAGGGTTCCGTCCTTACGAGCATGTTTCTCGGCCTCTGCCCCGGAAACGCCGGGATGACCACGACCTTTGACATGGCGCGGGGGGAGTCGCAGCGCGACTTCGCGGATGCCGCAGGAACTGCATCGCGCGCGCTCGTGGAGGGCCTCTTTGGCGTCGTTCCCGACGCGCTCGCGGGCGAATTGCGGATAAGGCCCGGATTTCCGGCCAATTGGGATCACGCGCGGCTCGGCCATCCGGATTTCGATTTCGCGTTCCGAAGGGCGGACCTGGCGGACACCTACGTCGTCGATCCGCGCTTTCCGCGCCCCATGGCGCTCCGTCTCCAGGTCGTCGCTCGTCGCGACCACGTGGCGGGCGTCACGATAAATGGAGCGCCGGCAAAATGGCGGATTCTCGGCGACGCCGTCGGCGCCCCGATCCTCGAGATCACCGCTGCGGCGGCCCCCCACTTTGAAGTGGCCGTCACCTGGTCGGGAGAGATCCCGGCGAGCCCGGTCACGGCGCCCGTCGCGGCGCTCGGCTCAACCTTCAAGGCGGATTTCGGCCCCGCGCGCGTGCTGGCAGTTGAAGATCCCCAGCAAATGGCCGCCCATCTCGACCAGGGAGCAAACTCCTTCAGCGCGGTCGCCTCGGGGGCCGAGGGATTCCGGACCGTTTTCGCCCAGCTCCGGCAAGGGGACCTGAGCTGGTGGTCGCCGGTCGCGATCGAGACCCGCCCGGCATTCCAGATCCTCCCCGGCAGGGTCCAGGACGCCAAGGGCCTCCGCTTCCGCCTCCGGAACAACACGAATTCCGCCGTCGCCGGAATCTTCCCGGTCACGGTGGGTGGAAGCAGTGTCGACGTAAGCATCGGGGCGCCCGCCCACGGGGATTCGCCGGAAATAGAACTGGCAGCGGACGGCATCCTGCCCGGAACCAACCGCGTGTCTGTGGAGTTGGGCGGGGAGATTGGCGTCGAGGGCCTGGTGACCAGTTGGAAGCTGGCCGCACCGGCCGCCGCCCGCTTTGAGGCGGTGGACCTCTCGGCGAACCTGAATGATCGCGTGACCCAGATCTATAGGAACAAGTACCTCACGCCGCGCTCGCCCTATTGCTCGCTGGCGATGCCGCTGCAGGGAATCGGCACCTGGTGCCGTTTCCAGGCCGCCGCGCAAATCGACGATACCGGCCTGCGCTCGGCCGCCGCAAAAAACAACGGGCATGTCCCCGTTGCGGGAGGCGTGTGGTTTGCGACGACCGGTTCTCCTGACGCAAACAACATAGCCTACACTTCCCAGTGGGATAATTACCCGCGCGAGAGCATGGTGCCGGTCCGGGGGCGCGCGGCCCATGCTTACCTGCTCATGGCCGGCTCGACGAATTCGATGCAAAGCCGGAGCAGGAACGGCGAGGTGGTCGTGACCTACAAGGATGGTTCGACCGAGCGTCTGGTGCTGGAAAACCCGACCAATTGGTGGCCGATCGATGAAGACTACTGGATCGACGACTATGCATTCAGCCGGCCGGATCCGATTCCGCCCCGGGTCGATCTGCGGACAGGCAGGGCCCGGATGCTGGACGCCGCGTCGTTTGCCGGGCACGGCCGGAGCGTTCCGGGTGGCGCGGCCGTCGTGCTCGACCTGCCGCTTCGGCCGGAAAAGGACCTGAAATCGCTCACGGTCCGCGCGCTCGATAACGAGGTCGTCATCGGCCTGATGGCCGTGACGCTTGCCCGCTAGCCCCTGTTCATGAAATATTCGGGCTAGGACTCCGGTTTTTCCAGGGCAGTCAGCTTCACGCCAGCGGCCTCCCAATCGGCAGTCGCTCCCTGAAGGCGGTCCACGATCGTGCTCAATTCGCGGTTGAGCTGCTGCGCCCGGCCGGGATGGCTGTAGGTTTCGGGCGCTTCCAATGCCGCGACGAGCTCCCCCTGACTCTTCTCTAATTCGGAAATCTGCTTTTCAAGGGCGGTCATTTCACCGCGCACCCTCTTGATCTCGGCCGTCCTGGCTGTGCGCGTATCGGCCTCGGCGCGTTTCTCGTCCTTTGATTTCGTCCGCTCCGCGCCAGGCGCGGTCTTTCTCGCAGCGGTGTCCTGCACCGGCCGGGCGTCGCTGAAGCCGGCAGTGAGGGCGGCCCGCTCATTGGTGGCTTTGGACTTGTCGAGGTAGTAGTCGTAGTTGCCGGCGTACGGGGTGAGGCGGCCGCTGTGGACGTGCAGGACGGTCTGGGCCAGCGCCCGGATGAAATAGACGTCGTGGCTGATGAAAACGAGGGTGCCGTCGTAGGCCTGGAGCGCCCCGAGCAGCGCGTCGATCGAGCTGATGTCGAGGTGGGTCGTAGGCTCATCCATCAGGAGGAGGTTGGGCGGCGCCAGCAGCAGCTTGGCCAGGGACAGGCGCGATTTCTCGCCGCCGGATAGGACCGAGACTTTTTTGAAGACGTCGTCCTTGCGGAAGAGCAGGCTGCCCAGGATCTTGCGCGCGGTCTGTTCGGTCACGTCCCGGTTGACGTTCCGCATCTCCATAGCCTCCTCCATCACCGTCTTGGAGGCGTCGAGGTTATCCATCCGGTTCTGCGCAAAATACCCCGGGATGACGTTGCTTCCGAGTTCGCGCGTGCCGCCCTGGATCGGGATCACCCCGCCCAGGATCTTGAGCAGGGTGGACTTGCCGGCGCCGTTGGGGCCGACGAGCACGATTCTCTGGCCGCGCTCCGCGCTGAAGTTGAGGTCGCGGTAGACGACGTGGTCGCCGTAGGCCTGCTGCACGTGCTCCAGGTCGATGATCTTGCGGCCGGAACGGGGCGGCTGGGGAAACTTGAAGTTGATCCGGCGCAGGTCCTCCTCCGGCTCGGTCTCCGCGACCTCCTCCAGGCGCGCGATCTGCTTCTCCTTCGACTTGGCGCGGGAAGCGAGCGAGGCCTTGGCGCCGAAGCGGTCGACGAATTTCTGCAGGTGGGCGATCTCGCGCTGCTGGTTCTTGAACCGGGCCGCCTGCTGCT
>CAZJNA010000009.1:0-48630 GCA_964547325.1 uncultured Opitutaceae bacterium | reverse complement strand
GATCAGCTGGCTGGCGACGAAGATCGAGAGCCACTGGAAGGCGGCGGCGGTGAAGCCGTAGCTGTGGAGGCCGATGCCGAGCATGTTCACGCCGAACCAGCTCCAGCTGGTGACGACGTTGCCGAAGATGGCGAGGCACATGAGGCCGCGTGTCCTGACCAGGCCGCCCCAGCGGGCATGGAGGATGAGGGCGTTCCAGAGGACGATGATCAGGGCCCCGTTTTCCTTCGGATCCCAGCCCCAGAAGCGGCCCCAGGACTGATCGGCCCAGATGCCACCGAGCATGGTTCCGACAAAGCTGAAGAGGGTGGCAAAGCAGATGATCCCGTAAACCATCCGCGCGAGGGCGTCGGCGGTCGCCTTGTCCAGAGAGCGGCTGAACATGCCGCGAAGGACGTAGATGAGCGCAAGGAAGCCGGCCAGGAAAGTCGAGGCGTAGCCGGTCGTGACGACCACGACGTGGGTGGCCAGCCAGAAGTTGGAATCGAGGACGGCGCGCATCATCTCCATCGTGTCGCCCCCAAGGGCGAGGTGGTGCGCGATCAGCAGCGTGCAGAAGCCGATCATGCCCGCGGCCACGCTGCCGATGGCGTTGCGAAAGATGAATTCCAGGACGAGGCAGAGGGTCACGGCGCCCCAGCCCACGAACAGGGCGGAGGAATAGAGGTTTGTCACGGGCGGCCGGCCCTCAAGGCACATGCGGGTCGCGATGCCGGCGGTCGCGGCCGCCCAGGCGAGCGCAACGAGCACAAAGGCCGCCCGGCCCAAGGCATCGGGCCACTTGAGCCAGGAAACGAGGGCCGCCAGGAAGGCGGCGGCATAGAGCAGCATGCTGGCGTAGAAGGGCGCGACGGCATTGAAGCGCGCCTCGGCTGCGGACTTCGAGAGCTGGGGGGTGAAGCGGTGGGAGAGCTCCCCGAGGTAGAGGCCGACCAGCGTGTTGAATTGGTCCGGCTGGCCGTTGCGCCAAGCCATGCCGAGGCCGGCGTAGGCGAGGACGGCTGGCTCGACGTAGCCGTTCTGGAAGGTTTCCTCCAGGGCCTGCCCGGCCGTCCGCCAGGCGTTGGCATCGGGGTTGTCCGCGGCGGGTGGAATCGCGAGGAGGCTGGTCGCGTTGGCCAAAGCCACGTAGCGCTTCGCGAGCGCAAGCATGGCCTGGGCCATATCCTCGTCGTGGGCCTGCCCGGCCTGCTTGGCCCGGAGCGCCGCGAATCCATCCGGCAGGGCCTTTTGAAAGCGCAGGAGCTCGCCCAGAAAGTCCTCCGAGCCGGGGATGACCAGGGCGTGCTGCAAACTCTGGTAGAGGACAAGATTGCCATGGAGCTGCAGGACCGCGCCCTGGAAGGGAGTGCGGGCCTTGTCGTCGATCGGCTGGGCGAGCTTGGCCTGGCTTTCGATCTCGGCGAAGTGGGGCGCGATTTCGGAATAGGGGAAGCGGCGGTAGTGGCTGGGGAGGAAGCCGATCACCGCCATGACCTGAAAGGCCGGATTGGCATACTTGATCGAGGTGTCGCCCTCGGATTTTCCGATCAGCGTGAGCAGGTCGGGATTGTCGATGACGAAGGTGCGATAACCATCGGCCTTCTCCGGCCGGAAGAACACGTCGAGCAGCCATTCTTCGGGAGTAAGATCGCTTTCGTCGAGGACGACGCGGCCATCGGGCTGGACGTTGTAGCCGACGATGCGCTGGCGGTCCTGCAGCTGCAGGAGGGAGCTCCGGGCCAGGGTGTCCATGGGCTTGATCCGGCCATTGGCGAGGACGGGCAGCCGTCCGAAGCCGACGGTGTCGAAGGAGCCGGGATTGCGCGGCGGCAGCAGCGTCGATCCCAGGTAGGCGAGACCGAGGATGAGGGCGAGGAGAGGCAGCCAGCGCTTCATGGGCGAACGGGCTGGGGGCCGGCGACGCGCCGCCGTGCGAATCCGAAGAGATGGAGGCCGAACTGGAACAGGAGCCCGCCCGCCATCAGGACGCAGGCAAGGTAGGGGAGCCGCCAGCTCGGATTCCTGACGACCTGAAGCACGCTCGTGCCGGAGGCCTTGTCCATCTGGTATTGGTAGTAGGTGAGTCCGCGGTAGCGCAGCGGATTGTTCATGTAGATGACCACCTCGCGGGCTTCCCTGCCGTCTTCGCTCTGCAGCCGGACCCTGCTGGCAAAGTTCTTCGGGATGTCCGAGCCGGGAAAGATGTCGTTGGTGACCTTGAGCAGGGTCAGCGCGTACGGCTCATAGTGGCGGGCGATGCGCAGGATGATCTTCCACGGATGCCCGGTGCGGTCGGTGAAATGCTGCGGGACGGGGATCTCCGCCGAGACGAGCCAGGTGCCGAGGGAGCCGTCGGGCCCGACCAGCTCCACGTAGGCGGCGGGCAGGTTGCGCTCGTCCTCCTTGCTGGTGAGCGGCTGCGCCTGCGGCACGAGTGTCCGCAGGAAGGGCGGCCCCTGTGTGGCAATCGAAGGCGGGGCGTTCGGCACCGCTCCGGGCTGCTGCAGTTCGGCATTTGGAAAATAGAGCCTGGGGACGACCCGGAACGGCAGTTTCGGATGCTGGACGGCTTCTCCCCGGGCCAGGATGGCCTCGGGTATGGCGACGACGGCGTCCACCTTGGGGTCGCCCTCGTCGATGATCGCCAGCTCATTGTCCCGGAAGCTCTCCGAGTAATTCCTCGTCTCGCCTTCCTTGAAGTTCATCTGAAAGTCCTGCTGCCAGATGCCGCTCAGCAGTTCGCCGACAAGAAGGATCATCAGCCCGAGGTGGGTCAGCCAGATCCCGGTCTTCCGCCAGGAATATCGGAAACGGTAGATGTGCGCGGCGATGAGATTGATGAACAGCAGGCCGCCGATGAAGTAGCCGCCGGGAAAAAGGGGGAAGGGGATTTCAGTTCCGGGTATCCGCTCAAGCACGAAGAAGCTGTGGAAAAACTTCTGCTGCACGCCCCAGACGCCGAGATCCGTCTGCGCGAGCGTCGCCCAGAAGATGAGGACGATGCCGAGCGCCAGCAGCGCGACGGTGAGCTTCAGCGAGACGAAGAAGTCGCGGAACTGGCGGAGGAGCTCGTTCACGGCTGGGCGGGGTGGACCGTCTTCAGGAACTCCAGGAACACGGGCTTCTCCCCTTCAACGAGCGCGTCCAGACCCTCCAGCTTGAAGAACCAGGTGCCGCCGTTGAAGGGAATGATGACGCCGATGATGCGCCGGGGCTTGTCACCCTGGCCGCTGGCGCAGTCGGCGATGGCCATCTGGAGCCCATTTTCCTCCTCGCGCAAGACGGCGCCGGCAAGATCGGCGAGTGGCGGAAGCTGCACCTGGCCCCGCCACCGATTGACGTTGGCCAGCTCGCCGCCCATCTCGCCTGGAAACGCCGTGATCGTGAGCTCAGCTTCCGCGCCCCCTTCGCCGGGCACGGCATAGGTGCCCTTGCGCACTGCCAGGCCGGCCTTGGCCTTCCATCCAGCGGGGACGGTCCAGGCGAGCCCCGGCCCCTCGGCGGTCGGCACGGCGGTGCCGGCCATCGTTCCCGCGCCTGTGTCGGCGGCAGGCGCCTCCGGTGCCGTTGCGTCCGCACGAGCCGCCGGGAGTTCCGGATCCTTTTCCTTCGGCACGCTGTACGCGGTCACCTCTGCCCGGCGGCAGCCCGCGATGAGCACGGGCAGCGCAAGCAGCGCGATCGAAAGACGGCGGACGGCCATGGAACCGGATTTCATCTCCCATCCGTCCTGAAACTTCAACTTAAAGGGACCGGCGTCCCGGTTTATTCTGGCTCCTTTACCGCCCCATTATAAATCTACGACGATGACGTTTGCCGCGCTGGGCGACTCCGCCGTGGTCATGGCCCTGGGGGATCCCATGAGCGGGGCGGCGCTGACCCGAGTCCGCCGCCTCGCCGAGGTTTTGGAAAGCGCGGCGTTGCCGGGCATCATCGACGTCGTGCCCGCCTATTCGACGGTGGCTGTCTTCTACGACCCCGGCCAGTTTCTTGGAGGTGCGGGGAACATCTACGACAACGTCTGCCAGGCCCTGGCGGCGTGCGCGTCAGCGGCCGGGATCGAAGGGGCCAGCTTGCCCGGCTCGTCATCGGATCGGCAGATTGAACTGCCTGTTTGCTATGGCGGCGGGCACGGCCCGGACCTCGGCGCAGTCGCCGGACACGGCAGGCTGACCGAGACGGAGGTCGTCGCCCGCCACAGCGAAGCGGAGTATCGCGTTCAGGCGATCGGATTTGCGCCCGGCTTCCCGTACCTGGCGGGCCTTCCGGAATCGCTCCGGACTCCCCGCCGGACCACGCCGCGTCCGTCTGTGCCGCCGGGATCTGTCGGGATCGGGGGCGCGCAGACGGGCGTCTATCCGCTCGAGACACCGGGCGGGTGGCAGCTGATCGGCCGGACGCCGACCCCGCTCTTTCGCCCCCGCGAGAGTCCGCCGGCGCTCCTTCGGGTGGGCGACCGCGTCAGGTTCCGGCCAATCGAATCCGGGGAGTTCGACCGGCTGGCCGAGGATCAGCGGGCGGACGCAGCTTCCCGGGAACGTCCTGACGACGAGGCGTCTTGTAATGAAATACGTGACAAGGCCCCGGGCATCGAGGTGGCCAGGCCGGGGCTCCTGACCACAGTGCAGGACCTTGGAAGGACCGGCTTCCGCTCCGCCGGGCTTCCCCTTGGAGGGGCCATGGACCGCTTTGCCCTCCGGGTCGCCAACCTGCTCGTGGGAAATGCCGAGGATGCCGCGGGCCTCGAGATCACGCTTCTCGGGCCCGAGCTCGTATTTTCTTCGGACTCGGTCGTGGCCGTCTGCGGCGCCGAGTTCGAAGGGGTTCCCTCCTGGCGGCCGATCCGTCTGCAGGCGGGCGAGCGCCTGAAGTTTGGGGAGTGCCGTCGCGGCTGCCGCGCCTATCTTTCGGTGTCGGGCGGGATCGAGGTGCCCCGGGTCCTGGGTGGCCGCGGCACCTACCTTCGGGCAAGGATCGGCGGATTCCAGGGCCGCGCCCTCCGCGAGGGCGATCGCCTGCGCGTCGGGCAGGGAAGAGGGGAGCCGTCCCACGCCGGCTCCTGGCGTGTGTCATCCGGCATGCTGCCGGCCTACTCGGACCAGGTGACGCTCCGCGCGGTGCGCGGCGCGCAGGCCGGCGATTTTGGGGGAGAACTCTGGGGCGCCGGATTCCGCGTGTCGCCGAATTCGGACCGGATGGGCCTGCGACTTTCCGGAGCCAGCCTTTCCAGGAGTGGTGCGGAGGACTTGGTCTCCACGGCGGTGGCTCCCGGCACGGTCCAGGTCCCCCCGGATGGGAACCCGATCCTGCTCATGGCCGACGCACAGACCATCGGGGGATATCCCCAGGCTGCGCATCTCATCTCCGCCGACATCCCGCTCGCGGCGCAGCTTCGACCGGGCGACCGCCTGCGCTTCAGCGAGGTCACGCTCGCCGAGGCGCACGACATCGGGCGGACAAGGGAGCGCGAATTCGCCCACCTCAGGATGGGACTTCAGGCGTGAGGGCGGTCGATCTCAACTGCGATCTGGGGGAGGGGGGTCGGCACGACGCCGAGCTGATGAGGCTGGTGACCTCCGCGAACATTGCCTGCGGGGGACACGCCGGCACCGGCAGGACCATGCGGGCCGCCGTCGAGCTGGCCGGCCGGCACGGGGTTGCGATCGGGGCGCACCCGGGCTTCGAGGACCGGGATAATTTTGGGCGAACGGAACAGGTCCTGTCCGGCGAGGATATCGAATCGCTCGTAACGAGGCAGGTGCGCGCGCTGGCCGGCATTGCGCGCGCGGCGGGCCTGCGGCTCTCTCACGTGAAGCCCCATGGGGGGCTCTACAATCTGGCGGCCCGCGACCCCAGGGTGGCCGACGCGGTGGCTCGCGCTGTCCGTCGGGCTGGCCGGCGTCTTATCCTCGTCGGGCTGGCCGGAAGCCGGCTCCCCGAAGCGGGGCGTGCCCGGGGGCTCCGCGTCGCCCGCGAGGCCTTCGCCGACCGGGCATACCTGCCCGACGGATCGCTTGTTCCACGCGGCCGGCCGGGGTCAATCATCCTCGATCCTGGCGAGGCGGCCGCGCAGGCGCTCCGGATTGTCAGGGAGGCGCGGGTGCGCGCGCTGGATGGCACCGACGTTCCGATTTCCGCAGACACGATCTGTCTGCACGGCGATGGGCCGGGCGCGGTCGCCTTCGCGCGCCGATTGCGGGCCGCCCTTGGTTCCTTGGTGGTCCGATTGCCGCGCTGAAATCTTTTGCGGGCCGAGGGCACAGGCATAGGATGCCTTTTCCGACCCTCCGTCCATGCCACGACCCGAGACCGACTCCGCAGCCTCAGGCCCCACCGATGGGGAGCTGATCGTGCGCCTGTTCCGGCTGGCCTGGCGGTACCGCCTCCGCTGCCTTGGCGTCCTCGGCATCCAACTCGTGCTTCTGAGCATGGGAATCCTCGGGCTCAGCTTCACGGGGGTCGGCATCGATTACATCCGGCACCGGCTCGACCATTCCCAGCCGGTCGCCAACCGGTTCCATTTTGCGCTGCCCGCCGACTGGCCGCCGCTGAAGGTGCTGGCGCTTCTCTCCGCCATGATCCTGGCCCTGGCCCTCTTCCGGGCGGTGCTCAACTTCGTGTATGGCGTCCAGGTCAACATCCTCGTCCAGCGCCACATAGTCGTGAACCTCCGCAGCGAGGTCTACGAGAAGCTGCAGCGCCTGAGCTTCCGCTTCTTCGACGCAAACACCACCGGGTCGATCATCACCCGCGTGACAAGCGACGTCCAGAATGTCCGGATGTTCGTGGACCAGGTCCTGATCCAGAGCCTGATCATGCTGATCTCGCTCACGGTCTATGTGGTCTACATGGCGAGCCTGAGCCCCGGCCTGACGCTTGCTTGCCTCGCGACGACTCCGCTCCTCTGGGTGATGGCCGCCTCGTTCTCCCGCAGGATCCAGCCCGAATATGCGCGCAACCGGACGCTGGTGGACAGGATGGTGCAGATCCTGAGCGAGAGCATCCAGGGGGTGGCTGTCGTCAAGGGCTTTGGGCGGGAGCGGGAGAACCGCGCCCTGTTCGACGGCGCGAATGACGCCATCCTCACGCAGCAGCATGGCATCTTCTGGCGCGTGAGCCTTTTTTCCCCGGCCGTCGGCTTCCTCACCCGGATCAACATGATGATCCTGCTGGGCTACGGCGGATGGCTCGTCATCCACGGCAGCCTTCCCCTGGGCGCCGGCCTCGTCGTCTTCGCCGGGCTTCTCGAGCAGTTTTCGGGGCAGGTGAACAACGTGGCCAATATCGTGAATTCCGTGCAGCAATCCCTGATCGGGGCCCGGCGCGTATTCGAGATCCTCGACGCGCCGATCGAGGTCCGCAGTCCGCCGGACTCCGTGCGCAGGGCCCGGCTCGAGGGAGCGGTGCGTTTCGAGAACGTCTCCTTCGCCTATCGCGGGCGGCCGGCGGGACCGGCCGCGGAGCTCTCCGCCATGGAGGCTGCGCAGGCCGAGGACCGGGTGCTGCGGGACATCGATCTCGAGGTGAAGCCGGGCCAATGCGTCGCGATCCTCGGGGCGACGGGGTCCGGAAAAAGCGTCCTCATGGGGCTGATTCCCAGGTTCTACGACGTGACGGGCGGGAGACTCCTGGTCGATGGTCTGGACGTGCGCCGGATGCACCTGGACGACCTGCGCCGTAACATCGGTCTCGTCTTTCAGGAGAGCTTTCTATTCTCGAACACGATAGCGGCCAACATCGCGTTCGGCCATCCGGCCGCAACGCTTGCGCAGATCGAGCGGGCGGCGCGGATCGCCGCGGCCGACGACTTCATCTCCCGGCTGCCGAAGGGTTACGACACCGTCCTCGGGGAGAGCGGCAACAGCCTTTCCGGCGGCCAGCGCCAGCGGCTCGCCATCGCGCGCGCGGTCCTTCTCGAGCCGGCCATCCTGCTTCTCGACGACCCGACGGCCGCGATCGACAGCGAGACGGAGCACGAGATCTTCGAGGCCCTCGACCGGGCGATCGCCGGGCGCACGACCTTCATCGTCGCCCACCGGCTCAGCACCCTTCGCCGCGCCGATCGCATCATCGTCCTGGACGCCGGCCGGATCGTCCAGCAGGGCACCCACGCCGATCTCATGAAGGTGCCGGGCCCCTATCTGCGGGTCGCCCGGCTGCAGCTGCTCGATGGCGGCGAACTCAGGCCGGCGGAGCCCGCGAAGGCGGTGTCCCCATGACGACGCCCGACCGTATGCTGCTCGTCCACCGCACGGCCGACGACGACGAGGAGCAATTCAAGCCGCTGGCCTGGGGGCTTATCCGCAGGCTTTTCACCTACAGCGCGCCCGTTGGCGGCAAGGTGCGCCGGCTGGTCGTTCTCACCCTGATCCGGTCCATCCAGCTTCCCGCGCTCACCTGGGTCGTGGCGCTCGTCATCCAGGGTCCGATCACCCATGGGCGGGAGGCCGGGCTCGCGCTCGGCGTCCTCGGCTACGCGCTTCTGGCGGTGTCGACCGACGGGCTCTTCCATTTCCGGCAGCGCTACGCGCTCGAGATCGGAGAGACCGTCGTCAACGGCCTGCGTGCGGACATCTTCGCAAAGATGCAGCGCCAGCCGATGAGCTTTTTCCACCGGATGAAGCTCGGGCGGATCATCAGTCGGGTGACGAGCGATGTGGAGGCCTTGCGCACGGCGATGCAGGACGTGCTCTTCATCAGCGTCGTCCAGTTCGGGCAGATGCTCTTCACGGCGGTCGTCATGCTCTGGTGCGACCGGGTCATGTTTCTCTTGGTGCTTTCCATGGCCCCCATCCTTGCCGTCGTGAACAACCACTTCCGCATGAAGCTGAGCGTGCTTTCGCGGGCATCGCAGGAGAGCTTCAGCCGGGTCACGGCCACTCTGGCCGAGTCGGTCAACGGCATCCGCGTCACCCAGGGATTTGTGCGCCAGGACACGAACGCCGGGCTCTTTCGCAGCCTGCTGTCGGACCACTCGCGCTACAACATCGCCCTTGCCCGGACGTCCGCGATCCTGACCCCGCTCCTCGAGCTGAACAGCCAGTTCTTCGTGGCGATCCTGCTCGTCGTAGGCGGCTGGCGCGTGTTCCACGGGGCGATGGCGATCGGCGACCTGATCACCTTCTTTCTCCTGGCGAACATGTTCTTCGCGCCCTTTGCGATCATCGGCAACCAGTACAATCAGGCCCTGATCGCCATGGCGGGAGCCGAGCGCGTATTCAACCTCATAGACACTCCGCCTGACTGGCAGGACGGGCCGGCGGCGACGGATCTTCCGGATTCGCGGTTGCCGGAAAAGGCGGAAAGCGGAACGCGGATGCCGGAGACGCAGGCATCGGGGATGCGGGTCGCATTCCGCGGGGTGTCATTCGGCTACGATCCCGCCCGGCTGGTCCTGCAGGACCTGGACTTCACGGCCGAGCCGGGCCAGTCCGTCGCCCTCGTCGGGCACACCGGCAGCGGGAAGAGTTCGGTCATCAATCTCGTCTCGAAGTTCTACCTGCCGACGCGCGGCGATGTGCTGATCGACGGCCGGGACATCCGGACGCTGACCAGCCAATCGATTCATTCCCAGATGGGCATCGTGCCCCAGCAGAATTTCCTGTTCGGCGGCACGGTCCTCGAGAACATCCGCCTCAGCCGGCCCGAGGCCTCCGAGGCCGATGTCCGCGCCGCCGTCGAACAGCTCGATTTTCTCGACATGATTGAAGCGCTGCCGCTCGGCTTCCGGACGGAAGTCGGGGAGCGCGGCGCCGGCCTTTCGCTGGGCCAGCGGCAGCTGGTCTGCTTTGCGCGCGCCCTGCTCGCGGATCCCCGGCTGGTCATCCTGGACGAGGCGACGAGCTCCGTCGACGCCTTGACCGAGGATCGCCTGCAAAAGGCGCTTGTGAAGCTGCTGCGCGGGCGCACCAGCTTCGTCGTCGCACACCGCCTGAGCACGATCCGGCACGCCGACCTTGTGCTGGTCCTCGACCGGGGCCGCATCGCGGAGCGCGGCACGCACTCGAGCCTTCTCTCGGCTGCGGGCCATTATGCGGCGCTGTACCAGCAGTTCGTGCAGGTGGGCTCGGGGTAAAAAAGAGCATTTTTTCCTCGGAAACGGCCGGTTTCCCCTCTAGACATGGACTGTTTTCAGGAAAAAGAGTTATAAACCCAAATCGATTATGGCTAAAAAATCCGCCCGCAAACCCAACGCTGCATTCATGGCCCCGGTGACCCCGGACGCCGCCCTTTCCGCCGTCGTCGGCTCCAAGCCGATTCCGCGGACCGAGCTCACCAAGAAGCTCTGGGACTACATCAAGAAGAACGGACTCCAGGACAAGAAGGACCGCAAGATGATCAACGCGGACGCCGCGCTGAAGGTGGTCTTCAACAACAAGAGCAAGGTCAGCATGTTCGAGATGACGAAGCTCGTCTCGGGCCACGTCTCCTCAAAGTAAGCCGGACGCCTTTTCCCACAACCGCCGCGGGTATTCCCTGCGGCGGTTTTTTTATGCCCGCAATCGCGGATTTCGGGGTTGAAATCCGGCCGGGACGGACGAAACGTCCGGACCCGATGCAAATCAAACCCCTGATCCGCAGCCTTCCGTCCATCGCGGCCGCGGCCGCACTTGCCGGCTGCGCCGCGCCCTTCACGAACTCCAACACGGTCCTCATCCCGATCGCCGGGGGCAAGACGACCGAGATGTCCTTCAACAGCCGGGGGCCCGTGCTGCGAAGCGGGGGCGGGGTGCAGCTGGTCACGGCGGGGCTGTTTCCGGCAGCCGACAGGAAGCACGTCGACTATGTCTTCGAGTTTTCCCTCAAGGGGGGCGCGGCGCCCAAGCGCGTGACGATCGAGGATATGACCGAGGACCCCACGCAGGTGCTCGTGGACGACACCGCGCCGCGTCTCAACAACGGCTATTGGAAGGCGACGACGCCGACACTGGATCCCAAGGATCGCGGCACGATCTGGCTGACGCAGGTGGACGACAGCGTCCGGGTCTTCCGGTTCACGGTCGTGCTCGGCGACGGGACTTCCGTGGTGCTGGACCAGGCGGCGGTGTATCCCGGGCCCCTCAAAGCGGCCATCGCCAAGATGGCGGGCCTGACACCGTAGCGCCGCGGCCCGCCTTCATTCCGGCTGCCAGGCCCGGGCGATCGCCTTTGCCATAAATTTCTCCTGCGCGGAATGCGGGCCCTCGCCGCGGCCGCGGGGCACGGGAAGGTAGGCGCCGCTGGCGTGCAGGATGCGCGCATCCTCGTTGTCCCGCAGCTCCGTGGGGAAGAAATCCTCGATTATCCAGCGCCTGAGTTCCGGATCGGCCACCGGAAAGACCACCTCGATCCGCCGGACAAAATTGCGCGGCATCCAGTCGCCGCTGCCCGCGAGGACGACGGGCTCGCCCCCGGAATTCTCGAAATGGAAGACCCGTGCGTGCTCGAGGAACCGGCCGACCAGGCTCCGGACCCGGATGTTTTCGCTCAGCCCCGGAACCCCCGGGACAAGACAGCATATCCCGCGAATCACCAGCTCGATCTTCACCCCGGCCTGCGAGGCCGCGTAAAGCGAGTCGATCGTCGTCTTGTCCACGAGCGCGTTCATCTTTGCGAAGATGCGCGCGCGCCTGCCGGCCCTGGCGTTCGCCGCCTCGCGGGCGATGAGCTCGTTGATCCGATGCTGGAAGTTGTACGGCGCCACGAGGAGGTGGCGGAACGTGAGCGACTGGCCGAAGCCGGTGAGGCTGTTGAAGAGCTGCGCGACCTCGCGGGTCATGCTCGTTCGCGCCGTGAAGTAGCTCAGGTCGGTGTAGAGCCTCGCGGTTCGGGGATGGTAGTTGCCGGTGCCCAGATGGGCATAGTGGCGCAGCCGCTGCCCCTCCCGCCGCACGACGAGGCAGAGCTTGCAGTGGATCTTTATGCCGACGAGCCCGTAGACGACGTGGACGCCGGCCTCCTCGAGCTGCTTCGCCCACTGGATGTTGTTCGCCTCGTCGAAGCGGGCCTTGAGCTCGACGAGCGCCGTCACCTGCTTCCCGTTCCGGGACGCCTCCATGAGAGCGCGGACGATCGACGAGTCGCCGCTCGTGCGGTAGAGGGTCTGCTTGATCGCGAAGACCTGCGGATCGCGGGCGGCCTCTTCGACAAAATTGACGACGGGGGTGAAGGCGTCGTACGGATGGTGCAGCATGACGTCCTGTTCGCGCAGGACGGAAAAGATGCGGGCCGGATCGCGCAGCGGCGACGCGTTGACGGGATCGAAGGGCTGGTACTTGAGATCGGGCCGGTCGATATCGGCCAGGCTCTGCAGGCGCAGCAGATTGAGGGGGCCGTTGAAGCGGAAGACGTATTCGTGCGAGAGCCGGAGGTGGTTGCAGAGCGTGGCGAAGATGCCGTCGTCCACGCCGTCCTCGATCTCCAGCCGCACGGCCTCGTTGCGCCGCAGGTTGCGCAGCTCCTCCTCGATCCTCTTGAGGAGGTTCTCGGCCTCCTCCTCGTCGATGTAGAGGTCGCTGTTCCGGGTGATGCGGAAGGCGTGCGCCGAGATGAGGCGATAGCCGGGAAACAGCTCGCCGGCGCAAAGCTTGATGATTTCGCTCAGGAATATGTGGCGCTGCGGGCCCGTCCTGGCGGGGGTGATCGGCACGAGGCGCGGAAGGATCCTCGGCACCGGAAGGATCGCAATAAGGCGGTCGGAGTCGGGAACCCCGGGATTGTCGAGCGAGACGACGACATTCAGGGTCTTGTTCCCCAGCTGCGGAAAGGGGTGCGCCTGATCGAGGGCCAGCGGCGTCAGGACGGGATGGACCTGTTCGCGAAAGTAGGCGCGGACCCAGTTCAGGTCGGCGGGGGCGAGATCGTGCGCGGATCTAAATTCGATGCCCTTGGCCGCAAGACTCGGCACGAGCTGATCCTGCCAGCAGCGGTACTGGTCATCCACGAGCGAGGCGACAACGGAATGGATTCGGCGGAGCTGCTCCTGGGGCGACAGCCCGTCGGGCCCCTGCTCGATGATTCCGGAATCCATCTGCTGCATCAGCCCGGCCACGCGAATCTCGAAAAACTCGTCCAGATTCGAGCTGACGATCGAGAGAAAGCGCACCCGCTCGAGAAGCGGATGGCGCCGGCTTCGCGCCTGCTCCAGCACGCGGCGGTTGAAGGCGAGCCAGCTCAGCTCGCGGTTGAAATAGGCGGCCTGTGGGGCTCCCGGCTGGGCCTTCCGGGACGCGGGCTTCTTCCGGTGGCGGGAGGGCTTCGCCTTATCCGCAGGGGATTTTGACATTCACGAGCTCCCGTTTCCCGAAGGGGCTGGGTTCGCGGCGGCCGCCGCCCTCACACGCCCTCGAGTATCTTGTAGAGCCGCTGAACCATCCTGTTGGTGTCCTCGAGGAGGCCCGCCGATATGAGCGCGTTGTCCAGGATCTGCTCGGCGACCAGCCCGGCCTTTTCCGGGGAGGATTCCCGGAGCGCGACCAGGTGCTTGATGACGGCGTGCCTCGGATTGATCTCCAGGTTCACCCGAAGGGGGGCGTCGGCGCCGTCCTTCTGCATCGCCTTCATCATTCGCCGCATGTGCGGCGACATGAACTTGTCGGCATTCAGGGCGAGTGCCGGCGAATCGACCAGCCGCTCGCTGGACTTCACCTCGGCAACGCGCTCGCCGAGCGTCTCCTTGAGCCATGCCGCGAGCTTCTTTATCTCATCCCCGCTCAATGCGCCCTCGGCGGGCTGGGGCAGGTCCGAGAGTTTGACGTCGGCATGGTCCGCGGCCGTCAGCTTCTTCCCGTCGAACTCGCGCACGTTGTTCATGACGTACTCGTCGACGGACTCGTAGCAGAAGAGGACCTCGAGATTGCGCGCCTTGAAGCCCTCGAGGTAGGGCCCCGCCTCGATCGCCTCCCGGTTTGGCCCGATCAGGTAGAAAATCTCCTTTTGGTCGGCGCCCATGCGGGAAACATAGTCGGCCAGCGACGTCGTCTTCCCCTTCTCGGTCAGCGAGGATTCGAAGCGGAGCAGCTTGGTCAGCTGGTCCTTGTGGGTGTGATCGAGCGCGGCGCCCTCCTTCAGATAGATTCCGAACTCCTTGTAGAAGTCGGCGAAAACGTCCGGCCGGCTCTTCGCCTCTTCCTCCAGGAACTTGAGAAAACGCTTGGTGATGACCCTGTTGAGCTTCTCGATCAGGGAGCGGTCCTGCATCGTCTCGCGCGAGATGTTGAGCGGCAGGTCCTCGCTGTCGACGACTCCCTTCAGGAAGCGCAGCCATTCGGGAAGGAGATCCTTCGGCCGGGCGTCGATAAGCACCTTCCGGCAGTAGAGGGCCACGCCCGGCTCGGAGCGGGCAAAACCTAGCTTCTCCGTGTTCTCCTTCGGGACGAAGAGCAGCGCGTTGATGGAAAGCGGCGCGTCCGCGCTGAAATGCAGGCGCAGCCGCGGCTCGTCGAAGGCGTGAGACTGGAACTTGTAGAATTCCGTATACTCCTCGTCCTTGATCTCGCTCTTGCCGCGCAGCCAGAGGGCCTGGACGGTGTTGACGCGCTTGCCGTTGAGGTTGATGGGCACGGAGACGAACGCGCTGTACCGCTCGAGCACCTCCTTGATGCGCCATTCCTGGCTGAATTCGGCGCAATCGTCCTTGAGCTCGACCACGATCTTGCAGCCGCGGCGCTGACCCTCGGATTCCTCGATCGCATAGCCCGCGCCATCGCTGGTCCAGAGCTGCCCGGGTTCGGCCGCGCGCCAGGAGTGCGAGTAGACCCTGACGGTCTTGGCCACCATGAAGGCCGCATAGAATCCGACGCCGAACTGCCCTATGAGGCCGGAATTCTTCTGGCCGCTCTCGCCCAGGGCCTTGAGGAATGCCTTCGATCCGGAGTGGGCGATCGTGCCGAGATTCTCGACAAGCTCGGCCCGGGTCATTCCGACGCCGAAGTCCTGTATGGTGAATGTCTTCGCCTTGTCATCCGTCGTGATGTTGATCTCGAGATCCAGGCGGTCGTCGTAGATCTCCTTCTCGGTCAGCTGGAGGTGGCGGAGCTTTTCCAGGGCGTCCGAGCCGTTTGAGACCAGCTCGCGGACGAATATCTCCTTTTCGGTGTAGAGCGAGTGGATGACGATATCGAGCAGCTGCTTGATCTCGGCTTGGAATTCAAAGGTCTGGGGTACGGCGGTTGACATGGTATGTGAAAAAGGCGGAGCCCGCTATAATAGCAGACTCCGCCGAAAATCAACAACGCCCTTGTGCGGGAGATGGCACGTTTTGGCGATCGGAGAGGCCCTCCGGGGCTACGCTTCGCAATTCCCAAATCGGTCGCCGCAGCCGGCCTTCCCCTCTAATGGGGGTCGGCCAAGAGGCGACCGATGCGGCTCCGCTCATGCCCCTTACGGGCCTCTCCGATGGCTAAAACGTGTCCTTAACCTTTTCCCGGCCGATCAGGGGGAGAGTGTGCGGAGGGGGATCAGCCGCACCGGGCCCAGGAGGCCGGAGGGCTGGAGGGGCCACTTGGAGGCGTCGAAGCGCCGGTAGTTGATGTTCACGAAGTTGATCTCGTAGAAGTTCTTCCATGGCACCTTGCGAACATCCAGATCGCGGATCCGGTTCGCGGAGAGGTTGGTGACTTCAAGCGCCAGGACGTTGTGGCCGGGATTGAGATGGGCACCCACCCGCGTACGGAAGGGCAGGCTCCAGAGCCGGTCGACCTCGGCCCCGTTCACGAAGACACGCGCGGTCTCGCGCACGTCGCCGAGGTCGAGCATCCAGTCGTCGGCTTTTGCGCCTTCGGGCAGATTGAAGTCGATCTCGTAACGGGCGGTGCCGGCGAACCGCTCGGCTTCGCCGCCCTGGTCGGTCCACGACTTGAGGTCCTTCTCCGCAAATGGGGGAGGCGTCTCGGGGCCGCCCGCCGTGAAGGTCACCCGCCAGTCGCCGGTCACGGGAACCGGGGCGCCGGCCTCCTGATCATAGATCCAGGGCGCGCCCGCCGCGGTCCGATTCGACAGGGCCTTTATGAATATCGATTCGCTGGGCTGGAGCTGGATGTAAACTTCGGTGCCGGCGGCGGAGCCGCGGAGCGAGGCGACGCCAGCGTGGCCGCTTCGGGCGTCCATCAGCACGGCGCCCGCGGCCGATGCGCCGAGCTTCACCCAGCCGTCGACGGATTTGGCGGTAAGATTGGCCGCAAAGTAAATCTCGCCATCCTTGGTGCGGCGCCGGAGGACGCCGAGGCCCGTATCGGCGATCGGTTCGCGGACGGCTCTGGTCTGGGCGGCGACCGCGGCATAGGGGCCGACGAGCACGCGGCCCCGGCCCAATGCGGCGGACCGGACGCCCCCCTCGGCGCCGTCCTTGAATTCAAGTTTTGCGAGCTCGGCCTTGAATTGCGCGCGGCGCTCCTCGAGCTGTCCGTAGCCGGGCACGTCGCCGGGAAGCGCGTCCACAAACGCGACGGTCGCTCCGTCCGCTGCAAGCGCCAGCAGGCTCTTGAGGGTGCCGACCGGCATATGCTCCGTGCGCGGAACGACGACGGCCCGATAGGCGCCGCCCGGAGCCTTGAGCGCGCCATCCTCGAAATGGATCTGGCCGAGCTGCGCGTCGGAAACCCAGTCGAACTGGTATCCGCCGGCCACGAGACTGCGTGCGAGCATGCCCGAAGGCCTGTCGTCCATCCAGCCCTTGGCGAGGTGCACCGAGAACAGATGAACCCAGCCTTCGGGATCGTGCCAGAGATCGTAGACCGGCCAGTACACCAGGAGATCGTTGTCGGGCGCGCCGGCCTGCAGGAGCGTCTGGCAGCGCGCGATATAGGCATTGAGCCACGCAAATTCGCTCCAGAGGGAATTTCGCGAATTCTCCTGGGTGGCGGCGTAAAAGACCCAGCCCGGCCACGGCGCGTCATCCGGGGAATAGGCGTTGCCGTGGTAATAGATCCGGTTGATGCCCGTGAGGAAGAGCTGGTCGAGCTCGGGCTTGGCCTCCGAGAGCGCCTCGTGGAAATGCTCCCTCAGCCAGGTGAACGTTTCCGATGAGGCCAGGGGACGGCCCGCCACGTGCGCGGCCGACGAGGCCATGCGATTCACGAGCGGCGCGGGCACGTTGACGCCGATCTCCGAGGGCAGGTTCCGGTAGCCGGGAATGGGGAAGGGCGTGGATCCAAAGATCTCCGTCTCGGGCACGTCCGAGGCCGCGTAGATGTCGAGCAGGTTTCCGGGCGCGCCGTGGGCCTGCTCGCGCGCCAGGCTGCCCATGCTGTGCGACCAGTCCACCCAGGTCCGGACGTATTCGAGATGCAATTCGGCCAGCGTCTCGCGGTAGTCGGCCTTCAGGCGCGCGATGGTGTCGGAATCCCCCTGGCCGCCGAGCTCGGTCAGGTGATCGAGCAGGTTGTAGCCGTGCATCGCCTGGAACTTCGCGGGCACTTCCGCCGCCCAGCTCGCCATATACTCGTAGGAATCGTGAAATTGCGCGTGGATAGACCCCGGGGGCAACGAGCCCAGAGCCTTCGTGAACGGCTCGAGGTACCGCGCCGCGGCACCCGGCGAAAAGGGATTTACGACCGGGCCCTCGCCGCCGGGCGCAGACCGCTTCACCTTGAAGCCCGTGGGCTTCGGGGTGAGCTGGCCGTTCGTTATGACGATCCTCTGCTCGGCGTCGGCCGGACCGACCCAGGGTCCGCCAAAGGGCCAGCCGGTGCAGGTCGCCATGTCGACGCCCATGCCGAGCCGGTGCGCCTCGGAGGCCGTGTAGCCTAGGATCGAGACATAGTCGGGCGAGAGGAACTTGATGAATCGGGACTCGTACCCCTTTGCGCCGTAGATCGGGGTGATCTCGACGCCTCCCAGGCCAACCTGGGCCATTCCGGTGAGCTGGCGGGTCAGGTTCTCCTTGTCGACGGCGCTGCCGGGCCACCACCAGCGGGTCCAGGGCTTCTGCTCCCGGCCGATTTCAGGCCAGGCAAGATCGTCGGATGCGAAAGAGGAAAGCGGAAGGTTGAAAGCGAAAAGCGAAGCAAGGATTGCGATGAGCCGACGACGGGAACAAGAAGGGAAGCGCATGGGGTAGGGGGTGACTGATCGTCGTTTGGGCGCCAGTGCCCGCAACCGAGCGGGCAGTCGGACAGTCCCGGCCAGCGGAATCAACCGCCGAGGTAGGCGGCCTTGAGAAGCGGATGATCGCGCAGCTCCGCGCTGGGACCCTCCAGGGCGATGCGGCCGGTCTCGAGGACGTACGCATAGCTCGCGACTTCCAGGGCCAGATGCGCGTTTTGCTCGACGAGGAGGATTGCGATGCCGTTCCGGCGGTTGATTTCCACGATCTTCTCGAAGAGCGTCGTCACGAGCCGCGGCGCGATGCCGAGCGAGGGCTCGTCGAGCATGAGAAACTTCGGGGAGCCCATGAGGGCCCGTCCGATCGCGAGCATCTGCTGTTCGCCTCCGGAAAGCGTGCCCGCAGACTGCTTCAGCCGCTCCTTCAGCCGGGGAAAAAGGCTGAAGACGGTTTCGCGGCTCGCGGCGATGCTGTCGCGGTCCCTCTGCAGGTAGGCGCCCATTTCAAGGTTCTCGGAAACGGTCAGGTTCGAGAAGACCATCCTGCCCTCGGGCACGTGGCAGAGCCCGCGCCCGACGATCCGGTGCGCCGGAAGGGAGGTTATGTCCTCGCCGCGAAACCGGACCTGGCCGCGCCGGGGACGCAGGAGGCCCGAGAGCGCGCGCAGTGCCGTGGTCTTCCCCGCTCCATTTCCGCCGATCAGCGTGACGATCGCGCCTGCCTCGACGCGCAGGGATATGCCGTCAAGGGCGGCGATGGAGCCGTAGGAGACCGCGAGGTCGGAAACCTGGAGCATGGCCGGATGCGAGATCAAAAACGGTGGTCCTCCCCCAGGTAGGCCTCGATCACCCTGGGGTCGTTCTGAACGTCCGCGGGGGATCCCTCGGCGATCTTCACGCCGTAATCGAGGACGACGATCCTCTGGCAGACGCCCATCACCACCTTCATCGAGTGCTCGACGAGCAGGATGGAAAGGCCGAACTGCTTCTGCACCTGGCGTATGAGCCGCGCGAGTTCGGTCTTTTCCGCGGGGTTCATTCCGGCCGCGGGCTCGTCGAGGAGAAGGAGCCGGGGCCGTGTTGCCAGGGCGCGGGCGATTTCCAGCCGCCTCTGCTCGCCGTAGGGCAGGCTTCCCGCCGGGGCGTCGCGAAAGCGGGACAGGTTGAATATGCCCAGGAGCTCGTCCGAGCGCCGGCGGACGGACTCCTCGTCCTCGCGAAACGCCCCGAGGCGCAAGAACGCGTGGGCCGCTCCCGCCTCCCTGTGGAGATTGCAGGCAACGCGGACGTTGTCGAAAACCGACAGGTGGCCGAACAGGCGGATATTCTGGAAGGTCCGCGCTATGCCGAGGGCGACGATGCCGGACGCGTCGGCGCCCGCGAGATCATGGCCGCGGAAGGTGGCGGACCCTTCGTCGGGGGAGTAGATGCCCGTGATGAGGTTGAACAGGGTGGTCTTTCCCGCGCCGTTCGGACCGATCAATCCCACGAGTTCGTCCTCCCCCACGTCCAGGTTCACGGCATTCACCGCGGTGAGGCCGCCGAAGCGAAGCGTGACGCCGGAGAGCTGGAGCAGCGCCACGGTCAGCCTCCCTTGTCGGCGCGGCCGCCGGGCCTCAGCTTGAACAGCCCCTGCGGGCGGATGATCATCAGGATGATGAGAAGCAGCGAGTAGATGATCATGCGGTACTCGGCCACGGGCCTGAGGAATTCGGGAAGCAGGGTGAGCAGGATCGCGGCCAGTATGACTCCGGGCGTGTTGCCCATGCCCCCGAGGATGACCATGACGACGATCTCGATGCTCTTCGTGAAGTCGAAGCCCCCCGGCGTTATCGTCAGCCGGAAGTGCCCGTAGAGGCCGCCGGCGATTCCGGCGAAGAACGCGCCGACGACGAATGCGACTATCTTGTAGCGCGTCGGATTGAGGCCGACGGCGGCGGCGGCGATCTCGTCATCGCGCACGGCGAGAAAGCCGCGTCCGTAGGTCGAATTCACTAGGCAGGTCACGACGAACACCGTGAGGGCCGCGAAGGCGAGGACCCAGAAGATCGAGGTGTACGGAGGGATTCCGTTGAGGCCGAGCGCGCCGCCGAGCGCGTCGATGTTCTGGAAGACGACCCGGATGATCTCGCCGAAGGCCAGGGTGACAATGGCGAGGTAGTCCCCCCGGAGCCGCAGCGAGGGGATCCCTACGATCAGGCCCGCGGCTGCCGCCGCCGCCCCGCCCGCGAGAAGGGCCCCGAGAAAAAAGAGGCCCTCCATGATCGCGGAGGGGTGCGAACCGAGCAGCGTCGGGCCGAGGAAAAGCGAGGCTGCGGCCGACAGGTACGCGCCCACGGACATGAAGCCCGCGTGCCCGAGTGAAAACTGGCCGGTGTAGCCGTTCACCAGATTGAGCGACACGGCGAGGATGATGTTTATCCCCACGATCGTGAGCACATCCAGGTAGTAGGGATCGATCAGCCCCGAGAAGCGGGCGATGATGCCCGCGGCGGCCAGCGCGGCCAGCAGGGCGAGGTGCGGCTTGGGCATGGTCAGACCTTTTCGATCCTGAACTTTCCGAGGAGCCCCGCAGGACGGAAAAGCAGGATGACGATCAGCACGCCGAATGCGATCGCGTCCTTGTACGTGGACCAGGGGCTGCCGGCCACGAAGGTTTCAACAAGCCCCAGGATCAGCCCCCCGAGGGCCGCTCCGGGTATGTTGCCGATCCCGCCAAGGACTGCGGCCGTGAACGCCTTGAGTCCCGGCATGACTCCCATCAGGGGATCGATGGACGGGTAGTTGGTCGCGTAGAGGATCCCGCCTGCGGCGGCCAGCGCGGAGCCCAGGCCGAATGTGAAGGAGATCACGACATCGTTGTTGATGCCGACCAGCCTGGCAGCCTGCGGATTCAGGGCGACGGCGCGCATGGCGGTGCCAATCCGCGTGCGGTGCACGATGAACTGGAGCGCCAGCAGGAGCACGACAGCCACCGCGATCACGACGAGCTGGCTGCTCGAGATCACCAGCGATCCGATCCGGACGTCGCGCTCGGGAAAGAGGACCGGGAACGTCCGCGGCTCGGCCCCGAAACCGATCTGCCCGCTGTACTCGAGGAGGAGGGAGACTCCGATCGCCGTTATGAGGACGTTGAGGGTGGGGCCCCGGCGCAGGGGGCGGTAGGCCAGGCGCTCGATCAGGATTCCCAGGAGCGCGCAGCCGGCCATTGCGCCCGCCATCACCGCCAGGCCGCCCCAGACCGAGGCGGCTGGCACGAGCCGCGCGAGGTAGTAGCCGAGATACGCCCCGACCATGAAGATGTCGGAATGTGCGAAGTTTATGAAGCGCAGGACGCCGTAGACCATCGTGTACCCCAGGGCGATCAGCGCGTAGATTGCGCCCAGGGAGAGGCCGTTCAGCGTCTGTTGAAAAAACTCCGGCACAAGTGCGGGCCCGCTAGGGCGCAATACTCTCAACAAACTTGAACTTGCCGTCCGCGACGGTGAAGATGGCCGCGGCCTTGGAGGCGTTGCGCTCGGCGTCAATCGTGGTCACGCCGGTCACTCCGGGGTAATCCCGCGTGGCGGCAATCGCATCGCGAACTTTCGGCCCTTCGGTCGTGCCCGTCCGCTTGATCGCCTCCGCGAGCACCATGGCCGAATCATAGCCCAGGGCGGCCATCGCATCGGGCGTCTCGCCCTCGAACCGCGCGCGGAATTTCCTAACGAAGTCCTGCACGACGGGCGCTGCGTTGTCGGGAGAGTAGTGCGTCGAATAATAGGTGCCTTCGACCGCCTTGCCGCCGATCTCGATCAAGGGCGTGCCCTCCCAGCCGTCGCCGCCGAAGATCGGCGCGTCCAGGCCGAGCTCGCGGGCCTGCAGGCAGATCAGAGCCGCCTCGGTGTAGTAGCCTGGAACAAAGATGCCATCGACCCCGGCGGCCCTGATGACGGTCAGCTGCGCCTTGAAGTCCTTGTCGCCCTCGGAGTATTTCTGCTGCAGGACGATCTCGCCCCCTCCCTTGACGAAGCCCTCCTTGAAGTACTTGGCCAGGCCGACGCTGTAGGCGCTCGAGACGGAGGTCAGGACGGCCACGCGATGGAGCTTGAGCGTGTCGCGGGCAAACTTGGCCATGACCGTTCCCTGAAAGGGATCGATTAAGCAGACCCTGATGATGTAGTCCCCGATCGCGGTCACCCTCGGGTTTGTCGAGGACGGCGATATCATCGGCACGGCCGACGCCTGCGCGATGGGGGCCATCTCCAGCGACCGGCTGGATGCGACCTCGCCGAGCAGAGCGACCACCTTGTCCCGGGAGATGAGCTTGCGCGCCGCCGTCGCGGACTCGCCCTGCTTGCACTGGTTGTCCTCGGTCAGGAGCACCAGCTTTCTGCCCAGCAGGCCTCCCGAGGCGTTGATCTCCTCGATCGCGAGGAGCGTCCCCTTGTGGGACGACTGGCCGAAATCGGCGTCTTTCCCGGTGAGCGAGGCAACTTCGCCGACCTTGATCGTGTCCTGCCCGGCGACGGGGACGACTGGGACGAGGGCGGCCATGAGCAGCCAGGAAAACCGGCGGAATGCGAACGGCATGCCAGGAGAAAAGGTCAGGGTTGCCCGGGGTTCAACCCCTCTTTCGGCTTTCCGTCGGCGGCCGGGCGGCGTTTGATGGCTGCGTTGAACACCTTTGACCGGCACCTACTGCGCGAGTGGCTGCAGATTCTCGGCATCGTGGTGGCCGCAACCTGCGGCCTTCTCCTGGTCCAGGTCTGCTATGACGACCTGCGGTCGCTGAGGGAGGCGGGGGCGGGGGGGCTTGAGCTGTGGGGGTACTTTTTCACGACCATGCCGAGCTTCCTCATGATCGTCCTCTCGCCCGCGCTTATGATCTCCCTTCTCTTTGTCCTGACCAAGCTCCACCGTGCGAACGAGCTGACCGCGATGCGCGCGGCCGGGGTCGGGCTCATGCGGATTACAGCGTCCGTCTGGCTGGTGGGCCTGCTCGCCTGCGGACTTGCGTGGTGGCTCAGTTCCTCGGTTGTGCCCTGGTCGGTGGAGCGGTCCCAGGCGATGTTCGATGCGGTCCAGTTCCGCCAGCAGGCCCACTCGCTCGCTCCGGACCGGGTGGGCGCGATCTACGGAGTCGCGTTCGAGAGCCCTCGGGAAGGACGTATCTGGTTCCTCAACCGCTACAGCCGCGCCTCGGGCCGCGCCTACGGTGTCTCCGTATCGGAGCTCGACCCGCAGCGCCGGGAGACGGAGCGCCTCGTCGCGGCCGAGGCGTGGCCGGACCCCGCCCTCGGCGGCTGGATATTCCGGCGCGGCCGCACGTTGAGCTTCAATCCCGACACGGGCGAGCAGCTGGGATCGGCCCCCTTCGCGGAGAGGCGCGAGGCCTTTGGGGAGGATCCCCAGCTCATGCTTCTCACGGAGCGGCGACCGATCGATCTGTCCTTCTTCGAGCTCCGCAGGGTCGTGGCGTATTTTGCCGCCCAGAAAAACCCCAAGGGGGTCCCCTTTGCGGTTCGCTACTACGGTCTCCTTGCCGACACGCTGGGGCCGCTCATCGCCATCGCGATCGCAATCCCCTTTGCCGTCATGGGCGTGCGGGTCAACGCGGCGGTCGGCGTCTCGAAGTCGATCGGACTCTTCTTTCTCTACTACATCCTCTCCAATTTTGCCGCATTCCTGGCGGTAAAGCAGGTGCTCGATCCCGCCGTGGCCGCCAGCCTGCCGAACCTGGGCATGGCCGCCCTGGCCGCCTGGCTTTTCTTTCGCCTGAGGTAGGGAAATGCAGGGGGTGCGGCCCTCCGCTCAGGACCAGCTTGTGTTGAAGCTGATGCTGATCCGCTCGCCTTCGACCCGGTTTGCCGGCACCTCGTGGCGGAGCCAGCTCTCGAACAGGATCACCTGCCCGGCCGCCGCCGGGTACGTGACATGGGTCTGAAAGGCGGGGCCGGCTCCCGCCTTCCTGGCGGGCGCGGCCATGAACCGGTCGATCCTCGGGTCCTCGAACTTCAGCCCCGGGCAGCCGGGCGGGGTGGCGGCGTAGTAGGTGCCGCTTATGAAGGAAAGCGGATGGAGGTGCAGGGAATGCGCCGCAGCGGGGGGCATGATGTTGACCCAGCAGTCCGTCATCCGGACGGAGCGCCCCCGCACATTGAATTCGAGCGCGCGCGCGAAGGCGCGGACGTGGCGCATCAGCTTCCTCTCGAGGCCGGCGAACGTGCTCGAGAAGCGCTGGAGCTCGTTCATCGTCGCGTAGCTCGTGTAGCCGCCCGGATAGTGTTTTCGCGACCAGCGCCGGCCCGCGGCGTCGTAGGCCCGCAGGCGGCGGCACTCCTCGGCAAGCCCTGCGTTCAGGCCGGCGATTCCGCCTCGCTGGAGCGGCTCGCAGTAGATCTTCGTTGGAAACCAGGAGCGAACGGGCATGGAAGGATGAAAAGACTAATGCGCCGGATAGGCGATGCTCCAGCTCGCGTACTGCGCGAGCATTTCCCTCGGCGCCTCCCCATACCACTGGTACCCGCGTCGGCGCTCGGCCGAAAGCTCGTCCACGCGGTCATGGATCGTCTTGTCCCGATCGCCGAAGACCGGGCGGTCCGTTCCGATCTCGTAATAGCGCGCCCAGATGGGCCCAGCCCCGGGCGTCGGCACGAGAATGCCGTCCGCCGGACCCCTGCGCCAGACTTCTCCGGCGATGGCCGTCTTCTTGAACCACGCGACGGCGGCGTGGACCGATGCGATGACCGCGGGGCTCGGATCGGGGAGCTCCATCAGGAAACTGACGATGCGGGCGCTCTCCAGGCTGCATTGGGCGGGCGGCTCGAAGTTGCGCCCCGAGGCCGGCCGAAGCGTCAAGGCGTCGTGCTGCTGGCACCACACGGTGCGCCGGCCGTTCGCCGTTATTTGCGCGGCCAGGATGCAGTCCAGCCCCGAGGCGATGTGCGGTTCGACACGGCGGCGCATTCCAGAAGGCGTGAACGCGTATATTCCGCGGCCTTCGTTGACGCCTTCCAGCACTTCAAGCGCCTGGTTGGTCGCGTTGTCGTTGAAGGTGATCGCGTCATGGTAGCCGCCTTCGAGCGGCCATACCTGGGGCCAGCCTCCGTTCGGATACTGCGATGCGAGAAGGTAATCGATGCCCCTGGCGAATGCGGCGCGATAGAACGTGCTCCGGTCCGGCCCGATGGCGGTTATCACCCGGGCGAGAAACCGCAGCTGCGTTGTCGTCGCATCGTTGTCCAGGGTGCCGAAGTAATTCCATGCGGGATCCCGCGGCGCGTCGAAATCGCCCGGGGAAAGGAATCGCGAGCGATTGTCCGACACGAAACTCTCCCCGGGCCGCCGCACATGATCGTGCATCGGGAGGTTCTTGCCCCAGCCGCCGTTCGGCATCTGGTAGGAATCGATTGCATCCGCCGTCCGAAGGGCTTCGGCCGAAGCGTAGTAGTCGTCGGGACGGTCCAGGGGCATTCCCCGGGCCCCGAAGGCATCCTTCGGCATGCCCGGCCTCGCGAGTCCCGCGGCCTTCAGCTCCGCGGCGACGAACGCGCGATCGGCCTGCTGCTGGCGCCCGGAGCGCTCGAGGTAGTCCCGCCAGGCGGCCCGGTCCGGCGCGGGGAGCGTGAGTATGCGCTCGAGGGTGACGGATTCCGCGGGCGAATTCATCCCGACGACCGCTGCCCGGGCCGGCGGAATCGCCGTCGTCAGGATTGCGGCGCAGATGAGGATCTTTCGGTGCATGGTCGGGCGGGCCTCGTTCAGCCTGCTAGCGCTTCATCCAGCGCCGCGATTATTTCCTCAACGGGCTCGAGCCCGACGCAGAGGCGGAGGAGCTCGGGCTCGAGCCCGCAGGCGGCGAGCTCCGCCCTTCCGGCCGGCGTCGTCACGAGGTCGTAGTGCGCCAGGTACATGAACGGGCAGATGAGCGTCGTCCTCATCCCGAAACTGGGCCCCTTTGCCAGGCGCAGGCGATCGTAGAACGATTCGAGGGGCACCCGCAGGGTGAAGGATATCATGCCGCCGACGGCGGCCGGACTCCGCGCAATCCGACGGTAGTTTTCGCCGGACGAGGGGTGCAGGGCCCAGTAAACCTCGCCCACCTTCGGGTGCGCCGCGAGAAAGGCGGCGACCCGCGGCGTGCTCGCCTGGATTCCCGCGAGCACGGGCCCCACACGCCCGATCTGGGCCGCGAGGCGTGCGAGATCCCTCTTGTAAACCGGCTCAAGAAACCCGGCGACGGCCGCCCTGAGGAGCGGTGCGTCGGGCCGCGCCGGATTGACGGCGACCACCCCGGCGATGACGTCGCCGTCGCTGGCAGCGTACTTCGTGAGGCTGGCCACGACGAGGTCGGCATGGGGAAGCACCCGGACGGAAAAAGGCGAGCCGACCGAGGGATCCAGCACGAGCGCGACGCCGTGCCGGCGGCACAGCTCGGAAAGAGCCGCGACATCCGGACTCTGGACGAGGGGATTGGTCGGGATCTCGGTGACCAGCCCGGCGATCCGCGGACCCTTGGCGGCGAAGAGGCTCTCGAGCGCCGCCCTGTCGAACACATCCGGGATGGCGATGTAGTCGCCCGGGTCGGCGGTGAATTTCTTGAGGACTGCGATCGTGTCGAGATAGAGCCAGCCGAGCTGAACCCATGCGGTGCGCCCGCGCGCAGCCTGCGTGGCCGCGACCGATCGGAAGGCCGCGTAGACCGCATTTGCCCCTGAGTTTGCGAGAAGGATGTCCGCATCTCCGGCTCCGTCGAAGGCGGGGAGGAGGTGGCGGCGAACCTCCCCCGCCGCGTCGCCGGCGAACGCCTCCTCGGGATGGCGCGCGGGCCGCAGGCCCAGCTCAACGAGGCGGTCCTCGGCGGCTCGCGACGAGAGAAAGCCGCCCAAGTGCTGGAGATACAGCTTCGCGCGGCCGGCGACTTCGGGCGAGTCGGGGTGGGTGACCCCGTCGAGGCCATCCCCGGAAAAGGGCGCGGCTCCCGAGGCCGGCCCGAGGTGCCTGGCCAGGTCGCCGGCCATCCGTCGCGAGGAAGTCAGCCACAGGGTGCTGCCGGCAGGGGCGAGGTGCGAGGCGAGCTGCCGCGCGAAGGGATGCACCACGAAGCGGGGATAGCCCGACGTAAGCTGGCGGGTGATTTCGGGATCCTTCTCCTCGTAGCCGCGCACCGCCCGCATCGTCGGCAGGCTGCAGGAGACGCCGTGCGGGCTCGGCGGAATGGGCTGGCCTAGGGGTATGGGCTCGAAGAAGGACAAGGGCGGGTGGCGGGACCACCCAAGGTTTCTCCCGCGGGGCATCCTTGGCAACCGGAACCTGAGGACTCCGTGTCATCGGCCTTGGCCGAGATACCCCTTTACCTATCACGCGCCTTTGCCATTCTTGGGCTGTCCGGCGCAATCATGCGGCGGGCGTACCCCAAAAAAAAATCCCCATGATAGACGCACTGCACAACCTGAACTATCTCCACGTGATCGTCGTAGCGATCATCGGCTTCGCGTTTGGCGCCGTCTGGTATTCGATGATCTTTGCAAAAGCCTGGAGCGCCGGGATGAAACGGACCCCGGAGGATTGCGAGAAAGGCAAAGCCGCCATGGGTCCCAACATGATCCAGGGCTTCCTCTGGACGCTTGTCTCCACCTTTGGCCTCGCCCTCCTGATCGTTTCGCACGGCACATTCGGATGGAGGCGGGGCGCGGCTTTCGGGGCGGTCGTCGGTCTTCTGGTTGTCGGGGCGCGGCAGCTTAATTCGAACGTCTGGGACAAGAAGCCCTGCAAGGTTGTCGCGATCAACCTCTGGCACGAAGTCCTTCTCTTCGCCCTCCAGGGTTCGATCATGGCGCACTGGCACTGATCCCGAAAAAGCGTCTCGCCTGGCTCCGCGCGCGCACTGATTCTCGGCGGGCGTGAAACTTGTGTCGTGGAACGTGAACGGGGTGCGTGCGGCCCTCAGGAAGGGCCTGCTCGGTTACCTGGAGGCCTGCGGGGCCGATGTCGTCTGCCTCCAGGAGACCAAGGCCCAGCCCGGCGATGTGCAGCATGTCGCGTGGCCGGGCTATGAGGTCCTCTGGAACAGCGCGGAGAAGAAGGGCTACAGCGGGACGGCGATGTTCGTGAAGGTGAAGCCGAGGAGCGTCTTTTCGAGCATCGGCATTGGCGCGCATGACCGCGAGGGGCGCGTCCTCGGCGCGGAATTTCCCGATTTCTGGCTGATCAACGTCTACCAGCCGAATTCGCAGCGCGGCCTGACAAGGCTTTCCTATCGTGTCGGGGAATGGGACCCCGCGTTCTTGGCGTTCATCTGCCGCCTGGAGAAGAAGGGGAAGCCGGTGCTGTTCTGCGGCGATCTCAATGTCGCCCATGCCGAGATCGACCTTGCGAATCCGCGGTCGAACCGGCGCAACGCGGGATTCACGGACGAGGAGCGAGACAATTTTTCAATGCTCCTCAAGCGCGGCTTCGTGGACACGTTCCGCGAATTTGAGAAGGGGCCGGGGCACTACTCCTGGTGGAGCCAGATGGGCGATTGCCGCGCCCGGAATGTCGGGTGGCGCGTCGATTATTTCGTGGCGAGTGAAAAGCTCCGGCCCGCCCTCAGGCGCGCCTGGATAAGCCCTGAAATCATGGGGAGCGACCACTGCCCGGTGGGGCTCGAGGTGATATGAAAGGCGGAAATCGGACGCTGAAAGGCGGAAAGCGGAAATCGAAAAGCGGAAACTGACGGAGACTCTGTGGTGAACAGCCTCAAGGAATTGATGATGAGAGAGCCCAGGCTCACGCTTGCGGCCGCGGAGAGCATGACCTGCGGCCGGGTTCAGGCCCGGATTGGAGCGATTTCAGGGGCATCCGAATTCTTTCTTGGCGGGATCACGGCATACACCCTGGAGCAGAAGGTCCGGCACCTTGGGGTGGTGCGGGGCGAGGCCGCCGGAGTGAACAGCGTGTCGGCCGCGGTGGCGGAGCAAATGGCCCTCGGGGTCTGCGCGCTTTTCGGCTCGGACCTGGGCGTGGCGACGACCGGCTATGCCGAGCCCGCGGCGGAGCAATCGGTGGCGCATCCCTTCGCCTGGTGGGCCGTTGCCCGCGCGGGCGCGGCCGGCCAAGTGCGAAGCGGGCGGGTGTCGTTTCCGGGCGCGACCCGGATCGAGGCCCAGGAGCGCGCCGCCGACGCGGCGATGGCCGCCTTGATCGCCTTTGTGGAGGACCTCCGCGCGAAGTGACCTAGCAGGCTGTTGAAAAATATGCTGGCCGGCGCGACAAACGATTTTGGGTTGGGAGCAAGGCGGCTTCGCCTCGCCATCTTCGCGCTGGCGCGCTGCGTCCCCCTCCCAGCCCGCCTGGCGGCGAGCGGATTCTGATCGCAACGACGGCTCAGCAGATTTTTCAACAGCCTGCTAGGGCTCCGTCAGGGAGCGAGGCGCTGCACGTAGCTCATCAGGGGCTGGACCTCGGGCACCGGCTGGACCCAGTCGCTGTAGAGCAATTCAGGCAGCGTCGAGGTCGTGCTGTAGAGCGTGAAATTCGCCGGGTCATTCCGCGCGACGTATCCGGCCTTGATCGTTGCGCCTGCGAACAGGCCGGCCGTTTTCGCGTAGACGAGGACCGGGGCGGATGCGATTGCCCCCTTGTCACGTTCGACGCCGGCGTCGCTGGGCCCGGCGACCGCCTTGGCGTCGACGCCGATGTTGAAGCGCTGGTTGAAAAGAAGGCGCGGCGTGCTGTCGTCCGTGATGACGTAGATCGTCTCGACGGACTTTGCGCCCACCTGCAGGCCGATGCTCGCCTCGCTGGCCGACAGTAGGACCGGGACGCTCCAATGGCCGCCGGGCTTTTTCACCAGGATCACGCCATAGCCCTCCTTGATGCCCAGGAAAAAGCCGGCCTTGAACTGGTTCACGATCATGAGCGCGTGCGCCTGGCGCCAGACGGAGGCCGGGATGGCCGCGGACGGATCGCTCATGAATTCCTGGAGGATGGCCTCGCAGGATTCGACGTGGCTGACGAGTTTGGCCCGTTGTTCCGCGGCGCTCGCCCCGGCGGCGGCGAACAGGCTCAGGCAGGTAAACACGAGAAATTTCTTCATGATTGAGAGGCAGGATGGCACGCCGCGGCTGACTTGGAAAGTGCGGAATGCGACCGGTTGACGGGGCGGCGCATCCCGGGCCGGGGAGCCCGGGTCAGGGCCTCAGCTCCTGGGAAAGGTCGAGTTTCTCGAAGCGTGCGCCCAGCCACCACACGCCGCACCACACCTCTCCGCCGATGATGGCGAGCGCAACGGCGGTCGCAAACAGCAGCGCAAGGACGGGGCCGACGATCCACTGGGTCGCGAAGATGAGGATCGGCACGGCGATCACCGCGGGCAGCAGGAGGAGCACCACGGCCAGCTGCTGGCCGAGGACGAAGATCATCCGCTGGCCGATCATTTCAATGCCGCCGGTGCGGGACCGCGTGGCCTGGTGCCAGGCGGGCAGGATCATCATCGCGGCGTTGGGCACGAGCAGTTCGAGCGCGCACACGGGTGGCACGACGCACAGGGCGCAGGCGGCGCCCGTCAGGATCAGCCCGGGGCTGCCCCACGCGAGGCCGCCCGAACCCAGGATGAGCGCCGTGGCGCCGGTCAGGAGGAGGATCCAGAGCGCGCCCGAAAGAAGCGCGATCGGCGCCAGGGTCTCGCCGAGCACCACCTGCCAGCCCGCCAGGGGATAGGTTTTGAGGATGTCTATGTTGAGAAGGTCGCTGCGAAGGTCCTGGCGAGCCAGCTGCGGACCGGCGAGGAGCGTGTAGAAGGACAGCATTCCGGCGATGGCGGCGATCGCAAGGGGGAGGGGGTGCCCTTTGTGTCCGTGGCCGCCTCCGGTCGCCAGGACGATCGCGATGCCGATGGCCGCGCTTTGGATGACTATGATGCCGCCGATCAGCAGCGCACGCCAGTTTACGGAACCCGATGTGGACAGGAGGTTCTTCCACAGGAACGCGCCTTCCGGACGGCCGCCGGGAGCAAGGCGGAAGGGAGCGCGGCGCGCCTGAGGCACGGGCGCCCCGAATGAGCCTGCGGCGCGGGCGGCCCGCGTTTGGGCGCGTTTTTCCGCGAGCGACATCGATCCCTCCGCAAACGACACATCCAGGCGCATGATCCAGATGTAGTGCGCCGCCAGCACGAGCACGGCGGGCCCGATCGCCGCGAGAAAGGCGCGTCCCCCGGCAGCCAGGAAAGGGCCTGCGACAATTCGAAAGGGAAATAGCAGCCAGCGAATCCCGCCGGTGTTCAAGATCGCCGCCACATACGCCGCCACCGCCCGGCCGTCCGGCGTGCCCGGGAACGCCGGCCAGCGGGGCGCCTCCCGCCAGAGAACCAACGCGACGGCGGCGAGATAGGAGACGACGATCCCGAGCGCGAGCGCCCGGCTGAGCGCCATGCTGCCGCCGCGCTCCCTTCTCAGGCCGTACGTCAAGTTGGCCGCCGTCCTGTGAAGTTCGGCCACGGATAGGAGAATCCACCATCCCCCAATGCTGATGGCGGCCGATTCCCACGAAAATCCATGGCGGCTCCAGAGCGCTCCGAGAAGGACGGCCGAAAGGAGAATCTTCAGCTGCGAACTCAGCAGATTGTAGTGCACGAGCGTTCGCCGGGTGGCGGGCGCCGGAAAGAGGAAGGCAATCTCCGCGGGGCTGAATCGCAGCGATGCCTTTTCCGACGGTGCGATCCAGGCGAAAATGACCCAGCCGATGCTCATCAGGAGCATTCCGACCGATGCGCCGAGCATGATGGGGTCGAAGGGCGGCGAATGCCGGCTTCCACCGGCCATGGCGAGACGCCGAAAGACAAAGAAATAGAAATAGGCCGCCGTCCCCAGCGCGCCTAGAAGGTACTTCGGCTCGCGCAGCCTGAGCGTGCGCGTCACGGCCATGTTCTTCAGCGACGTGAGCCTGAGGTAGAGAAGCGCCCGGATCATGGGTCCTCGATCGGCGCCGTCAGGATTCCGTGCCGCCCGTCGCCCGGATGAATATCTCCTCGAGGCTCACGCCGGTTTCGCCGCGGCTGTAGCGAGCGGCCACATCGGCAAGCGTTCCGTCCGCGATCTTATCGCCCTTCTTCAGGATGAGCACATGGGAGCAGATTTCCTCGAGCAGGTGGAGAAGGTGCGAGCTGAGGACGACGGCCGCCCCATCGCGCGCCCGGCGGATGATCGAGTCCTTCATGCGCCGTATCCCGAGCGGATCCAGGCCCGTGAGAGGCTCGTCGAAAAACATGACCGACGGCCCGTGAAGGAGGCCACAGGCGATGACCAGCTTCTGCTTCATCCCGCGGGAGAGCTCGCCCGGAAGCTTGTCCGCCTTGTCCGCGATCTCGAATTCCTCCAGCAGCGGCTCGGCGATCGTCTCATGGCCGGATACCCCGTAGATGCGAGCGACGAACGCGAGGTGCTGGCGCACGGTGAGGTAATCGAAGAGGCGGGGCTCGTCCGGAAAGAATGCCAGCGCGCGCTTTGCCGCAACCGGCTCGGCTGCGAGATCGTGTCCTGCGACGCGGACCGATCCGCCGCTCGAGGGGATGATTCCCGAGAGGCAGCGAAGCGTGGTCGTCTTGCCTGCGCCATTGGGACCCACCAGGCCCAGGACTTCCCCGGGCCGGACGATGAAGGACAAGTCGCGCACGGCGGTGACGCTGCCATACCGTTTTGTAAGACCTTGGACTTCAATCATCGAAGGAGAGGGTACGCCTCGGGACTCCCCAGCGGCAAGCCCGGTCCTGAATTCTGAATAAAAAACCGGAATTCTTTGTAACTCCTGAAAGATCGCTGCGTCTTCGAACGTGTCCCCAGCATACGGATTCCCCTGATGAAGGCCATAAACCATCCCGCTCTCTGTCTCGCCGCACTTGTGTTCGGCATCTCGGTTCCCGCCTTGCGGGCCCAGGACGCCCCTCCTCCGCCAAACCCGCCTCCTGCGGCAGGCGACCAGGGAAATGGCTCCGCCCCGCGTCCCCGCCCCGGCGGCCAGATGCTGGAGCGCATGAAGGAAAAGCTCGGTCTCAGCGACGATCAGGCAAAGCAGATCGGCGAGATCATGCAGGACCAAAGGCAACAGGGACGCGCGCTGCGCGATGACACGACCCTTTCCGACGACGATCGCAGGGCCAAGATGAGGGAGCTCATGAAGACGGCCCGGGAGAAGATCCGGACCGTGCTGACTCCCGCACAGCAAACCATTTTCGACCAGATGCCCACCCGAGGCCCCGGCGGCCCTCCTCCGGGTGCGGGCGGACCGCCTCCGGCCGGCGGGCCTCCGCCGAACTGAACTTTGTTAGGGGTTGGTGTGCGCCGCCGCGGTCAGCAGCCCGCGGCGGCCTTTTTTTTGCGCCGCCCGCGGCACCGCGAGCGAAGAGGGGTCAAACGGCCGTCAGGCGCCAATTCCGGCGCCGTGCCGAGCGAGCGCGTTGGGGACAACGCGCTCCACCTTCATACCTCACGCGATCGCCTTGTCCGTATGGCCGCCCGCCTGAGGCACCAGGCTCCGCAGCTGGCCGATAAGCTCCGTAAGAGCTTCCCGGGAGGGATTTGTCATCAGGCTGAACTGGATCCAGTTTCGCGCGGAAAGGTAGCCGCTCCGGTGGCTCGTGAGAAAGCCGCGCTGCTCGAGTGTCGCCCCGATGTCGGACGCGCGGATGGCCGCGGGCAGCGCCACGGTGACGATGATGGGAGAGGCGTGCGGCTCCTCGGCCTTGAGAACCAGGCCCGCCGCCCGAAGCTCGGTTCGGAACCAGCCGGCCAGGCTGCCGTCGCCGCAGCGCCCGTACTGCAGGCGCTCGACCTCGGCGAGGGCCACATCGAGGGCCATGACGAGGTTCGAGGAATGCGTGAAGGGAACTCCGTCAGACGCGGCCCACAGGCCGAGATCGAGGTAACGGGGAAGATCGGGCCGCTGCACGGGCGGCTCCCGATGAAAGACCAGCCCGAGGCCCGGAAGTCCCGCCAGGGCCTTGCCGCTGGAACCGGTGGCCAGATGCACATCCGTGAGGTCCACCGGAACGGCGCCGATCGAGCTGATGCAATCGAGGCACAGCCTGGACCGGTGTTTGCGGGCCAGCTCCTTCACCGTCGTGAGATCGTGGAGCACCCCGGTCGAGGTCTCGTGGTGGACCATCCAGACCCATGCAGGGGATTTCACCTGGGAGAAGGCATCCTCGTAGTCGGCCGCCGACGGGACAGCGCCCCAGGGAAGCCTCGCCCAATGGAATTCGAGTCCGGCGCGGCGCGCATGATCCGCCAGGCGTTCGCCGAATTCTCCGGTCGACACGACGATTCCCGGCCGGCCGAGCCCGGCCAGCTGCCCTGCGACGATGTCGTTGGCGAGGGATCCGCTGCCGACGACGATCTGCACGTCGTTGGCGCTCGTGAGGGCGGCCAGGCGCCGCCGCACCGTGGCGATCTGGTCGACAAATTCCGGACTGCGGTGGGAGACCGTCGGACGGCCAAACGCGGCAAAAACCCCCGCGCTCACGCTCACCGGGCCGGGAAGGAGGTTCACGGGCGGAGAAGTCGGCCCGCTGGCGACCCGCTGCATCGCGCGCCGGGCATCCACAACCTGAAGGAAGCTCTCCAGCGTCTGCATCATCGGCTGGTAGGGCGCCTCGGCCGTCCCCACGCGCGGACCGAATGATTCAAACCCCAGGGCGCGGTAGAGAGACATCCGCCGGACGGCTCCCGAAATGATGCCCAGGTCGTCGCCCCGGTCGAGGCAATGGCGGGCAATGCAATGGAGAAGCTGCGCGGGAACGGGCCCATTGCGGTAGGCGGGCAGCACCGCGAAGAGCCGGACTTCGACCGGCCGCAGCCCGGGCGGCAGCCAGCGGTCGAGGTCGGGGAGCTTGGCGTCGAGTGAGAATGGGCGGCGCCGACGCACAGCCATCATCGCGATCACCTTCCCTTCGCGCACCCCGATCAAATACGTGTTCTCGGCATGAAATTTGTCGACCAGGCGGCCCTCGGGATTGGGGGCGTGCTGGGGAATTTCGCCGACAAAGGTCTGATAGTTGAGCCGATGAATCTGCTCAAACTCGTCAGGCGTTGTTGCTATCTTGAAGACGGTGCTTGGCTCCATGGAGGGGGTTTGGAGGAGTCAGGGTGTTGGACGCTTGGGGAAATAGCTGCGATGTGCAAGCAGAACGAGCGCTGCCGCAAACAAATAGGCAATGCGGACCTCGGGGACGGGCAAGAGCCACCACATCGCTATCAAGCTGATTGCGAATGCAGACGCGCCAGCGAGGAAACGGTTGCGGGTCAGGAGGCCCAATGCGATCCCGATAAGTGCCGGGTACAGGGCGAGCTGCCAGGCAAGCGCCAGGGTTCCCCCGAGGAGCGGTCCGCCACCGCGCCCCCCGCGAAAACCGAGCCAGACCGGCCAGATGTGGCCGGCGATGACGGCCGGCAGCGCCAGCGCGGCCCACGGAGAGGCGGGGGCGATAAGGCGGACGCCCGCGACCGCGGCCGCGCCCTTCAAGGCGTCGAGCGCGAGCACAAGTATGAAGCCGCGCGTGCCCAGGATCCTTCCGACGTTGGTCGCGCCCGTCGCGCCGCTTCCCTGCGTGCGGATGTCGCCGGCTCCCGCGCGCCGGACGAGAAACCACCCCGGGGAAATGCCGCCGAGGGCGTAGGCGGCTGCCAGCAGGAGCGGAAGGAGCCAGGCCGGCTGGGGTTGGCTGAAAGGCACGACAAGGGGTTTGGAGGGCGCCCGGATGAAGTCAAAAACCGAATCCGGACAATCCCTCGCGGACAGGTGCGTCTAAGATTGTAACATACCCTGAAAAATGCGTGGCTTTGCCCGACAGTCCCTTCAGCTTTGCGGAAAATGGTGGCGGGCCGGCCCCGGCCATACTTATGTTCCGACCCCATTTTCCCAGACCCCTGCAAACGTTAAGTTAATTTTATCATCCGCTTGGCGCTGATCCGACCCCATGCCTGCAATCAATGACTTCTTGCTGAAGAATGAGCTGAGGATTTTGGACAACCCGTGCGTCAGCCCGGACTTCTGCCTGGACTGGCCCGCATTGCGCGACCGTCTCAAGGCCGCCGCCGTTCCTTCGCACCCTGCGAGCCGCTTTGAGACGGCTGCCGGATCATGGACCCTGCTTGAGGATTCGGCGACCGGAGATTGCGCCTGGCGCCTTCAAGGCGGCCCGGGTGCGAATGGTGAGACGGTCTTGTCGGATGGGGCGGCGCTCGGCGCCGGCGTGTTCGTCTTTCCGGCCACTTTTCCCAACCTGCTCCGGCTCAAGAATCTCGCGCAGGAGCACGACCCCAAATGCACGATCTTTCCGACCGCGACGGAGCGGCTCGGGCGCAGCACCCTGGGCATTGGGGCGCGCTTCACGACCCTGCACTGGCCGGCCGTCGAATGGGCGATGGCGCAGCTTGGGCTCGGCATGACCGCGAACCAGAATTCGATCCCCCGCGAGCTCGTCTACGACGTGAACGCCATGCTGGACGGGCGCCTGGACACGGTTCCATTTCCGTTCATAGGCGCCAACGTGCCCGAGGGGCACCAGGGCCAGAGCGTGGAGGGCATGAGCCACGGCTGCATCCTGTCCAAGCTGAGGACAGGATTTCATCGCCGCGGCATCGCCTGGAGCTTCAACGCGGATCATCAGCCCATCGGAGGGAAATTCGACGCGCGCGAGGACGCCCTCGTCGAGGGATGCGTCCTGGCGAGCTACATCACCTTTGATCTCTCGCCGGAACTTGCGCAAACGAAGGTTGCCGAGGACGCGGCCGCCTGGGTGGCCGGAAACGTGGACAAGGCGCTTGTGGCCACGGTGAAGGCGCGCGTCGCATCGGCGGGCGTCGCCCTCGACGAGACGGAGTTCGCCAAACTCCTGGCCTATGTCTGGCCCTCCCTCCAGAAGATGAAGCGCAGGGACGAGAAGTATCGCGCCGCGCGCGCCCGGCTTTTTTCCACCGCGACGGGCCGTGAATACCTGCGCGAACTTTCGATCGACGAGCTTCCGGGCCTCACCACGCCCGGAACGACGGCGATCATGCTCGCCCTCTGCGAGGCTCTGGGGATGAAGGTTCACTTTGTCGCGCCGGCTTTCGGCTTTCAGAAGAACATGCCATATCCGGACAATGCGGCCTTGCGCGAGCTGATCGCGAAACAATGGGCGGTCTGCGCCCAGTTCGGGGCCAGCATCGGCTTTCATTCGGGCTCCGGAAAATCCGCAGAGAACTACCGGGTGATGGGCGAGGTGACCGGCAGCCGGCTCGAGATCAAGACGAGCGGCCGCTACACGTATGAGATGGGCCGCGCGCTGGCCGCCTCGAAGAACGCCGGCGACCAGGCGCTTTGGCGGGACTGGTACCGCTTCACCCTCGAACTCGCCCTCCTCGGCTCGTTCAGCCCCGATGCCACCGAGCGGAAGATGGCGCGCGTCTTCGTTGCCGACGCGCTGGAGAAGTCCGGCCGCCCGACGGACGTGTTCGCCTCGCCCGGGGCGTGCCGCGCAGCCCTCGAGGCGCTTCCCGCGAGCCCCGAGCACATGTTCTGGTTCGAATACAATTTCCTGTTCGTGCTCGCGGCATCCGGTCGCGCCGAAAAGGCCGCGCTTGGCGACCATACGCCGGCCGGCTATTCCCAGCGCGCCCGGTTCTACTCGATCAGCGGCGAGGGCCGGCTGAACTATTCCCGGAACGTCGCCCGCTACATCGTGTTTCTCGCCGAGAACACCGGGCTTGCCTCGGGCGCCGACTGCGCGGCCGCAAACCGAAAACTCGACGGGTACGCCTCGCTCGACGGCATGCTGGCGGCGATCGCCGGCTGACCGTTCCCGGCTTCCCCATGCCTTCGTTCATCCACGACGACTTCCTCCTCGAGACCCGACAGGCCCGCGAACTCTATCACGCGTACGCGGAAAAAGAGCCGATCCTCGACTATCACTGCCACCTGCCGCCCGATCTCATCGCGTCGAACCATGAGTTTGCCGACCTCTCGGAGATCTGGCTCGGCGGCGACCACTACAAGTGGCGGGCGATGCGGACAAACGGCGTCTCGGAGCGCTTTTGCACGGGCAACGCGTCTCCCTTCGAGAAATTCCGGGCATGGGCCGAAACGGTGCCGCATACCCTGCGCAACCCCCTCTATCACTGGACGCACCTCGAGCTCAAGCGGTACTTCGGCATCGATGTCCTCCTCGACGGAAAGAGCGCCGCCAAGGTCTGGAAGCAGGCTAACGCCCGGCTGCCCGGGCTCCGCGTCCACGACCTGCTGACGATGTCCAGGGTCGCGGTTGTCTGCACCACGGACGATCCCGCCGACCCGCTCGACCTGCATGCGAAGATCCGGGCGAGCAAGCTGAAGACGCGCGTCTATCCGGCATTCCGGCCCGACAAGGCGCTCGCCGTCGGAAACCCGGCCGGGTTCAACGCCTGGCTCGAGAGGCTGGCCGGCGTCTCCCGGACGACGATAAAGACCTTCGACGACCTCCTTGGAGCCCTCAAGAACCGCCACGACGCCTTTCACGCCGCCGGCGGGCGCCTCTCGGACCACGGCCTTGAGACCGTGCTCGCGGAGCCCTGCACCCATGCCCAGGCGCGCATGGTGTTCGACGCGGCGCGGGCGGGCCGCACGCCGTCGCCCGAGGAGGCCGCGCGCTACGGTTCCTACCTGATGCTCGAGTTCGGGCGCTGGGACGCCGCCCGGGGCTGGACGAAGCAGCTTCATCTGGGGGCGCTTCGGAACAACAACACCCGGCTTATGAAGAAGCTCGGTCCGGACACCGGTTTTGACTGCATTGGCGACTTTCCGCAGGTCAGAGCCCTGGCGCGCTACCTCGACGCCCTCGACTCCACCGACCAGCTGCCCCGCCTCATAATCTACAACGTGAATCCGGCGGACAACTACGCCTTCGGGACGATGATCGGCTGCTTCCAGGACGGCAGCATCGCCGGCAAGCTCCAGTTCGGAAGCGGGTGGTGGTTCCTCGACCAGAAGGAGGGCATGGAGTGGCAGATGAACGCCCTGTCGAACCTCGGGCTCCTCAGTCGCTTTGTCGGCATGATCACCGACTCCCGCAGCTTCCTCAGCTATCCCAGGCACGAATATTTCCGCCGCGTCCTCTGCAACCTTCTCGGCGGGGACATGGCCCGCGGCGGGATCCCGAACGACCTGAAGCTGGTTGGAGGCATGGTCCGGAACATCTGCTTTGGGAACGCGCGCAGCTACTTCGGCCTCGAGCTGCCGAAGGAATTCGCCAAGTGAAGGGCTGAACGGGCGGCTGGCGCATCGGAAGACCGGCTTACTTTCCGCTTTCCGCTTTCCGAATTTCGCTTTTTCCTCACCTATGCCCTCCCTGCCAAGCGTCGCGTTCATCGGCACCGGTGTGATGGGCGCCAGCATGGCCGGGCACCTCCTGCGGGCGGGACACGCCCTGCACGTGCACAACCGCACGAAGGCGAAGGCGCAGGCGCTCCTCGACGCCGGTGCGCACTGGCACGATTCGGCCGGCGGGGCGGCGGCCGAGGCGGACGTGGTCATCACGATGGTCGGATTTCCCGCCGATGTGGAGGGAACCTATTTCGGCGCCGGTGGCGTGTTCGACCGGGCGCGGCCCGGCTCGCTCCTCATCGACATGACCACCTCCAGCCCGATCCTCGCGCGGCGGATTGCGGCGGAGGCTTCCAGGCGGGGCCTCGAAGCCCTCGATGCCCCGGTCTCCGGAGGCGATATTGGAGCGAGGGAGGCCAGGCTTGTGATCATGACAGGTGGCGAGGAGGCGGCATTCGCGCGCGCGCGGCCCTTGTTCGACCTGATGGGCAAGAATATCTCGCGTCTCGGATCCGCCGGCGCGGGACAGCACTGCAAGATGGCGAACCAGATCGCCGTTGCGGTTGCGATGGTTTCCTGGGTGGAGGCGCTCGCGTACGCCAGGAAGGCGGGCCTGGATCCGGCGCAGGTGCTTGCGAGCATAAGCGGGGGCGCCGCGGGCGGCTGGACCATGGCCAATCTCGCACCCCGCGCCCTAGCGGGAAATTTCGCACCCGGCTTCTATGTGAAGCACATCCTCAAGGACATGAGGATCGCCCTCGACTCAGCCGCGGAGATGAAGCTCGACCTTCCCGGACTCGCCCTTGCAAAAAAGCTCTACGACCAGGTCGCGGCTCGCGGATGGGAGGAGAACGGCACGCAGGCGCTGTACCGGCTCTACGTATCGCTATGAAGATATCCGGCGACTTCCGCGCGCGCGTCCTGGCCCGGGAGTGGCTCGGCGGCACGTTCCTGAACCTGGGCTCGGCGCTGACCGCGGAGATGGCGGGCTGCGCCGGCTTCGACTGGCTCCTTCTGGACCACGAGCACGGCCCCGGCGGAGACGAGACGCTTCTGCAGCAGCTGCAGGCCGTGGCGGCGACCCCGGCGACCGCGATCGTCAGGATCGCCGAGAACGCCCCGGTCCGCTTCAAGCGGGCCCTCGATCTTGGCGCCGCCGGGGTCATGGTGCCGTGGGTGTCCACCGCCGACCAGGCCCGCGCCGCCGTTTCATCGCTGCGCTATCCGCCGCGCGGCATCCGGGGCGTCGCCAAGATGAACCGCGCCTGCGCCTTCGGGGCCGACTTCGAGGCTTACTATGCGCACGCCCACGAATGGCTTGTCACGCTGGCGCAGATAGAGACCCCGGAGGGCGTGGAGAATGCCGCCGAGGTGGCGGGTGTCGACGGCGTGGACGTCCTCTTCATCGGCCCCATGGACCTGTCCACCAGCCTTGGGGTGTCCGGCCAGCTCGAGCATCCCGTTTATCTCGATGCGGTGAGGCGGGTCGCCGCCGCCGCGCGCAATGCCGGAAAGGCCGCGGGCATACTTGCCCTCGAACCCAAGCAGCTGCCGCTCTGCCATGAGCTCGGAATCACGGTCGTCGCCCTCGGGAGCGACGGCGGCGGGGTGAACGCGGTCCTGCGGCAGAACGCGGCCCTCCTGCGCAAGGCTTGAAATGAAGGCACCCGTTGCGCGGGCGCTTTGCCTGATTCTTCTCCCGGCGCTGGCGGCCGCGGCCCAGCCGATCGACCGCGAAGCCCTGGTCAGCCGCCACTCGCCGGTCGTGCGCGCGATCGAGCCCGGCTCCGCGCTCTCGGTCGGCAACGGGGAATTCGCCTTCACCGTCGACGCGACCGGCCTCGAGTCCCTCGGGCCGATGTATTATTCCGGCGGTTTCCCGTTGGAAACGATGGCGCGCTGGGCCTGGCACGAGGAGCCAAATCCCCAAGGGTACACCCTGGCCGATGCGAGCGAGACGATCATGACCCAGGGGCGGCCCGTTGCATATCCCACGCGCGGCTCGACTCCCGCAGGAGACTGGATGAGGAAGAATCCGCAGGATTTTCCCGTGGGCCAGCTCGGCTTCGTCGATGAGGCGGGCGTTCCGCTCGCGGCGAAGGACCTGACCGCGATCGACCAGACACTCGACATCTGGCGGGGGGAGATCCGAAGCCGGTTCCTGTGGCGCGGCGAACCCGTGGAGGTGAGCACGCTCTGCCATCCGGTTCTCGACATGATCGCCGTGCGCGTCCGCTCGCCCGCCATCGCGGCGGGGCGCCTGCGCGTCCAGCTCGCGTTCCCGCGCGGGCATGACATCGCGGTCAAGAACACGCCGCCCCTCGACTGGTCGCGTCCCGAGACCCATGGGACGCGCGTGATCGCCCGCACGCCCGTGCGTGCGGATTTCGAGCGCACCCGCGACGCCCTGCGGTACTACGCCGCTCTGGCCTGGTCCGAGGGAAGCTCGCTGGGCGGCGGGCCCTCGCCCCACACCTTCGTCCTTCGCGGCGCGCCGGGCGCGGACACGCTCGAAGTCCGCCTGGCCTTCGCCGAGCGGCCCATCGCGGCGGCGCTGCCGACCTGGGCGCACGCGCAGTTTTCGACGGCGAACTTCTGGGCCGATTTCTGGCGCTCGGGCGGTGCCGTGGATTTCTCGGGCAGCTCGGATCCCCGAGCCGCCGAGCTGGAGCGGAGGGTGGTCCTCTCCCAGTATCTCACGGCCATCCAATTTGGCGGAAGCGTTCCGCCTTCCGAGACGGGCCTCACCTGCAGCTCCTGGTACGGCAAGCACAACACGGAGATGGTCTGGTGGCACGTCGCCCACTTCGGGCTCTGGGGCCGAGACAGTTACCTCGAGAACGCGCTCGACTGGTACCGGCGAACCCTTCCCGCGGCCAGGATGCTTGCCAAGGAGCGCGGGCTGCCCGGCGCACGCTGGGCGAAGATGGTCGGCCCCGCAGGACGCGAGAGCCCGGGCGGCAATCCGCTGATCATATGGAATCAGCCTCATGTGATCTATCTTGCCGAGCTCCTCTACCGGAACCATCCGACTCCCGAGGTCCTGGCTGCCTGGCGCGACCTCGTCCTCGAATCGGCCGATTGCATGGCGGCGATGCTGTCCTGGGATCCCACCGGCAACCGATACGTGCTCGCGCCTCCTCTCTGGATTTCCCAGGAGATCTACGATCAGAAGAAGAGCGAGAATCCCTGCTACGAGCTCGGGTATTGGGCCTTCGCACTCAAGGTCGCCCAGCAGTGGCGCGAGCGGGTCGGGCTCGGCCGGAATCCGGACTGGGACCAGCGCCTGGCGAAGCTGGCGGCGCTTCCGACCAAGGACGGCCGCTATGTGGCCCTCGAGTCCTTTCCCGACACCTGGGACAACGTCGCGAGCCGGCACGACCACCCGTCGTTTCTCATGGCCCTCGGCATGCTGCCGGGAGACGGCGTCGACCCTGCGACGATGGACCGCACCTTTGAAGCGGTCGTCAAGTCGTGGGACTGGGAGACCAAAATCTGGGGCTGGGACTACCCGATGATGGCGATGACCGCGGCGCGCCTGAATGAGCCGCAGCGGGCGGTGGACATCCTCCTCAAGGACGGACCAAACAATCACTACCTTCCGAATGGGCACTGTCCCCAGCGCGGCGACCTCGCGGTCTATCTTCCCGCCAACGGCGCGCTGCTTTCCGCCGTCGCGCTCATGGCCGGCGGTTGGGACGGCGCTCCCGGCAGGCCGGCCCCGGGATTTCCCGACGACGGCCGGTGGCGAGTGCGGGCCGAAGGCCTGCACCCGCTCCCCTGAAGGTCGCTACGGCCTCGGCAGGAAGGACGCGTCCATAACATCATTCACTTTCAGGCTGTCGGGCGGAAGGACGCCGAGCTCTTCGAGCTGTGAAATCTGGCGGCTATAGCGCTCGGGTGTGATGGAAAGGTAATCGGCCTCGGCGTTGCGGGCGAGCTGCGCGGAAATGATCTGCCCGCGAGACCAGTCGAGGTAGTCGGCCGTCACCTTCGGGTTGATCTTCAGCATGATCGCATGCGCCGGCCCCGGATCCTTCTCGAGGTAGGTCTGCCAGCCCCTGTGGAGTGCGCGGAGAAAGGCCTTGAGCTCCGGCCCGTGGTCCCGCGCGAAGGTCCTGTTCGTGACGATTGTGGCATAGGAGTCGAAGCCCGCATCCCAGCAGGTGAGGAACTTGAGCTTCACGCCCTGCCGCACCACGTAGTAAGGGTCCGCGGTGTAGTAGCCCTGCTGGATGAAGTTCGGGTCAACGGCCAGGCGGGCAAAATTAAAATTCTGGGCGAGCACGTTGAATTCGATGTGGTATTTCTTCCTGAGGTAGGGGAGGAAGGCCCACTCCGGCCGCGCCATGACCGTCCGTCCCTGCAGGTCCGCCCAGGCATTCACGGGATTGGCCGCCTGCATCATGAAGACGCTCGGATCGTGCTGGAATATCGCGCCCACGTTGAGAAGGGGCGCCCCGTTGTGGATGGCCACGAGCACGGTCGTCGAATCCGACTGGCCGACCTGGACCTGGTTTGTGGCCACCTTGTTCAGGACGTAGGTGTTCGGGCCGCCTTGGACGAGCGTGACATCGAGGCCCTCGTCCCGGAAGAAGCCCAGCGCCTCCGCGGTGTAGAAGGCCCCGTGCTCGGGCTCCGCCACCCAGTCGAGCTGCATCGTCATCTTGAAGGGCGCCGCGCCGCCGGCCGCCGGCGCGGGCGCCTGCCTGCCGCAGCCCGCGAACATCGCGGCGGCGGCGATCGGAAGCAGGACGGGAAGGCGCCGGGAATTCATGTGAGGCGAATATGGGCACTAAAGCGGGAAAAGCAGGAAATTTCGGCGCAGCCCGTTTTCCCGATTGAAGGATCCTCCGGGGCTACGCTTCGCAATTCCAAAACTGGCCGCCACAGCCGGCCTTCCCCTCAAGGGGGTCGGCCAGGAGGCGGCCATGAGCTGCGCTCATGCCCCTTCCGGATCCTTCAATCGGAAAAACGGGCAACGGGAAGATTTTTCTTGAATACTACTACTAAAGTAGTAGATACTACTACACGAGGACGATGAAACCAAAAAAAGACTTCAAGCCCACCCGATTTGAAATGGAGCTCCTCGAGGCACTCTGGAAGCTCGGCTCCGCCTCGATCCGCGAAATCCAGGAGAGCCTGCCGGAGGACCGGCGGCCCGAATACACGACGGTGCAGACGATCGTCTACCGCCTGGAGGAGAAGGGGGCGGTGGAGCGGGTGAAGAAGATCGGAAATGCCCACATCTTCCGCCCGCTGGTCAGCCGGAAGTCCGCTCTGGGCGCGCTGATCGACGATCTTGTGGGAATCCTCGGCGGCTCGCACGAGCCTTTGGTCGCCCATCTTGCGGAGTCCGGAAAGATCTCCCTGCGGGAAATCAAGGAACTCGAAAAACTGGTTAAGGAACGCCGCGCCCCTTGAGCGGGCGGAACCCTCAGTCCCCATACCCCCATGACAACGATCAGTGATTGGATCTACGGTTCACGGTCTGCAATCGTGAGCCACCTTTGGCAATCCAGCGCAGTCGGTCTTGCGATTCTTGGATTGCTCGCCCTCGGCCTGAATTTATCCGCGCGAACGCGGCGGGCCCTGGCGTGGGTGGCACTGGTCAAGTTTGCCATCCCGGCGGCCGTCATTGGCTCGCTGGCCGAACGGCTGACGAACGCTTTCGGCGGTTCCATGAAATTTGGGCAGCTTCCGTTGTCGGCAATGCTTCCTTCGGGAATGTGGATGTCACCCGTCTACGCCGATGCCGCCGCCGGCCGGGGATTCTGGACCTTGGCGGGTTGTGTGTGGGCGGTGGGCTTTGCGTTTCTGCTCGGTGTTTGGACCATTCGGGGGAAGCGGCTGCGGCGACGACTGGTTGCGCCCGCCAGTCCGTTGGAGGACGGCCTTCTTGAATCGGCAAAAGCCGCCGCTCGCAGGATGGGACTCCAGGCGCCTCCCCCCTGTTTGAGCGTCGAGACGGGCCACGGCCCCGGCGTACTGGGTGTGATCTCGCCGATCGTGATTCTCCCTCGGGGCATCGAGGCCGCGCTTCTGCCCGAGGAGCTCGAGGCGATCCTCGTGCACGAGTTTGTCCACGTGAGCCGCCGCGATCCTTGGTGGAACTTCCTCCAGATGCTCCTGGTGAGCGCGTTTTGGTTCAATCCCGTGGTCTGGCTTTTGCAGCGCCGCCTGAACGTCGAAGCGGAAAAGTCCTGCGACGATCGGGTACTCGAGATCACTGCCGCCCCCGATACCTATGCGAGCGGAATCTTGAAGACGGTACGGCTCTCGATCGGCCTGCCGCAGATCGGATTCGCCAGCGCCGCGATGCCGCCGGTGGCTTCCCGGCTCAAGCAGATCCTGTCCGGAGCCCGACGTCCGGAACGGGCGCTTGTGCGTGTGGCGATGTTGGGCGCCGGAGCCACGCTAATGGCCCTCAGCGGCTATTCCGGATCGGTCGATCTCGATGCCAATCGCATGCCCGAGGCAGGCACCACAGCACCGGTTTCCACGGATCATACCACTGTGCTTTCCACTGCGACCAGCCCCGCCGATTCGGCTTCCGTTGAGCCGAATCGGACCGAAGTCGTGTACCCTTACAACGAATTGGATCAGAAACCGACGGCGTTGGCCCATCCGTGGCCCAGGTATCCCGCAGAAATGAAAAAGGCAGGGATTTCCGGGCAAGTCGTCGTGGGATTCGTCGTCGGTTCGAATGGCGTCGTGCGCGGGGCGCATGTCGTCAGTTCCACCCGGAGTGAATTTGAGGCCGCGGCTGTCGACGCTGTCGGCAAATGGCATTTTATTGCCGGGCAGAAAAGCGGCCGCGCAGTGAATGTCGCCATGCGTGCGCCGATCGTCTTTTCCACCAAGCCTGCCGAAATTGGAGTTCCCCCGGGCCAAAATCCTTCCGAAATACAGGCGCCGAAGCTGCCTCCACCAAATGAAATCGTGCGGATGAACCCCATGGAGGTGAAAGCTGGCGCTGCGCAAGCGGCTTCCGACGAAAAGCCTCTTTCCTTGGAGGTTAATCCGAGCCCTGGAACGCCGGGGTACAGCATACAAGTCTTCGATGTTGAGATGCTGGACAAATGCCCGTTGGTGACCTACCAAAAGCGGCCGGCGTACCCTTACAATATGAAGAAGGAAGGAGTCTCCGCAGAGGTTGTAGTCGCATTTCTCGTGGATACGGAAGGCGCGGTGCGCGACGTGCACGCGGTGAAGTCGCGGGGCAAGTCTAGTCCATTGTCCTTCGACGATGCCTCTCATTTCGAAAGGGCGGCAATCTCCGCAGTCAGTCAATGGCAATTCAAGCCTGGCGAAAAGGCCGGCCATGCGGTGTACACGCGTATGCAGATTCCAATAGTGTTTTCGCTGGAAAATTGAGGCTCATCAGCGCCTGTCGCAAAAGCGTTGTCCTAAAAGCACTGGAAAGTGCAGGGTGAGTTTCCGGCATTCGATGTTTGCCACAAGAATTAGCCTAGGTGCGGCCTTGATTGGGTTTATGGCGTTGCCGTGCGCCCTTTTTCCCAAAGTGGCATACCGTGTGGCGATGAGCGATGGGATCCGCCTGAGCACGGACGCGTACTTCCCGGAGGGGAGTGGACCCTGGCCCGTTGCGTTGGTCCGCACGCCCTATGGCAAGGCCGGGGGCAATTTTGAAAGAAGGTCATTGCCGTGGACGAAGGACGGCTGGGTCCTGGTCGTTCAGGACACCCGCGGCCGGGGGGCCTCGGGAGGCGCCAATGTTGCCTTTGAGGCTGACGGCTGGGCGGCGCACCATGACGGCGCTGACACGCTCAAGTGGATTGCAGCCCAGACTTGGTGCGATGGGCGCGTAGCAACATTCGGCGGCTCCGCGCTCGGAATTGCCCAACTCCAGCTGGCGGGAACCGGAGTCAGCCCTTTGACCGCCCAGTACATCCAGATGGCGACGCCGAGCTTGTATGCCGGGATCTATCGTCAGGGCGTTTTTCGCAAGGCGCTGGTCGAGGATTGGGTCCAATTGAATCGGTATGATCCCGCCACGCTTCGCCTTTGGACGTCTCACCCCAGTTACGACGGATTTTGGGCTCTCCGAGATCTCGATGGGCGCTACCAACTGATCGATGCTCCCGCGATGCATGAGGGCGGATGGTTCGATATTTTCACGCAGGGGACGCTCGACTCATTCGAAGGCTACAATGAGCACGGCGGTCCGCACGCCCGTGGCCGGCAGCGGCTGATCATGGGACCATGGACCCACGGCTCTCATAGCGCGCATGCGGGCGAACTCACATTTCCCGGCGCCGACGCCATTCCGCACCTTTTCATCAATCCACAAAGCTGGCTCGATTATGCCGTCAAGGGCGACGACAACGGCATCGGGCCGGCGCAGCCCGTGCGCTATTACGTGATGGGGGACACGACTGATCCGCACGCCCCCGGTAATTTTTGGCGCACCGCAGATCGGTGGCCGCGTCCGGACTCCAAGCCGGAGGCTCTATTTCTGCATTCGGATCATACTGCAGGATTCCAGCCGTCTTCTGGGCACGAGTCCGCCATCACGTGGACTTCCGATCCGGCGCGTCCTGTGCCGACGGTCGGTGGCCCGCAACTCCCCATCAATTCGCTTTTGGCGGGCCCGGTGGACCAAGCCATTGTGGAGGCACGTTCCGATGTCCTTGTTTTCACGACCGATCCGCTTCCAAAGCCTGTGGAAGTCAATGGCCGGATGACAGCCAAGGTCTGGATTTCAAGCGACGCGCCGGACACCGATGTCATCGTGCGTCTCTGCGTCGTTGGCGCCAATGGCAAGTCGTACAATCTTGCCGAAGGGGCAATCCGCGCCCGCTATTGGCAATCGTTGGGACGGGAGCACGTGCTTGAGCCTGGAAGAATCTATCCGCTCGAGATAGATTTGTGGTCGACGAGCATGGTCTTCAATCGCGGGAATCGCATCCGTGTCGATATCGCCTCGACCAGCGCACCCGGTTACGAAGTGAATTCGAACAACGGATTGCCGGCACAGGCGCATGGTGCGGCGCGCGCGGCGCACAATTCACTCTACGTGGATCCAGCCCATCCCTCCGAGATCATCCTTCCGGTTGCTCCATTTCAAGATGACGGGGGATAGCATGGGCACCCGGCGTCGTCGCAGCATCGATCCCCCTTCGATCTTGCTGTTTGCGCTGCTTGTTGGCGGCTGCCAGCACGAGCGAGCCGCCGACGTTCGACAGGGGCGGAGCGCGTTCTCATTCGTTCAACCTGCGGGAACAGACTGGCAGGAGGATGCCAGGATCAAGATTGAACCGTGAGCTGCGCAATACCGCCCGCCAATCGTGGCTGGAGCGCTGGCGATTC
>CAZJNA010000008.1:0-50149 GCA_964547325.1 uncultured Opitutaceae bacterium | reverse complement strand
CAGACCGTGAAGCCGCTCACTTCGGGCATCATCACGTCGAGGAGCACGACGTCGGGCCGGTGCTTCAGGGCGAGCTCCATCGCCTCGCCTCCGTTCCTCGCCTCGATCAGGACGTAGGGCTCCTGCTGGAGAAGCCCCTGGAGCAGCATCCGCCCGTTGGCCTCGTCGTCCACGATCAGGATCATGCTCCGCGGCGCCTGCGGGGGCGGGCTCGCGGCCGGCGCGCCGGGCGCCCGGGGCAGGGCCTTGTCCCGGACCGATTCAATGACCTTGGGGGCGTCCGCGAATGTCGTGTTCATGCGTTTGAAATGGCCGCTTCCGGATGCGCGAGGTCGGCGAGGATGGGCAGGAGCCCGTCCATCTCCCGCTCAAGGTCCGCGTGGGCCCGGCCGGCCTCGTCCCAGGCGCCTTCTTTGGCAGCCGTTTCGATGCGTTTGGCCATGGCGGCGGCCCGCTCGGCCGCGAAGATCGAAAGCGAGCCGCGAAGGTTGTGCGCGGCCATTTCCGTCGCCTCCGCATCGAGGCGCTCGATCGCCGCCCGGAGCTGCCCGTTTGTCGCGGGGAAATCGTGGCAGAAGGATGCGGCAAGCCTGCCGAGGAGGTCGGTGTCGCCGCCCGTGCGGTGGAGGGCCGCGGCGCTGTCCATCCGCGGCTCGATGGCCTGCGCGGCCAGGGCCTCGAGATGTTCGCGGGGCATCGGAGGGAGGGCGACGCCCCGTTTCTGCAGCCGTGCGATCGCCCGTCCGAGGGCTGCATGGAGCGCCGCGCGAAGGATGGGCTTTGCAAGGTAGTCGTCCATGCCCCCGGCCAGGCATTTGTCGCGGTCGGCCTTCGAGACGTTGGCCGTCGCCGCGATGATGTAGATATCGTGGTCGATATCGTCCGAATCCTTTCCGCGGATCAGGCGCGTCGCCTCGAAGCCGTCCATGACCGGCATGCGGCTGTCCATGAGGACCACGTCGAAATGCCCCGCCCTGAGCCGCTCGACGGCCTCCCGGCCGTTGTGCGCCAATTCGATGGCGTGGCCCATTTCGGTGACGAACGCCTCCGCGATGATCCGATTCGTGGGATCATCCTCCGCGCACAGCACGCGCAGCCGCACTGCGTGCGGTCCGCGGCCGTTTCCGAAGTCCGCCTGCCTGGTTGCCGGCCGCTTCTGGCCGCTGCCCGCGGCGAGCCGCGCGGTGAAGGTGAAGGTGGATCCCTTGCCCAGGGTGCTTGTCACGGTCGCCGTCCCCCCCATGAGTTCGGCCAGGGCGCGCACGATGGAAAGACCGAGGCCGGTTCCCCCGAAGCGGCGCGTTGTCGAGACGTCCTCCTGCGAGAACTTCGAGAACAGCCGCGAGCGGGTTTCCTCGGCGATGCCGATCCCGGTGTCGCGCACGGAGATCCTCAGGACGGCTTTTCCGGGCTCGCCCCGGTCGCAGCCGATCTCGACGTAGACGCCTCCCTGCTCCGTGAACTTGAGAGCGTTGCTCAGGAGATTGCTCAGGATCTGGCGCAGCCGCGTGGGATCGCCGATCAGGATGTCGGGGACGGCCGGATCCACGTCCTCCCCGAATTCAAGCCCCTTGTTCCCGGCCCGCAGCCGGGCGTCGGCCAGGGTCAGCCGGAATTCATCGCGCAGCCGGAACGGGATCGCCTCGAGGGTCAGCTTGCCGGATTCGACCTTGGCCGTATCGAGGATGTCGTCGAGGATCTGAAGGAGGGTTTCGGCGCTGTCGCGCGCAACCTCGGTGTATTGTTTCTGTTCCGCCGCGCTCGGCGCGCCGCTCAGGAGGTCCAGCATCCCGATAACGCCGCCCAGCGGCGTTCGGATCTCGTGGCTCATGACAGCGAGAAAGTCGCTCTTGGCGCGCGTGGCCGCCTCGGCGGCCTCCTTGGCGACGCGCATCTCGGCGGCTTGCTCCCGCAGGTGCTCCTGCACCTCGAAGGATCCGATGACGAGGGCCGAGATGAGGAGCGTTATCAGGACGACCGGCAGCCGCGCGCCGCGGACGAGGGCGGCCCAGTTTGAGGCGGCGATATCGAGCTCAATGTTGACCGACCCGCGGGCTCCGAAATCCGCCACGGGGATCGACCCGATGATCCAGGTGCCCCATCGGTCGGTCACCGGCCCGACGAGAAACGGCTGGTGGGATGCCATCCCTCGGACGTAGTCGGGCGCTGCCTCCGCGTAGTACTGGCCCGGAGGGGAGTAGTCGGGCGAGGTCGGCAGCTCATTGTCCGCGATGAAGTAGCATTTTCCGTCGCGCATCCCGGCGAGAAGCGCGAAGCGAAGGTCGCCGTTCGCCTTGCGGAACGCCTTCATGAGTTCCTTGAAATGGAGGTAGTGCGGGCTCGCGAGGTCCGCATCGCTCCACTGGAGCGGACGGACTTCGTCGATGTCGATGGCCGCCGCCGCGAGCTGCGCACGCGTCATGACCTGGGCCCGCATCAGGGCTTCCTGCCGGCTGCCGGATAGCGAGGCCGCGACGAGCCCCGTCAGGGCGATGATCGCAAGGAGCCCGGCGCAGGCGATCCGCCGGTTGCGCCACGAGGCGTCGCAGGTTTTCGGCGCTGCCGCTCCGCGGCAGCGCGCGCAGCGCCACCAGACTCCGGCCGAAAGCGCGGCCGCCAGTCCGAGCCGGACGATCTCCATCCGGTATTGCTCACCCCAGGCGCCGCCGATCAGGGAAAGGGCCAGGGCCGCGAGCGCGCACGGAAGCCAGGACCGCGAGCCGCGGCGCCAGCCGCCCGCGGCCGCGCTTGCGCGGGTAAAAGCAACCGCGATGAGGACGCACGCAAGCAGGAGCGCGTGATGCGCCCAGTTCAGGATAGGCCGCTGGGGGCCGTCGAGGATGAAGATTTCGAGCCACGCCTGCAGCGCCTGTGCGAAGCCAAGGATGCCCATCCAGCCCCAGCCGTGCCGCTTTTCCTTCCGGGCGAGCGCCCATGCGCTCAGCGCCAGCCCCGCCAGCATCCAGCTGCGAAGAAGGATGATATAGTCCAGATTTGAGGTGAGAAATGTGAGCATGTCCGGACCAAAGGCCGCGAGACGGCCGCCCGTTGTGGCTGCGCACAATGGTCCGTCTACCTATCGGCACACGCACACGCTGTTTGAACCCCTATTCCTGGCGGGAAAAATGCGCAGGCTTGTTGTTTATCAACAACATGCTTTCATCTGCCGATTCCGCAGGCCCGCCTGAACATCCGGCCACCGGCACCGACCTTCGTGAAAGAGCTCTATTACGGCTTTTACGCCACGCGCATCTACCTTCCGCTTTCCTCGCTCTCCCGCCGCTGGCGGAGGTTTTCCCGCTCCGTCAGGGGAAAGGGGGATCCCTTCCTCCAGAAGACGCGCCTGGCGGAGATAAGCTGGACGCGCTTGCCGTTATCCCGCGCGCCGCGGGTATGGGAGGAGCGCAAGGAGAACGGAAATGTCCGCATCAGCGAAGTTGCCATCCTCTCCGCTTTTGCGGCTGCCTGCCCGGACCGAACCAATCTTTTCGAGATCGGCACCTTCGACGGCCGGACCACCCTCAACCTGGCGCTGAGCGCCCCGTCCGGCTGCCGGGTCCACACCCTCGACCTGCCTCCCGACCAGGCGACCCGATTTGCGATTGCGGAGGGTGAGCGCCACATGGTCGACAAGCCCGTCCCGGGCTCGCGCTATGAGAAATACCGGGGCGCCCATCCTGCGGAGATTTCCCGGATCTTCCAGCATCTCGGAGACTCGGCGACATTCGACTATTCACCGTACCGCAATTCCTGCTCGCTTGTCTTTGTCGACGGGTCGCATGCGTACGACTACGCGCTTTCGGACACGCGCGCCGCCATGGACATTGTCCGGGAGGGCGGGGTGATCCTCTGGCACGACTACGGGATATGGGAGGGCGTCACACGTGCCCTGGAGGAGTTGGAGGAGCGCGAGCGCCTCGGCCTGCGCGCCATCAGCGGCACGAGCCTGGTTTACTTGAAAAAGGGGGTCTGACGTCAGCCGTGGAGCATCTCGTCGAGGAGGGGCTGCATCGCGTCGGCCCAGATCTGATAGCCGGCGACGGTGGGATGGAGGTGGTCGCCCATGATCGCATCCGGGATCTTGCCGTCCGCTCCGAAAAACTTCGGCCCGATGTCAAGGTAGCGCACGTTCTTGCCATCATCGAGGCGGGCGAGCTGTTCGTTCACGGGCCCGATGACGGACATCCGCAGGACGTAGTTGTCCGGCGTGCCGTTTGTGTTCTTCCGGGGCCCGCGCGGGAAAATGGCGAGGAGCAGGATCTTGGTCCCTGGAATCCTCGCCTGGATCATGCGGATGATCTTCGCATCCGCTGCGGCGATCTCGCCGGCCGTGTTGCTCGCCGAGTTGTTCGTGCCGATCATCAGGACCACGACCTTCGGGTGGATGCCGTCCAGTTCGCCGTTCTCGATCCGCCAGATCACATTCTGGGTCGTGTCGCCGCCGATTCCGAAATTCGCCGGCTGAAACCCGCCGTAATATTTTTCGAAGATCTGCGGAGCCCGGCTCCAGTTGTCCGTGATCGAATCGCCCAGGAAGAGGAGGCCGATCGGGCCCGACTTTCCGCGGGCGAGGAACGACTCGTGCCGCTTGAGGAACTGGCCCTTGTCCTTCTTCGCAAGAGGCGCGGATGCGTCCAGATGCGGGGGCGGGGCGGCGGGAGCTGGTGCCTGGGCGATCGCGGCGTGGCCCAGAAGGGCCAGCGTCAGGGCTAGGATGGGGTATTTATACTTCATGGGATAAGTTGCCTTTGCCCGCCGGGGCCATTCCTTGCCGGCGTGGGTTGGACTGGGGCAGCGGAACGGCTGCCGGGCTGGTTTCGACCGCAAAAAATGACCGAAGTGGGAAAAATTGCAACGTGAACACCCCTGTGGACATCCAGCCTGCCTTGAATCCGACCGTCTGCATCGCCGGGATCGCCCGGGACGAGACGCGGTTTGTCGACGAATGGCTCCTTTACCACAGGCATATCGGGGTCGACCGGGTCATTCTCTATGACGACGATCCCCGCCTGCCTCTGGCGCGGCTGCTCGAGGCCCACGGAAGTTTTGTGACCGTGGTTCCCTGGCACGGGCGCCATGCCGGCCTGCCGGGGAGAAACCGGCAGACGAAGGCTTACGAGCATGCCGTCCGGGAGCACGCCCTGGACTTCGATTGGGTCGGCTTTCTGGACGTCGATGAATTCGTCGTTTTGAGGCAGCATGAGAGCCTGAAGGCGTTCCTCGCCGGATTTGGCTCGTTTTCCGCGGTGTCGCTGACGTGGCATCAATTCGGGCACAATGGATTCTTCGACGATCCGGAGGGCCTGGTCACTTCGCAGTTGACGCGGCGCATGCGCGAGCCCGGCCCGATGGTGAAGACCTTCTCGCGGCCCTCCGCGATCGCCAACATCGGCTCCGCGCACTATTGCAGGCTCAAGGAGGGCCACGTCCGGGCGGATGCGAACGGCCGGCTTTCCAAGGAGCCGTATGCGGGCAAGACCGGCGCGGCCAACATCAACCATTACCTCTGCCGGTCCTTCTCGAGGTGGATGGCGCGCGCGGGCCGCGGCGACGTCTCGATCGACATCGCCGAAGGCGTTGCTCCCGAGAACCTCTGGAGGCTGGACGCGGACATGTGCCTGCGGAAATTTGTGGAGGAAGTCGCCGTCGACGGCAACGAGATGGTCGATGATCACATGCTCCGATTCCAGAAGGTCCTCCAGGAAGGCCTGGAGGACCTGAAGGGCGCGCGAGAGGCGATCGCCGCAATGGCTCCGTGAGCCCGCGGGCTCGGGGCAGGCCGTTGAAGCGGGGAGCCAGTTCCTGCTCGTTTCGGCACCCGGATCGGGCATGATGGGCGCTGCCCCGGCGAAACCGGGACCGGCCGTGAACATTCGCAAGAAATTCAAAATCCCCCAGGGGAGGAAAGTCCGCCTTCGGGAATTCGACCCCGCCTTCACGCCGCCTGGCGAGAGCAAGCGGACCGCCCGGCATGAGATCCGGCGCCTGGGGAAGAGGATGGACGATCTCCAATACCGGCTATTCGCCGAAAGCCGGCGGTCGCTTCTTATCTGCCTGCAGGGCCTCGATGCCTCGGGCAAGGACGGCGTGATCCGGCATGTCCTGGGAAACATGAATCCCCAAAGCTGCCGAGTCGTCGGCTTCAAGCAGCCCTCCGCCGAGGAGGCGTCCCACCATTTTCTATGGCGGATCGACCGGGCGACTCCCGCCCGCGGGGAGGTGGTGATCTTCAACCGCTCGCACTACGAGGATGTGCTCATCGCCCGGGTGCACGACCTCGTCCCGCGGGCCGTCTGGTCTCGGCGCTACGGGGAGATCAACCGCTTTGAGAAGCTCCTTGTCGAAAATGGGACGACGATTCTCAAGTTCTTCCTTCACTTGAGCAAGGAGGAGCAGCTCAAGCGCTTCGGACAGCGGCTGAAGGACCCCAGCCGCCGCTGGAAGATCAGCGAAGCCGACTATGGGGAGAGGAAGTACTGGGAAAGCTACACGGCCGCCTACGAGGAGGCCCTCGGCCGCTGCAGCACCCGGCGCGCGCCCTGGTACGTCATACCCTCCGACCACAAGTGGTTTCGAAACCTCGCGATCTCGCGCATCATCGTCGAGGCGATGGAGGGAATGGACATGCAGCTGCCGCGCCCGAGGGTGGATCTGGCTGCCATACGGATAAAATACCACCAAGCCTCGCGCGAAGCGGGTCGCGGGCGGCGGTGATTCCAAGGGGTCGTTTGGGCGCGACTTCGGGCGGCTTGCAGAGGGCGCCTGTTTGCGCCAATGCTTTACACTCCCCTCGTGATCCAGCCTTCCGGTTCGATATTATGCCCCTTCGTCCAGGAGTGATCCTGGCGTGCCTGGCCGTGGCCGCCGGCTGCGGCTCCGCCCGCGCCGAGCCGCTGCGCGTCGGGATCGATGTGGACGGCGCGCCGATGACCTTCGTGGACGCGAAGGGCGTGCCCGCGGGCTTCGCCGTCGACATCATGAACGACCTGGCCCGGGAGATGGGCTTCACGGTGGTTTATGTCCCCAAGCCCTGGCAGGGGATGTTCGACGATTTCAAGGCGCACCGCACCGATGCGCTTGCCAACATCGCCTACACGAGCGCGCGCACGGGCTTCATCGCGTTTTCCGTCCCGAACATCGTGATGAACGGCGCCATTTTCGTCCGGAAGGGCGACCATTCGATCAGGAGCCTGAGCGATCTGCGGGATCACCGGGTTTCGGTCAACCTCTACGGCGCGCCGTATGAGTACCTCGCGGTGCGCGGCTGGGCCCAGCACATCGTCCCCACCGTCAGGCTGGCCGATTCCCTCCGGGACGTTGCCGAAAACCGCGCGGACGCCGCCTTCGATGCGCGGATCATCGGCCTGAAGGACATCCGCGACGAGCACCTGACGAACCTCGAGGTCGCCGACGTGGTGGTTCCCGATTTTGCGCCGCGGCTCCACATCGGCCTCCAGCCCGACGATCTGGCTCGGCTCGCCCTGATCAACGAGGGCCTCGCCCGCCTCCACGCGGACGGCACCTACGACCGCCTTTACGAGAAATGGATCGATCCGATCGATCCCCGGGGCCTGCGTTTCCGGGACATCCGCCCCTATGTCCTGCCCGGCATCCTTGGGCTCGTGCTGATTCTTTGCGCGCTTGCCTGGCAGCGCAGGCTGCTCCGGCATCTGAAGCGGCAGGCCGAGGCCGTCCGCCTCAGCGAGGAGCGGCTCACGCTCGTCCTGGAAGGCAGCGAGGACGGCTTCTGGGATTGGGACCTGCGGACCGGCCGCATCGAGCGAAGCGAGCGCTGGGCCTCGATGCTCGGTTTTTCCCTAACCGACATCGAGCCGACGTTTGACGGAGGCATGAAGCTCGTCCATCCCGACGACCGGCCGAATCGCGAGGCGTTCCGTTCGCCCCTGGGCCCCGGCCGGTTCAACAGCGAATACCGGATGCGTACGAAATCCGGAGAATGGCGCTCGATCCTCGACCGCGGCAAGGTCGTGGCGCGGGCCCCCGACGGGACGCCGCTGCGGATCGCTGGCACGCACACGGACATCACGGACCTCAAGCGGACGCAGGAGAAGCTGGCGCGCCAGGAGATCCAGTTTCGCTTCATCTACGAGCACGCGCCGGTCGGCCTTTCCTGGCTCCAGCGCGCCCAGGCGGAGACCCGCCTCGTCAACCCGGCCCATGAACGCATCACCGGGGTGCCCGCCTCGAAGTCCCACGACACCGAGAACTATGTCGCGGCGACCCATCCCGCCGACCGGGAGGTGCAGCGCGTCCTCCGGGAGCGGCTCTACCGGGGGGAGATCGACCACTTTCTCCTTGAGAAGCGCTACATTCACTCCGACGGAGCGGTGGTCTGGGCGGTCCTGACGAGCCACCTATTCCGCGACCCCGTCACGAGCGAGGTCCAGGAAATAACCACTCTGGTGGACATAACCGACCTCAAGCAGATGGAGGAGGACCGCCGGCTGTTGCAGCTGAAGATGCTCGAGACCCAGAAGCTGGAGAGCCTCGGCGTCCTGGCCGGGGGAATTGCACACGATTTCAACAATCTCCTGACGGTTATCATCGCCAACACGAGCTTCCTGCGGGTTGCCGACCAGTCGGCCAAGGATCGTGCCGATCGCCTTTCCCTGATCGAGACCGCGGGCCAGCGGGCGGCCGACCTCTGCCGGCAGATGCTCGCCTATGCCGGAAAGGGCAGCTTTGTCGTCCAGCGCATCGACCTCAGCAGCCTCGTGCGGGAGACGACGAACCTCCTGCAGATTTCGATCAGCAAGAAGGCGCGTCTCGTGCTGACCCTCGCCGACGAGCTCCCCCTGGTGGAAGTCGACGCATCCCAGATCCAGCAGGTCGTCATGAATCTCGTGATCAACGCCTCGGACGCCCTCGGTGAAAACGAGGGCGAGATCCGGCTCACGACGCGGCAGGGGCGGCCGGAGCCCGTGCACGACGGGATCGTGCACTCATTCGACCTGCCTGCCGGCGAATGCGCCTGCCTCGAGGTCTCCGACTCGGGCCACGGCATGAATCCGGCGACCCTCGCCCGCATCTTCGATCCCTTCTTCACGACGAAGTTCACTGGCCGCGGCCTGGGCCTCGCCGCCGTGCTCGGCATCGTGCGCGCCTGCCGCGGCGCCCTCACGGCTGAAAGCGCCCCCATGCGCGGCACGACGTTTCGGCTCTATCTCCCGGCGGCCTCGGTTGCCGCCGCGGCGATGCCGCCGCTCCAGGCCGCGCCTCCTGCGCCGCCGCCTCCGGCGGACGGGCGAGGCACGATCCTCGTTGCGGACGACGAACCCGCGGTCCTGAAGACGATCGAACGCCTGCTCAGGCACCAGGGCTATCAGATCGTCGCGGCTGTCAACGGCCACGAAGCGGTCAATCACTTCCGCGCGGCCCCCGAGAGCTTCACGGCCGTGCTCCTCGACCTCACCATGCCCGGCCTGAATGGGGCCGAGGTGCTGAGGGAAATCCGCGCCCTCAAGCCGGAAGCGCGCGTTCTCGTGATGAGCGGCTTCAGCGAGCAGGATATTCTCGACCGCCTGGTCGGCCTGGGCCCCGTGGAGATCCTGCACAAGCCCTTTACCCGGGAAATGCTCCTCACGCACGTCGCCAAGACGATAGCGGCAAGCTAGCCATCGGGTCAGGGCGGCAGCGAGGCCACGTATGCCGCTATGGCGACAAAGTCGGCGTCGGCCAGATTGGCCACGACCGGCTGCATGAGGGGGGCGAAGGTTCCGTTGCGCGTGCCCTGTCTCAGGTCATAGAGCTGGCGCGCGATGTAGCTCGGCGAGCGCCCGGCGATGCCGGGGACCTCGGCCAGGCCCCTGAGGTCCGGGCCATGGCAGATCGCGCAGGCGATCGTCCTGCCCGCCGTCATCCGGCCATCCACGATCGCCGCGCCCCCGGTCGCGACGAGGTTCGCGCCCCTCGCGATGCTGCCGACCGGAACGTAGGCGACAAAGCCCGAGCGCGGGTTGCGCCGCATCTCGGACTGCTCCTCGTTCTCGGGAACCTCGACAATCCGTCCCGCGATCGGATCGCTCATCGCGGATGCGACCGCGATGAGCAGGTTCCCCTCGATGCGGGTCCGCGGCGCGAGGCCGGTCTCGACGACGCGCGTCCACGGCCTTCCTCTCATCGATCCAAAATAGGCGGCGGCGGCATTCATCTCCTCGTCGCTCATCGCCTTCGCGAGGGCGATCATCAGCGGCGTGTTCGGCTTCCTGGGATCGGCCGAGCGCCGGGCCCCGCTCCGAAAATCCCGGAGCTGCCGGAGGAAGTAGGCGGCCGTCTGCGCGACGACGGGAGCGTTTTCGGGCCGCCCCATGCCCGTGGGAAGGTGGCAGGAGGCGCAGCCGCGGGCCGCCCGGCCCAGGCTCGCGGGCCCGTGCGCGACCACATTTGGCATCGGCGGATGGTCGCCGGGAAACCAGTCGACGAGGTTCCTTCCATCGTGGACGTAGGCGTAGGAGTAGGCTGCCGCGCTTCCCGCGAGGTGCCGGGGCATGACCTGTTCCGGGGAGTCCGGGGCCGGACGCGGCTGGCGGGGAGGCTGGCTCTCCGGGCCCGTCGTGTCGCCGGCTGAGGGCGGCACCAGGTATCCATAGGCCCAGAGCGGTTCCGCGGGCCCGGCCGCGCGCGTGGGGGCGCCTGCGAGCGCCGACGCCAGGGCGAGGGCGGCGGCGGCACGGGGGACGATCGTCGCCGGGGATTTCCGCATGCGGCACTGTACGGTCGCACTATGTCCGATCAATCCCAAGCGAGGCCCCCTGGAATTTTACATCCAGGCCCGCGATGCGGGAACCGTCCGCGACCCCTGCGGTCAGCATTCCCCAAATGAATCGAGCAGCCTTCCTGATGACGCTGGCGGGAACCATTTGCTGGCCCGTGTGCTTTTGGTGGATGTACCGGATCTCGGCCAAGCAGAATGCCTTCCTCGACCAACTTCGGGGCCAGGGGAAGCGGATAGAGAAGCTTTCCAAGATCGAGCACGACCTCATCAAAGAGGTGCATCCCCAGGTGGGGGAGATCAAGGAGGGGATGGATGAGATGATGGCGGCGGTTAAGGAGAATACGGAAAGCAACCTCGTGTCCCCCAAGGCTACCAAGCGCTGAATCGAGCAATTTCCGTGGCGAGTATGGCAATCTTTGCGCAGCCGGGCCGGTGAGCCGGTGCTATCCTTGGAACCGAAAGGGGAGTCCCAGCCATGAAAACCATCATCGCAGCCATCGATTTCTCGAATGCCACCAAACCCGTCGTAGGCGCGGCGGCCGCGCTTGCCCGGGCGACCGGGGCGAGGATCGTCCTCGTCCACGTCATCCAGCCGGCGGTGATCACCAGCGAATACAGCCCGGTCCTGGGGGATCTGGCCGTCGCATCTGAAAACAGTGCCGTTGGAAAACTAGCGGAATGGAAAGCCGGGCTCACGACGGACGGCCTCAATGTCGAGACGAGCAAACTCTGCGGACAGCCGGATGCCTGCATCCGGGAGGAGGCGGAGAGGCTCGCCGCCGACTACATTGTCATCGGATCGCACGGGCACGGCGCTGTTTACAACCTTGTGGTGGGGAGCGCCGCGGGCGCGCTCCTAAAGAGGGCGCCGTGCCCGGTGCTCGTTGTCCCGGCCGGGAGATAGACGGGACGTCAGGGCACGAGCCCCGCGATCACGGGCGCCGGGGCGTGGTAGCCCTGGGGCATGTGCATCTCGAGTCCATCCTTGATCTCTGTCGGGTGGGATTCGATCTGGACGGTCGCCGATGCGAGTCCGTCGCGCGACGCCTTGAGCGTGATCGTGCCTGGCGTCAGGGTCGAGCGTATGGCCACGCGGTTGATGCCGCACTCGGTGCTGAGATAGAGGTTGTTCGTCGAGTTGAGCATTTCGCTGTTCAGGCCTCCCCGCCAGACGGCGGGTCCGTCCACCGCAAAATCCACCCGGGCCTCGTCGGTCGGGCAGCGCTCGCCCTTCGCGTCCACGACTTCGAAATCCACGAGAACGACGTCGGAGCCGTCGGCCAGAAGGCCGTGCGGGCCCGCGTGGACGGTCAGCCTGATGGCGGCCGGAGCCCCCGCGGTTTCGAGGGTCTCATCGGCGACGACCTGCCCAGCCTTGCTGGCGACGGCCTTGAGCGTTCCGGGAACAAAGGCGACCTTCGGAAACGCGTAGACAAAGCCCGTGTCCATTCCCTGGAGGAGCTCGGAGCCCATGACGCGCGACTTGTTGTAGGTGTCGACGAACGTGGCCGTCTTCGTTTCGACCCCCAGCGATTTTCCATTGAGGAAGAGCTCGACCTGGTCGCAATGGCTGGCCGCGACATAGACCGTCTTCACGGTCCCCGCCGGATAGGTCCAGTGCCCGATGATGTGGATGTCCGGCTTTGCGGATTGCATCACGCGCGAGACGAAGAAGAGCTCCTTTGGGAGGCGCACGCCGTCCATCTTGCCGCTGACGCGCAGGACCGCGCTCGCATCCTGCCGGCCGTCGGCGTCGGAGTCCGTGAAGTAGATCGACGAATAAGCCGACCACTTCGAGTGGGCGGGATCGGTGTTGTCGATCCGGTTCCGCACGTAGCTCGTGTAGCGCGTGGTTGCGGCCAGGGCGAACGTCTCGGAATTCCAGTGGTAGGTGTCTCCGCCCGGTCCTGGACGGCCGTTGACGCTCGCCACGATCTTGGGCTTGAAGCCGAAGTGGGGCGGCGAGTAGTCGTCCCAGACGGTGCGGGCGGCCTCGTCCCGGAAGTCCTCGGTCTCGATGAGCGGCGCCTTGTCGCGCCGCGCGATGCTGTAGCCGCGGAAGATCTGGTCGCCGGTGATCTTGTCGGTCTGGGCTGCCTGTCCGATCATGACTCCGAAGTATTCCGACATGGGCGTTAGCGCCTTGTTTGCATCGAGGACGTCGTTGTCCCGCGTGCCCATCACCCGGCCGCCGTTCGGGTCGAGCTGCTTCCTCAGGGCCACCAACTGAACCATCTCGTCCGGGGTCACGATCGTGTTGCCCGCCTCCCAGAAGAAGATGCTCGGGTTGTTCCGGAAGAAGATCATGGAGTCCCGCATCACCTCGACCCGCTGGTCCCACTGCCGGCCGGTGACCAGCCGCTCCTTGTCGCCCGCCGGGCAGACGTCGACGATGCCGAACTTGTCGCAGGCGACGACATCTGCCCGCTCGGGCGAGACGTGCATCCAGCGGAGGTAGTTCGCGTTGCTCGCCCGCATGAGGGCGGCGGTGAATTCGTGCATCCAGTCGGGGTAGGCCCCGCCCAATCCGGGCCAGTCGTCCGCCGAGCGCTGAGAATATCCCGTCAGCCAGACGAATCTACCGTTCAGCCAGACGCCGCCCGTTCCGACGCCGCCCTTGAATTCGGCCTTCCTGAAGCCGGTCTGCGTCTTGCAGACGTCCTCCACCTGGCCATTCACGGTCAGAATTGTGTAGACGCTATAAAGGTACGGATCATCGACGTCCCAGAAGCGGGCGCCCGAAAGGGTGCCCGTCGCCGTGAATGTCTCCGTCTGGCCGGCGACCAGGTCGGATGTGTTGCCGTCCAGTTTCGCCCTGACGACCCCGTCCGCGTCCACAACCACCGCCGACAGGGTGATCGAGGCATAGTCGCCCGTCTCATTCACGACCTCGGCCTCTACCTTCACATCCGTCGTCTTCTTCGCGAGGTCGATCGCCTGCGGGTAGATGTAGATCCCGGTCGTCTGGAGGTTCTCATAGAGCGGGAGCGTCTGGTAGACCTTGCCCGTAACGATCAGCGTGGCGTCCCGGTTGAGTCCGCCGAAATTCGGGTTGAAGTCCTTCGCGTTCCATTCGAACGGCGTTCCCGTCGCCTCCTCCTTGTAGTTCGGGCTGTTGTCCACCTTGACGGCGAGGACATTGTCCTGACCGCCGAACTTGGCGAACCGGGTGATGTCGAGCCCGACGGCTGTGACGCCATTCTCATACTTGCCGATCGGCTGCCCGTTCAGGAAGAAGCGGCCCGCCTGCCGCATCCCGTCGAACTGGATGAATACCTTCTGGCCCTCGGCGCTTGCCGGGAGCTTAAAGTGCTTCCGGTACCAGCCGATCCCCAGCATCTTCTCGCTCTGGTCGCCGCCGCTGTGGTTAATGAAAGCCCTGTAGGTGTCCGTCTCGTTCCAGGTGTGGGGGAGGCTGACGGCGGTCCAGGACGAGTCGTCGAAACTGGGCTGATCCGCGCCGGCCGCGTCGCCGAAGGCGAACTTCCATCCCGGATTGAAATTGTAGACCGCGCGGGACGTCGCGGGCGGGGCGTACTTCGCGCTCGGCGCCGGGGCCGCCGCCGGAGCCGGCGCGGTCTGGACGGGTGCGGTGGCGCAGCCGACAAGGGCCAGAGCGCCAACTATCAAGGGAAAGAGGGAGGGGAGGGGTTTCATTGAGGGGGCAAGACGCTCCCAACGGGCAAAAGATTTAGCCAGACGATATTTTCGCGCTCCCCGTGGCCGGATCGGGAACGCCCCTCCCATTGCCGGGTCTGTGGAATTGCGTCTAATCCCTCAAAATAGAAAGAGAACCATCATGCACCTCCTCGCATCGCCAGAACTCGCAAACATGTACTATATCGGAGGCGGATCTCTCGGCCTCGTACTCCTCATCGTCGTCGTGGTTTTGCTGCTCCGCTGAATCCGCTCTCCGTCACGGCGCCGCTAGGATCTGCGCCTTGGTGCCGTCGGAAAACTCAACTTCCTCGAGCGTGCCCACTTGAAATGAGGGAGGCTTGTCCCCCAAGCCGGTAATTTTAATGGGTTCATACAGGGTCGAGTTCGGATTATCCAAGAGCTTGAACGTGCTATATTCCACCCCGCCAACATGCAGAACTTTAATTGGCGCCTTTCTAGCCTCTGGCAAACCTGCCCGGATCTTATCCAGTAGCACTTCGCGTTGGTCGTAGCTGAAGCCGGAAAGAAGAAGCGGCACAGGCGTACTTAGGGGTTCCGGCGTCTGAGCGACCTCCGTTTCCGTCGTCTTGTCTGCCGAGGCTTGGTGGGCTACCGCCGTATTTTTTGGCGAGTCGTTTCCTGCATCAGCGATGGGCCGTATGTAAAGGGGCCGCGCAAGCAGCTTGGCGTCGCCAAAAAGGGCATTTGTGTCTAGGTTCTCGAACTCCCGATCCCAGGACCAAAGCGTGACGCGTTGCGGATTCGTGACGCCGACGACAAATGCGGCATCGTCAGCATCGTCGAGGCCAAATTTCTCCTTCGAAGAAGGAGCAAGACCGGTTTTTTCGCGGGCGACCACGACGCTGAAGGCAATGGCATCCAGTTGAGAATACAACGGTTGCTTGAAGTCCATGAGTTCATATTGAACCGTTGCAGAGGCATCTGGCGGAGCAGACTTTGGTTTTCTGCTCGCTACGAGTGCGACGACTCTTTCCGACCCTGCGGGCACGTGCAGAGTCACGATTTCCTGATAGCGGCCGGCGACATTGGCGGTCTTCATCCCACGCTGCGTTATTCGGAAGAAGTCGCCGAGCTCATCGATGTAGGTGCTCCGCTGATCGAGCTCCTGCTTCTGCGTCAGCGAATTTGTACTATCATTTTTCAATGCGCTGGTGGCAGTGGCGTTGAGTGTGGCATTGCGCCCAAGGAGGCCCGCGATCGTCTGCAATCCCAGCTGCAGGCTCTGATCATCGGCCCTCTGCTGCGCCAGTGTTCCAAGATCGATGGATGCCGGCTTTTCCTGGGTGCTGCTGTCCACGAACCTGACTTTCATCGTGTCCAGCGCCCGGGAAAAGCCGTCACGTATTACTGTCGACGCGTCACCGGCTTGCGCGTCGGGCAAGTGGGTGAATGAAAAGAAATGCCGCCAGAACTCCTTCTCCATGACCAAATCTCCATTCGTGGTGCGCTGCCATGGATACATATAAATATACGTCGTGACATATTGTATCCGGTCCAGCACGGACGCGCTGTTGAGGGCTGTTGAGATGTTTATGGTTACCTTCTGGTTTTCGGTAAAATCGCTAGTTGGTGGAGCGTCGGTGGAGTCGACAGCGCCCGATGGAGGGGCGGGCGGCGCGGCTTGGACCGAGATTCCGAGCTTATCGAGTACCAATTGCTGCTGCTTCGGCGCGGGATCCGCGGTGTTTGCGGCTTTGCCAGAAGTGTCCCATATCGGTGTGACGGCCACGCTGACCGGCATTTCGTGGCTAAGCATTGTTGGGAACCTCGCGTTCAAATCGAAACTCGGCGGGACGATGTAGTCCTTGCTGTCTCGCACGAGAATATTGTCGTTTTCAAGATCAGCGAGTTTGATCATCAGACCGACTCGGCCTTGAAGATATTTGATCCTCGAGCTGTCGCTGCCGTCGGCGGTATCTGGAAAATACGGGCGGTGTGTGTCCCGTTGGCTTGAGTCTCCAAAAAAGAAGGCATCGCTCTGTCCGGGCAGATCGTTGCCCGAGTTCGGTGCTATGCCGTATTCGGCCGCGACCTCTGGAAACAAAGCCTGTATGGAGTGCGTGTCGGGAACCCAGGATTTCAGGGAGTTGACCGCCTTGGTGTAGTTGTCTTCCCAAATCCAGATTCTATGAGGCAGGTAGCTGTCCTTTTCAGCCCATCCTTTCAGCGCATCGGTCCCTGCATTTCCATTCATGTAAACGCTCAATGAAGGAGCCGGATACAGTTTGTATTTCGGCAGATCAGTTTCGCCGGATTTCCCAGGGAAATTGCAACCGCCTAGGAGCAGCGAGGAAAGGGCAGAAAATCCGAGCGCTACGCGGTAATGGGTCGTTAGTGGATTCAACATGGGATTTCCGGGCTTCCGCGGCGACTAATATGCATCCGAATATGTCCGAGCTGCAATGCAATGCAGCGCAGCATAAAGTCAGCCACGGATGCTGCGCTTATTCTCTATTGATGGGAATTTAACCCGGAGCGGCCCGATATGCCCTCACTCCGTCTCCTCGACCGTCACTCCCGTCTCAAGCGTGTGGCCGCCGCCGCCGCTGAAGAGGCCTTTCACCGGGCTGACGTCGTAGAAATCCCGTCCCCGGGCGATCACGATGTGCCCCGTCCCTACAAAGCAGGCGTTTGTCGGGTCATAGTCCACCCAGCCCGTCCCGGGAATGTAGGCCGACACCCAGGCGTGCGACGCGTCCGCGCCGATCAACCGGGGCTTGCCCGGGGGAGGGCTCGTCAGGAGGTAGCCGCTCACGTACGCGGTGGGCAGACCGCGTTGGCGGAGGCAGCTGATGAAGAGGTGCGCGAAGTCCTGGCATACGCCGCGCCGCTCTGTGAGCACCTCGGCCATGGGCGTCGAGATCCGCGTCGCCTCCTTGTCGAAGGTGAAGGCCTGCTTGAATCGCCCGCCAGCTATGCCGATCCAGTCCATCACGGGGATGTCCGGATCGAGGCCGTCCCCGAGTTCGTCGGCGAGCGCCCTCGCCCCGGGGAGGAGCGGCACCATGGGAGAGGCGTGCAGAAACTGCTCCAGCGTGAAGTCCTCCTCGACGACCGCCTCCTTGATCAGTTTCCGAATCTCGCCGAAGGCGGGCGTCAGGCCGGCCATGGGAAGGTGCGGCTCGTCGCGGCGGACGATGCTCCGGCTCGTGACCGTCAATTCCTGGTGGGGCTCGCGGAGCGTGAAGAGATGCTGCTTGTTGCCGAAGTAGTCGAAGCGGGAGGTGAGGTCCGTCGGATGCGGCGCCACCTCGAGTTCGAATGCGTCGCAATGCTGCGCGGCCTCATTGCGCGGCTGCAAATGAAGGGCCTGCCACGCGGCGGTCGCTGCTGAGCCGTGCGTGTAGACGGTCGTGTGGGTGACGCTGTATCGGGGCATGGGCGGCTGCGTGTCAGGCTCCCCGGACTGCCTGCGGAACATCGGAGTGACTGAAATAGATCTGGGTCAGCCGGTCGTTGAGCTCCGTCAGATTGGCGGCGGCTTCGCTGAAAAACGCCTGTGCGAGGCGATTGTCCCCGGCTAGCGCCGCGGGATCGACGAGCTTGGCATTGCTGACGATCCGGAACGCCGTCGCGCGCAGGGCTGGCACCGCCCTTGGCGCAAGTTCCTCGGGCAGGACCGCGATATGCTCAGCAATCCGGTCGGCCTGAAAACGCAGTCCGCGGGGATTTTCCGGGGAGGCGAAGAGCCAGGCGAAGATCGAGGCTGGATGAAAGGTCCCGTGGTAGATCGTCCGGTAGGTGAATAGGCTGTCCGTGAAATGGAGCAGCGTCTGCAGCCGGAATTCGCTCGGCCGGGGTGCGGGCTGCCCGGGCGCGCGCTCCGGGAGGAGGAGCTCGTCCGCCAGGAAAATGATATGCCGGGCGCGCTCGATCCGGCTGCCGAGCTTGAGGAAGCGCCATCCGGTGTCCTGGGCCAGGGTCTCGCTGCCGAGCGCCTCAAGGGTCGCCAATTGCTGGCCGAGGTCCGACTCAAGATGAGGCTGTTCCTCGGCCTGGATTGCACGGAGCCGCCGCAGGATCCGCCAGTATTCCGGGGGGAGGTTCACCTTCACCTGATCGAGGACCCGGATAAGCTGCCCGAGGTTTGCAGCGAGACTGCCCGGATGGTCCGGATCGTCCGCCTCGACCCGGATCTGGGTCGCCAGCTCCCCGATCGTGGCTTCTTCCGCCGGTGTGCTTTGCTGAGCCGTGAGCAGGATCCGCATGGAATCGTTCACCACGGCGGGATTGAGCGCCACGATTTCGTTTCGGAGCAGGGGATCGAGCCGGTCGAGCAGCCGGACCATCTGGGCCGTCCGCTCGATATAGCGGCCGAGCCAATATAAGTTGTCCGCGAGGCGGCTGGGCGTGCTTTCGGCCCTATGATAGCCGGCCGGCGGTTCGGCGAAGGTCATCTGGGGCGGATCCTCGGTCGGGCCCGCCGAGAGGACCCAGGTGTCCTTGGTCGCGCTTCCCCGCTGGAGCGACACGATGGCATCGGCGCCTGTAGGGTCGAACCGGGTGAGGCCGCCGGGCATGACGCGGTAGTCTCCGTCGTGCCAGGCGACGAAGAGCCGCATGACGAAGGGCACCGGCCTGAGGGCGTTATCCGACCAGGCGGGCGTCGTGCCGAGGAGCACCCGCTCCTGGCCGCAGTAGGCGCCGGGACGGGCCTCGATGTCCGCGGCAAGGGCATCGCGTTCCTTCTCGCTGAGCAGGGCTCCGTACCGGGTGGTCAGCGCGCCCCGCTCCCGGAACGACGGCTTGATGACGAGGCTCTCAAGGTTGTCGAGAACGTAGCGCCTGGCCGCTTCCTGGCCGCACCACCAGGTCGCGACGCTCGGCAGCCGCAGGTCCTCGCCGAGGACGGCCCGGCAGAGAGGTTTCAGGAAGGCGAGGAGGCAGGCGCTCTCGAGCGCGGCTCCGCCGAGCTGGTTGGCGATGGCGACCCGGCCTCCATGGGCCGCGTGCACGAGGCCGGGGACGCCAAGGACGGAGCGGGCGTTCAACTCCAGGGGATCGCAGAATCCGGAGTCCACCCTGCGGACGATCGTGTCCACGCGCTTCAGGCCGCCCACCGTCCGAAGGAAGACCTGCCGATCCCTCGTCGTGAGATCCGCGCCCTCGACAAGAGGCTGGCCCATGAACCGCGCGAGGTAGGCGTGCTCGAAGTAGGTCTCGTTGGCGGGGCCCGGGGTCAGGAAGACGATGCGCGGCTCCTCGCCCCAGACGGGGGACTGCGCGAGGTCGGCGAGCGAGGAGCGAAAGTCGCGGAAGAATTTCGCGAGCTTTTCGACCTGCCCCCGCTGAAATTCGCGGGCCAGCGCCGTGCGGACGATCAGCCGGTTCTGAAGCGAGTAGCCGAGACCCGAGGGAGCATCCAGCCGGTCCTGGAGCACCCACCAGCTCCCGTCCGGCGCGCGCGCGATATCCACGGCGTAGTGGTGGAGGTAGATGCCCCGCTGGTTGCCGAGGCCCGAGCAGGGCCTCAGGAAATGGGGGTTTGCCATGGCGAGCTGCGCCGGCAATGCGCCGCTGCGGAGGTATTTCTGGGGGCCGTAGAGATCCGAAAGGAGCGTGTTGTACAGGCGCGCGCGCTGGCGGAGCCCGTCGGTCAGGACTTCCCAGTCCTCGACGCTCAGGAGATGCGGAACGACATCGAGCGGCCAGGGCTTCGGCTCGGAGCGGGCGCCGGCGTACACGTTCATGCTGACGTCCTGCTCGAGAACGGCGCGGGCGCAGGCCTCGGCGGCCGCTTTGAGCGTCGAGGACGGGTCGGGCCCCAGGCCCCGGAGGAATTCAGCCCAGTGGGGCCTTAGCGAGCCGTCGGGCGCCCGGCACTCGTCGTAGCGTCCGGACAGGCCGGCATAGCCCGGCAGGAGATCGTCGGAGGCGAGCAATGGGGAAGGGGCATCCATCGGGGTTTCGGGGCGGGCGCCATCTATGCCTGTCCGCCCCTGGGCTTGTCGGCAAGCCGCAGGTCAACGGTGTAGGTGTATTCCGGCGTGCCCGTGCCGGCCGCCACGGGCTCCATCTGGCCGGGGGTGTGTCCAAACGGCAGAAACCGCGCGAGCCGCCGGCTCTCGGCCTCATAGGAATTGACGGGCACCTTGGCGTAGTTGCGGCCGCCGGGATGCGCGACGTGGTAGGTGCATCCGCCGATCGAACGGCCATTCCATGTATCGACGAGGTCGAATACGAGCGGGGCGTCGATTCCGATCGTCGGATGCAGGGCTGACGGCGGCTTCCAGGCCCGGTAGCGCACGCCGGCAATGAACTCGCCCGTGACGCCGGTCGAATGAAGCGGAACTCGGACGCCGTTGCAGGCGACCTGGTAGCGCTCGGGGGTGAGGCCGGTCAGCTTCACCTGGAGGCGCTCGACCGACGAGTCCACGAAGCGCACGGTGCCGCCCGCGTTCTCCTCGCCCATGACGTGCCAGGGCTCGAGGGCCTGGCGGAGCTCGAGCTCCATCTCCCGGCAGCGTACCCTGCCGAAGACCGGCGCCCGGAACGCAAGGTGGGGGGCGAACCAATTCTCATCGAACGGGAATCCCCATTCCTTCAGGTCGTTCACGACCTCGCCGATATCCACCTGCAGGAAATGGGGCAGCATGAACCGGTCATGCAGCTCCGTGCCCCAGCGGGCGAGCCGTCGCGGCGCGTAGGGATGCTCCCAGAACCGGGCGACCAGGGCGCGGATCAGGAGCTGCTGCACGAGGCTCATCTTCGGATGGGGAGGCATCTCGAAGGCGCGGAATTCGAGGAGGCCCAGCCGGCCGGTTGCGCTGTCCGGCGAGTAGAGCTTGTCGATGCAGAACTCGGCCCGGTGGGTGTTGCCGGTCATGTCGATCAGGAGATTCCTGAAGATGCGGTCGACGAGCCAGGGGGGGCAGGCGCCGGGCGCGCCGCCGGCCACGGCGAGCTGACGGTCCAGCTCCAGGAACGCGATCTCGAGCTCGTAGACGCTGTCGTTGCGCGCCTCGTCGATCCGGGGACTCTGGCTCGTCGGCCCGACGAAGAGCCCGCTGAAGAGGTAACTCAGGGACGGATGCTGGTGCCAGTACGCGAGGAGACTTTTCAGGAGGTGGGGCCTGCGCAGGATCGGGCTCTCATTCGGGCTCGGACCCCCGAGGACCACATGGTTGCCGCCGCCGGTGCCGGCGTGCCGGCCGTCTATCATGAACTTGTCCGCCCCGAGCCCGCACTCGCGCGCCGCGGCATAGAGCCATTCGGTCTTTTGCACGAGTTCGGGCCAGCTTCCCGACGGATTGATGTTGATCTCGATCACCCCCGGATCCGGCGTGACCTTGATGTTGTCGAGGACGGGTTCGTGCGGCGGCGAATACCCCTCGAGGACGACGGGGATGTTAAGCGAGGCGGCCGTGGCCTCAACGGCTTCGAGAAGCGCTAGGTAGTCCGAAAGCCGGTCGTAGGGAGGGAGGAAGACGGACACATGCCCGCCCCTCGCCTGGATGCACAGGGCGATCCGCACCTCCGTGTCCGGCATCGGGCCGATGGCGCCCGGCACGCGCCAGGGCTGAAGATTCAGGGGGAGGCGGAGCCCCATCGGAGAATCCCCCGGGATGAGGAACATCCGGCCGGCGGCAAAGTGCCAGGGCGAGGAATTCCATTTCCCGGTGTGGTCGCGAAGGACAGGCAGCGCGAAGCCGACCGGCGAGTCGATGCCGGTCTCGAGGACGACGCCGAGCCGCGTCCTCTCGGCTTTGTCGTTGAAGCTCGTCTCGGCCGGATCGTAGCCGGCCGGAATCCGCCGCTCCAGCCAGACGTGGTAGAGCGTATCCTCATACCCGGGAACAAGCCGGTCCTCGCCGAGGCCCAGCCGCCCGGCGAGGGCGGCGGCGAAGCGCCGGGCGTCTGCTGTCGTGTGTGTTCCGGGCAGCGTGGGGTCCGCGAGAAGCCGCGGCTCGCGCCAGAGGGGCACCCCGTCCTTGCGCCAGAAGCACGCGAGAACCCATCGGGGAAGCGGCTCGCCGGGATACCACTTGCCCTGGCCGTGGTGCAGGAAACCGCCGCGCCCGAACTCCGCGAAGATCTTCGCGAAAAGCCTGCCCGCGAGGACCCGCTTGCGGGGGCCCAGGGCCGCCGTGTTCCATTCCGGCCCGTCCATGTCGTCCATGGCGACGAACGTCGGCTCGCCGCCGACCGTCAGCCGCACGTCCTCGGTCTTGAGTATCTTGTCCACCAGGGTTCCGACCGAGTCGACCGCCGCCCAGCTTTCGTCTGAATAGGGGAGGGTGACCCGGGGCGTCTCGAGGATGCGCCTCACCGTCATCTCGAACTCGAAGGTGCTCTGGCATTTCTCGACGGCGCCGCTTATCGGCGCCGCGCTGGAGGGCTCCGGGGAGCAGGCGAGCGGGATATGGCCCTCGCCCGCCAGGAGCCCGGAGGTCGGATCGAGCCCGATCCATCCCGCGCCCGGGAGATACACTTCGCACCAGGCGTGCAGGTCCGTGAAATCATGCGTGGCGCCCGCGGGTCCGTCCGCCGGCTTTACGTCCGGGCGAAGCTGGATCAGGTATCCCGAGGCGAAGCGCGCTGCGAGGCCGATGTGCCGCAGCGCCTGCACGAGGAGCCAGGCCGAGTCCCTGCAGGAGCCGCTGCCCAGGGTCAGTGTCTCCTCGGGCGACTGGACGCCGTGCTCGAGGCGGATGATGTAGCGGACCGCCCGATTCACCCGAAGGTTCAGGGCGACCAGGAAATCGATCGACGGGCGGGGCGTGAGGTCGATCGACCGAAGGAATTCATCGAGGGCGGGTGTCGGGGCGTCCTTCCGCAGGAAGGGAAGCAGCTCAACGCCGAGCTTCTGCTCGTAGATGAAGGGAGCCTTCTCGGCTGTCGGATCCAGGAAAAAATCGAAAGGGTTGAAGACGGTCATCTCGGCGACCAGGTCCACCTCGACCGAGAAAAGCTTCGTCGGCTTCGTGAAGACGAGACGCGCGCTGTAGTTGCCCTGGGGATCCTGCTGCCAGTTTATGAAATGTTCGGCCGGCTCGACCCTGAGCGAGTAGCTCAGGATGGCGGTCCTGCAATGGGGCGCCGGCTTCAGCCTGACCGTCTGCGGCCCCAGCATGATCGGCCGGTCGTAGCGATAGGATGTGCGGTGATGGAGGGCTATGTGGAGGGCCATGAGGGTTGCTTACACCAAAGGTAAGAGGCTTGCAGGCTCCCACCGCAAGTTCCGGGCCGAGTTGGGCCGGAATCGGATGGGTCCCGCTGGACGCGGTCCCTTGCGGGAGAGGCTGTTAGGGATATAGTGCCCATTACTCCTACCATTCCATGCCCAAACGCCGCACCATTCCCTTTTCGGTCCTCGATCTCTCCCCCATCGTGCGCGGGGGCACCGCCGCCCAGGCTTTTGCCAACACCCTTGACCTGGCCCGCCACGCCGAGCGCTGGGGCTACCATCGTTTTTGGCTGGCTGAGCATCACAACATGCCCGGCATCGCCAGCGCGGCGACGGCGGTTGTCATCGGCCATGTGGCTGCCGGGACATCGACAATACGGGTCGGGGCCGGGGGAGTGATGCTCCCCAACCATGCGCCTCTCGTGATCGCCGAGCAGTTCGGGACCCTCGAATCCCTTTACCCGGGTCGGATCGACCTGGGCCTCGGCCGCGCGCCAGGGACGGACCCGCGCACCGTGCACGCCCTGCGGCGCGATCGGCTGGAAAGCGCCGACACTTTCCCTAGGGACGTCCTGGAACTCCAAGGCTATTTTCGGCCTGCAACCGCCGGGCAGGCCGTTCGCGCGGTCCCCGGAGCCGGCCTCAGGGTTCCGATCTGGCTCCTCGGATCGAGCCTCTTCAGCGCTCAATTGGCGGCGGCGCTCGGCCTTCCCTACGCATTCGCGGCCCATTTTGCGCCGGACCATCTTCTCGAGGCGCTTCGTCTCTATCGCAGCGAATTCAAGCCATCGGAGTCGCTGAAGCGTCCCTATGCCATGGCGGGCGTCGGCGTGTACGCCGCCGAGTCGGACGGCGCGGCTGCGCGGCTCTTCACCTCGGCCCAGCAGCAGATATTGAACCTGCGGCGGGGCGAACCCACGCCGCTCAATCCGCCCGTGGACACCATGGACGGCCTCTGGTCGGCCGCCGAGAAGGCGATGATCGAGCATTCGCAGCGGGAGGCGATCGTTGGGTCCGCGGAAACCGTTCGCAGGGGGCTCGACGCCTTCGTCGAGCGAACGGGCGCGGATGAAGTCCTTGCGACCGGTCACATCTTCGACCACGCAGCCCGTTTGCGCTCGTTCGAGATCGTAGCCGAGCTGCGCGGCCTGCCTTCTTACGAACAGATTCCAGCCGGCGGCTGATGCCGGGTCAGGCCGCAGCCTCTATCTTGGAATCGGCCCTCAAGGGGTTCGCGCGCCTGCGTGCGCGACCTGTTCCTCGCCTGTGCGTTGAATCTCATCCTTGGTGAGGTTCACAAACACTCTTCCCTCCTGATAGCTAATGCCGTCGATTTGCCGCGGCAGAATCAGGACCGTCTTTCCCAGGTGCCAGTGGCCCGTTTCGACGACGACTTCTCGAATTTCCCAGCTTTTAGGGTTCAGCCTGAAGCTGCTCAGATGGCCGATCACCCCATCGGACGCCTCGATCTGGTAGCCGTCCACTGCGCGGGCGCTTCGCAGGTGTTGGTCGCCCTTGTGGTCGAGCCGCCGCTGAGCCTCCACAATGTCGGCCGGAACCGGCAGGACCACGGGATAGCTGCTGATGCCCCACATCCAGTCGCCGGCCCAGTAGGTGGGCCAGCCGAAATGGCGGTAGTATTCGATCTCGTATTGGCGGGAGATCGGTTTGTGCAGATCGATCGAAGGACTGTTCTCGATCTGCTTGCGGGTCAGATTGACGCTGAGGGCGCCGCCATCCGGCTCCAAGGGCCCGAAGGCATGCGGAGTGAGAAGCACCTTTCGCCCCGCGAGCCACGTCCCGGTATCGGCGACCACGTAGCGAACCACCCAGGACTTGTCGTCAAAATAGAAGTCCGCGACATGGCCGGTGTCTCCGTCAGAAGCGGCGAGTTTGCGGCCGTACAGTTCTTTGAGGTCTTGTAGCATAAATGGAGTGTTTCGGGTTTCGTGGAGATCTCCGGGCGGGAATCGCCCTTTGTTTCCAAGCGCCAATGTGCTTCAAAAAGCAGCCCGGCGCCATAGGGTGTACACCTGACAAAAAAAGCGGAAAAAAGCCTCCTAGGCCCCCGGAAATTTCAGCCCAAGTTCCTGGGTGAAGAGGGGTTCCGACTGGCCCTCGAGGGCTGAGGCGTCGTAGTTCCGGTAGGATTCGAGGAGCATGCCGTAGTAGACCGAAGTGAAGCCCCAGAACCGCGTCTGGCCGAGGCCGGCGCCCGTCTCGGCGTTGTAGTACTCGCGCAGGGCCTGATTCTTGACGAGCGCCATCGTGAACAGCTTGCCGGCGAGCTCCCGGGCGGCGTCGCCGAAGCCGTAGAGGACAAGCCCGTGGAAAATCATGGTGTTGGTGGGCGCCCAGTTCGGACCCCGCCAGTTGCATTCCCGGTTGTGGGATCCCTGGTAGTAGTCGGGCTCGGTCCTCGCGTAGCTCGCGACGGGATAGGAGAGCCAGAATTCCTTCTCGTTCAGCAGGCGCTCGGTCACCGTCCTGCGGGCCCGCTCCGGCGTCGCCGCGCCAGCAAAGAGCGGCATGAAGCACGTGGCCGACTTGACCCGGACCGGCTCTCCCGTCTTTTCGTTGCGGTCATAATACATGCCCGCCTCCTCGTTCCAGAGGTCCTTGTTGATCGCGCGGACGAGCTGGTCCGCATGGTCCTGAAAGGAACGGGCCTCCGCGCTCCGGCCCACTCCGTCCGCGACGACGGCCATCGCGCGAAGCTCGCGGACGAGGAAAGAGGCGAGATCGGAGCCCTCGACGGAGAACGAGCCGAGCGCGCCCGCCCGGCTCCATTGATTATCCGTCCCGGCCCCGTCGGCCGAATTCCAGGTGGGCAGGCCGTTCCCGTCGCCATCGTAGGAGAACCACTTGTCGAGGTACTTCCGCAGCCGGTCGTAATAGTTGCCGCGAACCCACGCGTAGTCGCGGCCGTTCTGCCTGCTTCCGAGGACGACCAGCTGGGCCAGGAACGGCTTGAAGTGCTGGCGGTCGCGCTGCTTGGTCAGGCTCCGGTTCACGTAGCCGTCGGGCCGCTGCCGATCGAGGAACGCCCGGAGATTCGTGAAACAGTACTCCCAGACACCGTAGTAGGAGAGATAGATGTTCTCGAAATAAATGTCCCAATCGTAGAACTCATTGTAGGGATAGCCCGTGATCAGGGTCGCATCCACCCCCGGAATCCGCCTGAGGCCATGCGCCCGGATATCGGCGTTGAGCGTGCGCAGCCGGACTGGAAGCGCTGCCCAGTTTGCTTCCCCGATTGCCTCCCGGAAGGCCCGTCCACCGGCCGCCGGCGTCGGCTCCGCGCCGCCCGAGGCTTGCGCCCATGCGTCCCGCCCCAGCGCGACAAGCCCGGCAAATGAGGCGGTGCTCCGCAGGAAATGGCGGCGGTCGATCATGGGGTCGGGGCTGGCCGACCGGAGCACACGGCCCGGCTGCCATCAGCGCTTTGGGTGCTTTGCATTTTCACAAGGTCGGCCTACTTCGACGCGCCCCGCTGGCGTCTTTTGCGCCGCCAGCCTCCCTCGCCCGCCTGGAGCCGCTCAAGGCCGGCCAGGACTTCCTTCAACCCGCGGCGGATGTGATGGCGTATCGCGGCGTCCGCCTGGGTGAGCGAGCCTTTGGCGAGCGCGGCGGTGAGCTGCGCGTGATAGTTCGATCCGAGCGTGTGTCGCTGGGCCGCCGTGTCGAACAGCCAGCTGAAGACCAGCACCTGCTCCTTCTCGATCGCATCGCGCAGGGCGGGGCTTCGGGCGCACTCGGCTATCCGAAGGTGCAGCGCCATGTGGTACGTGTTGGCCGAGAAGAGCAGGTTGCGATCCCCGGGGTCCCCCTCGCTGCAGGCATAGAGCTTGTCGACCTGCCGGCCCATCCTTCGAAGCTCCGATCTTTCGGCCGGCGTGGACCGCACCGAGAAGAGCCGGGCGGCCTGCGACTCAAGCGCCTCGCGGACGACGCAGCGGTCCTCCACGTCCGCCCGCGTCGGAATGCGCACGCGCGTGCCGACGCGCGGCTTGCTCTCGATCAGCCCCTCGCTCTCCAGTTGCAGCAGGGCCTCGGTGACCGGCGGCACGCTGATCTTGAGAGCCTGGGCCAGCTTGCGCCGCGAAAGCACTGTCCCGACGGCCAGGTCGCCCTTCAGTATCTGGTCGCGGATCCTGAGGTAGGCGCGCCCCGCCAGCGAGATGACCGGCGCACGCGCGGCCACAGGCTTGGAGATCGGGGCGGATCGGGTGGAATTTCGGGTTCTCACGGGGCGCGTGCCGGGTTCGCAGCCGCGGGATCAAGCTTGCCGGCGCGCCCGGCGACCGTCGACGCAAATTCCCCGAACCCGCCTACGAGGAATGCTCCGCGAGTTCCTTGGAGCGAGCCGCGTTCCGAGTGTGGAAACCCTGCGGGCCGCCTCGCCGGGGCTGCGCCTTCCGTGCGGCGGCGCTCGCCGCGTCGGCTATGCTCGGCTCCGCTGCCCGCCACTTCGCCGGGGGTTGGACGGAAGAGCTTTTCTGCCCGAGAAGGCCCGCCATCCGCTCGACGCTCGCCTTCAGGCTCTCGACCTGGCTGTCCATCGAGATCGCGGTGCTCGCCGTCTCCTCGGCCGCGGCGGCTATGCTGTGCGCGATCTCATGCTGCTTCGCGACGGAGTGGCCGATCTCGCCTATGCTGGAGGCCTGCTCGCTGAAATGGGTGCCGAGCAGGGTGACGATCTCGTTCGCCTCGCGGATGCCGTGCGAGACGACCTTGAAGCGCCCGGCGAGCTCGTCGGACTTGGCGATGGCCGTCGCCGTGTCCTTCGCAGCCGTGCCGATCAGCTCGGCGGTCTCCTTCGCGGCCTCCGCGCAGCGGGAGGCCAGCCGGCGCACCTCGTCCGCCACGACGGCGAAGCCGGCGCCTGCGGCGCCCGCGCGGGCGGCCTCAACCGCGGCGTTCAGTGCGAGCAGGCTTGTCTGGAACGAGATGTCGTTGATGCGCGAGATGATCTGGTTTATCTTCTGCGTCGAGGCGCGGGCTGAGTTCATCGCGACATCGACCTCCTGGATCGTGCCGAGACCGGCGTCCACCGAGTCGCGGGCCCGCTTGGTGGTTGTCATCGCCTTTTCAGCGTGCCGCTTGTTTGTGTCAGCCACGGAGGATACGTCCGTCAGGCTGTTGCCGATGAGGTCGATGGCTGCCGCGTAGTTGGTCGCGTTCTGGGCAATCTGCTCGCCCGCCGTTGCGAGCTGGAGGGACGCGGACTTCACGTCCTCGGAGGCGGTCTCGATATTTCTGGAAACGCTGACGAGATGGCTGCGGGTGCTCCGTGTGATCGCCAGGCTGATCCAGAGGATGAGGCAGATGCCGCCCAGCAGGGTGCCTCCGATCTGAAGGGCCTGGCGCTGGTGCTGTCCGGCAATCGCAGCCAGGTTGCCCTCGGCGCTCGCAAAGCCGTGGTCATAGACCTGTTCGTAGGCCTGGATGCGACCGGCGAGGTACGCCGGCAGCGGCTGCGACTTAGGATGGAATTCAGGCAGCGGGGTGTTCTCGGGCACCGAACTCGCAAGCTGGTTCACGTAGTTGCTGTACGCGATGTCGTCGTCCGAGGTCCGGACCGTGTTCTTGTAATAGGCCCGGAGTTCCGGCTCGAACTTGAGGAGGTAGTATTCGTTTTCCGTGGAGACGAAATATTGCCTGCGAAGCCAGGTGAGTTCGTCCGCGGGCAATCCGCCGGTCTCGAGGCCGTTCAGGATGAGGCAGATCACCAGCGATTCCTGCAGCTGCATCTTCTGAAGGGCCAGGACTCCGTCGAAGATGTTAAGCCCGGGCGGAGTCGTGAACATCTGGCGGAAACACTCGGTGCGAAGCAATCCGTTGTACGCGAGCTTCATGTAGATGAAGAACACGTCGCCCGGGGGATGCTTGCCCTCGAGGGTCTCGGCGCGGGCCTCGGGAAGCTGGCTGTCGAAGAACGAACGAACCGAAGTCAGCCGGTCGTTCAAAAGGGGAACGCCCGGGTTGTCCTTCGCAAGACGCACCATCTTTGCCATGAAGCCCGCGATGGCGTCGTCGGTCGCCGCAAAGTGCGCCTGGTAGTCGGCCATGAGCTTTGGGTTGCCCCGATGGGCGTAGAGGCGAAGCGCGGCGTCGCGCTCGACCGCCAGCTGGCCGCAGAACTAGGTGAAATCCGAGATCTCCTGGCGATAGACTTTAGCCGCGCCAAGATCCTTGGTAAAACCCTGGTATGCAGAATAAAGCGTCCATACCGACATCGAGCCCAGGCTCATCATCCCGGCGAGGGGGATGAGGGTCAGGAGCAGAAGTCGCTGGGGTATGCTTAGGTTTGGGATACCCTTGCGGAACATTTTGGGTATTATCCTCTTCGTCACATCGGACGGCTTTTTTACCCTCATATAGTACATAAGTACTTGTCTGACAGGGGCCGTTTGACAGCGCAGAGCCCTTTATGGCGCGGGTGTCGAGGGCGGGCTCAGGAATGTGTGATCTCGGCGGGCCATGATTGGCACCCACCAGAACGTGCTTCTGGAGCCAAAATCCCTGTGACGTGTCTGTGACGAATGGCGCCATTTGTGACTCCTTGGGGCGCTGCATGTAGCGCGCGCTGCAGGCGTCCTCGCCGGTCGCCGCACTTTTGACGGGCCCTTGGGGATCGGTTACCGTCCGGGCATGAATACGTCCCATGACACGGCAATCATGCTCCGGCTGCGCGAGCTGGCGCAGCTCTTCAATTCGATGGACCCCTCGCCGTTTGTCGATCGCGACCTGGACGCCGATGCGGAGGAGTTTATCACGAGCTGGGCTCGCGAACTTCCGGCCGGGAACGAATTGGAGCTGGTCATCCACCTTGCGCAACCTGCGTCCGCGGCGCGGATAGCCGGTGTGGAGGACGCCGTGCGCCGGTATTTTGCGACGCGCGCCGGAATCAAGCAGCTGGAATTCGGCCAGCTCATGCGGCGCGGCCGGCTCACCCTTGCCGTGGGCCTGGGATTTCTTGTCGTTTGCCTGCTTCTGGGCGGGCTTGTCGGGGGATCGGGCTCTAACGCGGCAGCAGGCATACTCAAGGAAGGGCTCACGATCGGCGGCTGGGTGGCAATGTGGCGGCCCCTGGAAATATATCTCTACGACTGGTGGCCCCTCCTCGATGAGCGCCGTCGGCTCGAGCGTCTTTCCCGGATTTGCGTCAGGATAGTCATGTCGGGCGCGCAAGCCGGACCCTCCTCGCGGGCTCTCGAATATGGTTCCGACGAGGCCGAGAATGCGGCCGCCTGAACGCCTGCCTGGCTCGTGCATGCCGGCTCCAGCCCGGGCGTGCGCAAGATATACGCGGGAATCGCCCAAAAATGCGGAGCCGGAACGCATTACCTGTGTCAGTCTGGTGGGAAGCGCCAGGCATTCCCAAGAAACCATGAAAACTTCATCCCGACCGCTCAGCGGTTCCCACCTGCGGACCTACAATGCCATCCTTCAGCATCCGGTCCCACACAATCTCGACTGGCGCAACGTGCGCGCCCTGTTCGAGCACATAGCCGAAGTCGTGGAGCAGCCGAATGGCAACCTGAGAGTCACGCGCAACGGGCAGGTCCTGGTCCTTCATCCGCCGCGCACGAAGGACGTCGCCGAGACGGATGAGATCCTCGAACTCCGTCGTTTTCTTGAGCGCTCTGAGGCGCCGCCGCCTGGGACGAACGGGGAGGGGCAGCATTGCCTCGTCGTGATAAACCACCACGAGGCCCGCATTTTCCGGTCCGAAATGCGCGGCTCCGTGCCGGAGCAGATCCTGCCGCACGCTCCGGACGATTATTTCCGCCATGCGCACAACTCGAAGGATTTTTCGAGAGGCCAGGAGAAGCCCGATCCCAACAGCTTCTTCGAACCCGTCGCCGCAGCCCTGCAGCATGCGCGAAAGATTTTGGTCTTTGGCACCGGCACCGGCACCGCGAGCGAGATGCAGCAGTTTGTCTCGTGGCTCGGGATCCATCACCCCGATATCGCGGCGCGCGTCGCCGGCTCCGTCACGGTGGACGAGGGCCATCTCACCGATGGCCAGCTCCTGGAGAAAGCGCGTGAATTCTATGCCGTGAGGACGGAAGCCCGCTCAGCCGCCAGCTGACTTCGGGGTCTTCGCCGAAACGACCTTGATGACCTGGTAGGATGCCGGCGTTGCGCCGAGGTTCTTGAAGGTCCGCTTGTCGTTCGGGGCGCAGTAGAAGAGGGATCCGGCCTTGAGCCGGCAGGTGATGCCGTTGACCCGGGCCTCGATCGCGCCCGACTTAACGACGAAGAGCTCATCGCCGGAGTCAACAATGTCGGGGAGGGTGCTCTGGCCGGCATTCAGGGTCGTGATGTGGCTCCCGAGGCTGAGGAAGGTGAGCGTCGGCGAATTGACGACGTATATGCGGGAGCCGGACGGGGTCGGCGTCGACGGCAGGCTTTCGCAGTCGATCACGGAGGAAGGAAGTTTTCCGGCCACGGCCTGTTCGACGGCCGGCTTGTCGGCGACCGTGTGTACGAGGTCCGTCACGAAGTTTACGACGTAATAGGTCGCGGGCTTGTCGCCGACGTTCTTCAGGTTGTGCGGATCGTGCGAGGCGAAGAAGACAAGGAATCCCGGTCCGGCCCGGTGTGCCTGACCGTTTATGGACACTTCCACGTCACCTTCCTTGATCAGCAGCATCTCCTCCCAGGGATGCTGATGCACCGGATGGGAAGACATGCCCGGGCGCAGCGTCGTCACGTGCACCTCGAATTTCTCGAGGGTGCGGGTGGGATTGTCGAAGACGGCCCGCTGCTGGCCGACCGGGGTGATCCGCACAGCCATGGAATCCCAGTCGACGAACGTCGTGCCGAGCGGGGCGGGATTCGAGGGCGGCGAATACTTCGCGGCGAGCGGCGCCGCCGTTTGCGCGGCGGCTGACAGGCCAAGGAAGGCCAGGAATAGCGCAGGGAGCGTGCGGTTCATGGAGGGGAGGGTCACTTGGGCTGCGCCACGGGAACGACGAGCCCGTTCTGTTCGTCGTTCAGCACGGATCGGTCGAGGCCGTCCAGGATCAGGATGCCCTGGAGCGATGAGACGAAGGCCCGGTCGCTCCATTCCCAGACGATCGAGCCCTGGGGATCGAACTCCATCAGCTGGACGCCGGAATTCTCGTGACCGGGGCCGTGCCCCTGCCAGTTGGCGACGACGACGTCCCCATTGGGAAGGATCTGGAACATCCCGTAAAAGTACGGGCGTACCCGGGCAGGAACCTGGCCCGCGGCACCGAATTTTCGGACGATCTTTCCCGATGCGTCCAGCTCGACCATGAAGGCCGACCCGCCCTTGCCCGGCGGGATCGATGTCCCGAACCCGGACGACATGAGCACGTTCCCGCTGGGAAGCCGGAGGGCCATCCAGGCGTGCTGCAATCCCGGCACGGAATACTCGCGGGTCCAGTTGCCCGAGCCGTCGGCTTCGCGGAACAGCGTGTTGCATGCGCAAAGAAAGGTGCCGTCTGTGGTCTGGCGAACGAGCCTCAGGTAGTCGCCGACGTAGGTCGTGCGGCGCACCGCCTGGCCGCTCGGATCGTACTCCACGAAAAGGACGTGCCTTCCCTTGGGATCGCCGACGGGATCGTGCCCCCGGTTCAGCTTCACGCCGTCGAAGTCGACGCCGGCGACGAGAATGTTGCCGTTCGGCAGGCGCCGGACCGACGAGACGTCGTGGTAGCTGGCGACGTCCTTGATCCGGTTTCCCGTCGCGATGTCGTACTCGCTGTATCCGCGGTCGTGGCTGATCAGCAGCCGGCCGCCGCCCTCGAGCTGCATGTCGCGGGGAAGCTCGTGCCCGATATGCACGAGCCAGTTCTGCTTGGGATTGGCCTCGTTGACGTGCATGACATTCATCAGGCCCTCGTCGATCGCGAGGAAGTCATGCTGGATCGGGGCGCCGCCCAGGCGGGCTGCCAGGGCAAGAAGGCAGAGCAGGGGGAGTTTTTTCATGATTCGTCGGTCCTATCTGGGAAAGCCTTCAGCGCGCCGGCCCGCGGCCGCCCGATGGGCGGAGTGGTCAGCTAGCTCCGCTTCCGTCCCTTGAGGGAGAGATTCTTGACGGCGGTTATCTTCATGACGGACCTCAGGGCGTTCTGGGCGTGGTCCGCCCTGCGGGGTTTCTTCTTCTTGGGCACCGGACCAAAATGCCGGGACCGGGCGCTTCCTCAAGGCTGCATTTGGAGACCGCGCGGGCATTTGCCTCGTCTTTTTTCCCGCGGAGCCGCAGGCTGCCCTCCGATGAAACACCCCATATCCCTCGCGCTTCTCTGCCTTGCAGCCTCGGGGCTCGTTCGCCCCGCCCATGCCGCCGATATGCCCCCGCCGGGGCCTCCGCCAACCGAAGTCGTCCAATTCAGCCACGGCAAGGTCGACCACGTCTTCTCGACCGGCGGCGCATTGCAGGTCAACAGCCTCTACAAGGTGCAGGCCGGCAGGCGCATCGTCGCCGGTGTGGTGGAGATCCACACGCACGACAACGACATCTTCTACATCGTGGACGGCACGGCGACGTTTGTCACCGGAGGAACCCCCGTGGATCCTAAGGAAGTCAGCCCCGGGGAACTCCGCGCCAAGTCGATCGTCGGGGGAACCGAGCACCAGCTCACGAAAGGGGATGTGATCCTGATTCCTCACGGGATCCCGCATCAGTTCACGAAGGTGGACGCCCCGTTCCTGTACTTCGTCGTCAAGGTGACGGAATAGGCCGATTCGGCCCATCCGTCGAAGCGCGCCGCGCTCATGACTTTGCCGGAGCAGCCGGCAGGGGCGGGGCGGCTTCGAACGCTGCGTCCTCATTGAGCTCGAGCCTCAGGTAATCGTAGACGACCCCGCTCGTGAGTTCGCCGGCGGGAACGGTGAGTTGCAGTTCATTCTCTCCCGCCCTCAGCCGCGAGGCGTCGAACTTCAGCGTCTGCTCCTGCCAGACGCCCTTGTCGGTGTTGTAGCGGAGGGCGTTTGTGCCGACCGGATGGATGGCGCCGACGCCGGCGCCATTGACCGCGACGGAGAGCTCGTACGTGTCGGCGCCCGCGAGCGAGACGCGCAGGGCTGCGAGTCCACGGGGAGCCTTGTCCATGTTAAATTTCACGGTCCAGGTGGTCGCGCGGCCGCGGCCGTAGACGCGCCAGGGCCCGGCCTGGTTGGTCTGGGGGTAGACGCTCAGCGACTCCGCCTTCACCCAGCCGAAGCGCTGGTTCGCCGGATCCTTCGCCTCCGGATTCAGCCAGGCCCTCGACTCCCCGTGGGGCACCTGCTCGAAGAACCAGTCCTTGTGGTAATCGCTCTTGCCGATCGTGTAGGTGAGGTCGTTCGGGAAGAGCAGGGGATAGCGCAGGCCCCAGCCCCAGAGCCAGTAGTTGTCGCCGTCGCCCTTGAAGAACTTTCCTCCGGTGCGGTCCGGATACCCGATCTCCCAGACCTGCCTGCCGTAGCGGACGGGTTTCCAGGTGAGTTTCCCGAGATCCAGCGTCTTTCCCGCCTCGACCGTTATCTTCGCCTGGGCGAATTCGCCGAGGACCCCGTCCGCGAATGCGTGAAGCGTGTAGGTGCCCGGGCGCACCTCGCCGATCGTGAATTTCCCGTTCGCCGCCCCATCGCTCCAGAACTGGTAGTGCTTCGCATCGTGCGCCCAGTCCATGATCCGGATGCCGAAGCGCCCGCGCCCCCTTGGGCCGGGCGGCGGCGGGGGCTCGGCGGGCGCCGGCCTGGCTGCCGGGGCCGGATCGGGGAAAGCCAGGCCGACCGTCAGATGCGGCAGCTTTGCCGAAGCGGCCTGCGGGTCATCGAGAACGATCCGTCCCTTCACGCTTCCGCGCCCATCCCGGTGCGGGTAGTCGACGCCGTTGACCCAGTCATAGGGCCACCTCTTCTTTTCCTTTCCGGCCTGCCTGAGCGCGTCCTGCCACAAGGCCGTCGCATTCGCCTTCCATGCGCCGGGCACGGTGGGATTGCCGGCGGTCGATGCCAGCGTGTCGAGATCGGCCTTGGAGGGCGTTTCGAAGCGCTTGAGTGAATTGACGTAGATGAAGATCGGTCCGATCACCTTGCTCCAGGTCTCGCCGGCGGGAACGAAGCATGTCGCGCCGCCGCCGTAGTGCGTGCCCCGCCAGTAATCGAGGATGATCGGGTCGGGGTTTCCGTTGTCCCCGTAATGGCAGACGAGCTCCTGTTTCGTCGCCCCGCCGCTCAGGTATTCGATCGTCGGGTTGATGAACCAGATGCCGATGTGGTCCCGGGTGCTCGACCAGCCGTATGCGGGAATCCTGTACTGCACGGCCGTGTAGCTGTACTTGTGCTCCACGGAGTTCTTATAGATCCCCTGGCTCATGAGCCGCTGTTCCTTCGCGTGGACCACGACGCCCGTGCCCCAGTCGAGCGGAGCGCACTCGAGCATGTTGCGATCCGCGTCCACGGATATCCAGTCGAAGCTCTGGCTGATGTACGTTATGAAGCGGCTCTCCGGCACGTTGAGCGGACCATAGGAACCGGGATGCGAGAAGATCGCGTAGGTGTGGACGCCGCTCTCGCCGCGTCCGAGGGTGTAGCGGATTTCGAGGTCGCAGTTGATCATGCCGCCCGGCCGTCCTCCGGGAGAGCCCTCCGACAGGCCCGCCTTAGCGTCGCCCTTGGTGACTCCCTTCACCGACACCTCCGCGCGATCTCCTCCGTTCGCCGCCGGGTCGATGGTGATCGATTGGGTGAGTCCGCCGACTTTCGCAGCCGCCGAGGGGTTTTCCTCCCACACGCCGGACCGGCCCTGGTCGTGGCCCATGGTGTCCATGCCCTTGTAGAGAAGCGAACGGAGTTCCCCGGTTCGCTTGTCGACCCGCACGGTCACGATGCCGTTCGCGAACGTGTAGCTGGTTGCGTCCTCGGCAACGGTCACCGCCGCATCGGTCTCCGGTTTTGCCACAGCGGGCATGGCAAAATCCAAAAGACCCGCGCGGACCGAGGAGGGGGACAGCGCCAGCGAGACAAGAATGAGAAGAGAGCAGGGGAGGCCCCGAATGAGGCCTGGGGGAACGAGCTTCATGGAGATTCGAGCGCGATGTCTGGCAACCAGTTCCGGGCAAGACGTCTGCAATCAGATTTCGATTCACGGCAGCTGCAGAACGCTTGCCTCCGGCGAACGAGCGCGGCAATTTCAAGCCGCTCACTTTACACGCATGACCGGCGTCCCGAAGGATTTTTCCGAGGTCCTAAGCAAGGCGGGATTGGCCCCCTTCTTTGCGGACTGCACGCCCTCGCACCAGCGGGAGTATCTGAAGTGGATCGACGAGGCGAAGAAACCTGAGACGAGGATGAAGAGAATCGCCCAGGCGGTGGGTATGATTTCAGAAAAGCGCGCTCAAGAGACCGCACGCGCAAAGAAGCGGCTGAGCTGACCGAGCTAGGCAACGGCCAGCTCGCGGATATCGCGCATTCGGCCCCGGCTCTTCGATCGGTTCCCGGGGGCGGGCACCTAAGGTCCCTGCGCATCGGGTGCCGGGGACGGCTCCGATTGCGGGGCCCCAACGGTCGAGAAGAGACCCGCGGAGAATCTGCCGAGAACCCGCCTGGTGTACCACCGACCATGGCTGTCCTTGAAGTAGGTTCGAATCGTGACCGTTTTCTCCCCCGTCATGACTTCCTGCATGATCCTCATGGATTGGGCAATCGCGACATTGTCCACCTGCGCGCTCCAGGCAAAAGTGCTTTCCTGCCCGGGCATCATCTCGAATTCCGAGACATGGCTTGCCGCCATGGCTCTCGGCATGCTTTCGATCGAAAGTTCCGGTGGCAGAACGACCGTCTGGATGGCTCGTGAAGGATTGGCCAGGGTGACATCAATGTCATATCTGCCGCGGGTTTTGCTCAGGATCCTGAGGCCCGTGACCGTCAACTGCGGCCTGGCTTGATTCTCATCCAGGTTGCGCAGGTTTGCCGGGGCAATGTGTGCGACGTCCTTCTTTCGCAGTCGGAGGCAAAGCATTCCTCCTCCGATCAAGAGTAGGATCAGGTAAATCGTTGCGCGCCGCCAACGCGCCGCTTGCGGCACGCTTCCGCGCTCTCTTGCCCGCTTGATAGGGTTCATAAGGTTCCGGGCGCCCACGTGCCGAGGTCCGCATTGACACCAAGGGATCGCCAATGTCACCCGGAACGGATATCCAGGCCTCCGGCGGGGCGCGCTAACGCTGGACCGTTTCGAGCGGGGAGGCCCGTCGCCGCAGGTTCTTGGACATTGACACGTTCGCCGAAGGCGCGTTGGAGCTTTGCTGCTTTTTAGGAACCTCAAATCGCATTTTTGCGACTTACCTCATGATTCGGAAAACCTCGATGATTCACGCAAACCGGGCATTTCAATGCGCCGTCGCCGTCCTTGCGGGCAGCCTCCTTCTGCTGCCGGCTGCCCTCAGGTCCCAGACGCCGCCCCGCCAGCCTCCCCCTCCGCCCCTCCTCCACCCGAACGGCGGGCTGAAGCCCCCGATCGAGAAGGAGCTGATCTACGTCGTCCTTCCCGGGACCCTCGAGGGGTCCTGGGACCAGACCGGGAACGGGATCGTCGTTCTCGACGCCGCGAACAATTATAATTTCATAAAACGGATCCCGACCTGGAATGTCCCGGCGAGCGGATTTCCCCTGCAGGTGTCGGGCGTGGACGCGAGTCCCGTCACCCAGATGATCTATGTGGCCGCCCGCGGACGGATGTGCGCCATCGATCTGCACACGGAGAAGGTGGTCTGGGACAACGACTATGACGGCAACGGCTTCGAGCGCCCCCAGGTGGGGCCTGACGGGACGTTCATGTACGTGGGTTCGGACCTGAAGGACTTCTGGTACGTCATCAACCCGACGACCGGCGAACTGATCACCCGGGTCCACTCGCCCAAGAGCCCCGGCGCCCATAACCTGAATCTGAGCGCGGACGGCAAGGTGGCCTTCATGGCGCCCAATGGAAAGGTCATGGGGATTGCAGACACGACCACGAACACGCTCACGAAGACGATCACCTTCCCGGACAATGTCCGGGTTTTCGTCGTGAATCATGATTCCTCCCTGATCTATTCGAACCTCAATAACCTCCTCGGCTATGTCGTGGTCGACGTGAAGACGGGCGAGATCGTCCAGAAGGTGGAAGTCCAGGGCTACGGATGGCCTGCGAACTGGAACGTCAAGCCGCGCCCGAGGATTCCACATGCCTGCCCGAGCCACGGTATCGCGCTCGTCAACAATGAGACGGAAGTCTGGCTCGACGACGGGCTCAACAACTGCATCCACATCTTCGACAACACCCAGGTTCCGGCCAAGGAGATCGGCTGCATCAAGACCAACGCCGGCCCGTACTGGCTGACGGTCGGACAGGATGGGAAGCTCGTCTATTGCTCCTCGGGCGACGTCATCGACGCCAAGACGAGGAAGATCGTGGGCCAACTGAAGGATGAATACGGCCGGACGATGCACAGCGAGAAGCTCATCGATATGCTTTTCGCGAACGGGAAGCTGGTCCGCGAGTCGAACCAGTTCGGCAACGGGTTTCCGCCGGCCGCATTGCCCGCCTGGCTTCAGGCCGCCGGGGCGCGCTGAACGGCGCTCCGCGTGCCCCTTGAGTCCGGACAGGCCCCCGGGTTTTCCCCGGGGGCCGGGGCAACTTATTTTCATGGGCTTCGTCCTGCGGGGAATATCCCCAGGGCTATTTACCCCATGATCCCAAGAATCGTCCGCTATCCTGCAGGAATCTTCCTTTCTTTCCTCTTTGCCGCGAGCCTGCCTGCGCAGGACCGGCCCTGGCAGCGGCTCAGCGATCCCACAGTTGCCGAGCTGGCGCCCAATTTTGCGACACCTCCATCTGCCTACAGCTCGCAGGTCACCTGGGGCTGGAACGGGGTGATCACCCGGGAGGCGATCGCCCGGGACCTCGACCGGATCCGGGCGATGAATCTCTACGCCGCCTGGGTCGAGCCGGGCCGCAATCCGCAGGCGCGCTACCTGTCGCCCGAATACTTTGATAATGTCCGGATCGCCGTCGAGGAAGCAAAGAAGCGGGGCATGCACCTCTGGTTCGACGACGACGGCGGCTATCCCTCCGGCTTTGCCGGCGGGAAGTTCACGATCGAGCGCCCGGACCTCGACATGAGGGCCCTGGGCGCCACCGAGCAGGTTCCCATCGCTCCCGGCCAGACGTTTTCCCGCGCGCTCGACGACAAGACGATCTGCGCCCTGGCCGTCGATCTCGACAGCGGCGCCGCGCAGGTGATCGAGGCGAGTTCGGGCCAGGTCAGCTGGACGGCCCCGGCTTCCGGCCACTGGGCCGTGGCGCTCCCGCACTGGGTGTTCCGTTCGGGCGTGACACGGTCCTCGAACAACAAGACGGGAGCCAAGGACGGCGAGCATTCCCTGATGGATTATCTCAACCCCGAGGCGGACCGGCTTTTCGTCAGCTGGACCTTCGAGGCCTACAAGCAGGCGGTCGGCGACGAATTCGGCAAAACCTTCCTCGGTTTCCGCGGCGACGAGGCTTCCTTCGGCTTCAATCCCTGGTCCCCCAATTTCCTCGCGGAATTCCAGGCGCGCAAGGGCTATGATGTCCGGCCCTACCTGCCGGCGATCGCCGCGATCCAGCTCGGGCGCACCGGCCGCGTGCGGGGGCCGGCTCCCGCCGCCGTCAGCCTCGACGCGGCCCATCGCGCGTTCGCGGACTACTGCGATGTCTGGTCCGATCTCTTCGGCCAGAACTTTTTTTCGGCCGGAGCCCAATGGTGCGCCGCGAACAACCTGGAGATGCAGACGCATATCGAGCACGAGGAGATCCTCCCGCAGCTCGCCATATCGAACGGCGATTTTTTCAAGTGCATGCGCGACATCCAGGTTCCCGGAATCGATGTCATCTGGCACCAGATGTGGCACGACGTCGTTGCCGATTTTCCAAAGCTCGCCTCCTCGGCCGCCCACCTGAACGGCCACCCGCAGTCCATGACCGAGTCGTTTGCAGCGATGGGCGGCCTGTACCCAACCCCGAGTCTCGAGGAGGCGGGCTGGATCGTGAACCACCAGATCGCTCTCGGCATCAACCACTTTGAGTTCATGAATCTGCGCTCATCGGCGATCGGCGGACTGCCGCGGCCCAATGCGGCCCAAGCGGCGCCGGCGCAGCCGGATGCGCCGCTGATGCGCGGGGCCGCGCCGAACGGCTACCGCTACATCAACGATCCCAAGTTCCCGGCGCTGGCGGCCTATACGAACCGGACGACCTATGTCCTTCAGCAGGGCCGTCCGGCCGCGCAGATCGGGGTCTATATTCCCTCCTCGAGCTTCTGGTTTGGCGACACAGGGACGAACAAGAGCTTCCTCGCCATCGTCCACTCGCTCCTCGAACACCAGCGAGACCTGGATTTTGTGGACGAGTACGCCCTGTCCACCTCGCTAAAGCTCCAGGGCGCGGAGCTGGTGAACGGGAGCGGCCAGGGCTACCGGGCCATCGTAATCCCGCCCGCCGTGGCGATTTCGCAGGCGGCGCTCGATCGCCTGCGGGCGTTTTCGGGAGCGGGCGGGAAAGTGATCTTCCTGGGTGGCCTGCCGCGGCTCGTCATGGACAAGAATTTCCTAAGCGCCGGGCCGGCCGGAGACCTCGGCTGGGCCGTCATCGAGCCGGCGGCCGAAGTGACCGCGGAGGTGCTTGTGGCCCTTCCGGAACCCGAAGTCGCCCTCGACCAGAGCGCTCCCGGCCTGAAGTACCTCCATCGCCGCCTGAAGGACGGCGACGTGTACTTCTTCTTCAATGAAGGCGACTCGGCTCTCGCCCTCAATGCGGCCGTGGCCGCCGAGGGAACGCCGACACAGGCGCAGAGCTGGGACGCGAACACGGGCCGGATCGATCCGATGGGAGGGGCCGCATTTGCCAAGGGCAGGGCGACCCTGCCGCTTAATATCGGGTCATGGACGGCCAAGCTGATTGTCATCAGCTCCGCCCCGGCAGGCGTGGCGTCCGCTCCCTGAGGCGGGCCTAGCGAGCCTTTGGGGAGGGCAGCAGGCCGTACACGTAGAGCGCTCCCGTTCCGACGGGGAGCGTCCCAAAGCTCGCGAGGTAGACCTTTCCGTTTGCGACCGTCGGAGCGGCGTTCTTCGACACCCGGCCCGGAGAATCGTGGGCTGGGTCCATGTTCGAGTCCCACAATTCATGGGTGACGTCATTGGCGTCGTATGCGCGCAGGACGCCCGCCCCGTTGATGTGGCTGCTGCCATGCGCTGTGAGCGCCGCATTCGCCCAGAGTATCCCGTCCTGTCCGCCGTCCGCGGATATCGCCAGAATGCCGCCGGGGTAGGCGCTCGTTGCGGCGCCTGTGGCGACCGGCACCGGATTGAACCGGCCGTCCCTGAACGAGAAGGCATGGAGGGCGTCGTCCTGCCCCCAGAGATAGATGAAGGCGCCATTCGAGGCGCTTTCCCAATAGACGGCTCCCACGTTGACCTCGGTCTTGGTTGCCTTGAAATGCTGGACGGCGTTTTCGTCCCCGAGGTGGCCCAGGTGCGTCCTGTCTGCCAGATAGACGACGCCTTCCTTGCCCGCCGCGATCACCTCGTGTGTTCCGGGAATCAGCATCGCCCCGGTCGAATTGAGATCATGGTCCTTGCGGTCGAGGTCGACGTAGTTCGTCGGCGTGAACCAATCGTCGATCCTAAGGTCGGGCGTGACCCTTAGGATGCTGTCGCTGAAATTCCGCTTTCCGTCCCAGATTCCGTTCGAGGTCACGAAGAAGATCGTGCCGTCCTCATCCGCGGCCGGTCCCTGGCCCGATTGCCAGATGCTGTTTCCTTCGCCGTCCGGGCTCAGGTTGAGGAGGCCGATCTGCCGAAGGGTCTGGGGATCGAATCGAAAAAGGAAGCCATGGTAGGGTCCGACGTCGCAATGGGAGCTATATCCCACGTACAGGCCCCCCTTCGCCAGGAGGAGGGCAGGGCGCTGGTTCTGGAGGATGGGATCGAAGCCTTCGGCCGCGATCGTCACCGGGCTGTGCGGCTGTTCGGAACCCGTGCGGACGTCGAGCGCATGGAGCCTCTGGACAAAGCCCGCGCCCTCGTGGGTCAGGGCCACCACGTAGAGGGTGTTCGAAGCCGGATCGATGACCGGGGTGCCGACGATCCCCATGTCTCCCAGGATGTCCAGGCACCAGAAATGGTGTTGCTCGACGCTGCCCGCGGATCCGAGATTGACCTGCCAGTAGGGGGCTGCGTCCACATCGGCATCGAAGGCGTAGAGCGTATTCCCGGCCGTGGCCACGATGACGACATTGTGCCGCCCGCCCCCGACCTCGAGGCCCGGGAGGTAAAGCGGTTGCGCAAACACCTGCTCGTCGAGGACATGGCGGAAAAGGAGCCCGAACTGCCGCACGTTGACGTTCGCCGGGGTCAGCGTGGTCTCGTGGAGATTGGCTCCCGTCCGGGCATTGTTGTTGTGCTGTGTGTAGACGCCGACCGTTCCGAGGACGACCGGACCGGCGCCGCGGCCTGGAGCCGGCAGCGACGGTTCGATGGCGACCGGCGGCGGTTCCGGCGGCCGGGGCCCCTGCGGTTTTCCGGTGGCCTTCGGTGCGAGTTCCCGGACGACGTACTGGACGAGGTCATTGATCTGCGACGGTGAATAGGCCGCGCCAAAGGCGGGCATCTTTCCGTTCCTACCGATCGTGATTGCCTGCACCAGTTCGGCGTCGGGGTGGGCGGCCTGCCACTGCCGGTCGAGAAAGCTCGGGATGCCGAGGGCGGCGTACCCGCTCCCGTCCGCGTTGTGGCAGCGCGCGCAGGTGCTCGCAAATAGGGCGCTCGCGGCAGCGCGGGCCTCCCATTCGGTCGCCGCCCTAAGGGCGGGCGAGCAGGCGCCGGCCAGGATCAGCCAGCGGGACATCGTGAAGATCAGCGGGGCAGCGTGTAAGCGGGGCATCGGGGTTACAAAGACAGACCATCCAGCCCGAGGCAATCCGCGGGGCAAGGATCAAAATGCCCACAGGTGCGGCTGGGGACAGAAAATGTCCCGTTCGCTGCCAACCCCCGTCCCTCCCAACTGCGACCTCTCAGATGTTTAGATTGATCAGCGATCCGGCGGCCGAACTGCCTGCCGCCTGGAGGGCGGATGTCGTCGATGTCTGGTTGGCCAGCACGCCCAGGACGTGGTGATTGTGCCAAGGAATGGTGCTTTCAGCCTGCTGCATCGCGGCGAACGCACTCTGGGCGCCGGAAAGGTTGCCAGCCTGCAGCGCCGTGGAAAGGGTCTGGATGTTGTTCCCCGCACCCGTGACCGGCGCGTTCGCGATCTCAGCGACCTTCGGCGAATCGACCTCGAGCTGGGCAAAGGCCTTCTGGGCCGAGCTCAGGTTGCCCGAGTTCAGGGCGCCTCCCAGGGCTTCATAGTCTGCGCGAATCTGGCTCGCTGTCGGGGCGGGGGCCGGCTGGTCCGAGCCAAGCGCTGATTCCAGCGAACCTAGCAGGTGGGAGGCAATGGGCATGATAAGCATAGTAAGCGTCCTGGTGTTTAAAGCTGGGACGCAATCATACTCCGACTGCGGTTGTCTCATCGGCACAGGGAAGCCGGACTTTAGTGCAATGTGCGCCCCTGCGGAGGGGCGCCGAATGCAACAGCCTGCTAGGGCCTCGATGGGATCCGGCCCTGATCAAGTACGGCGCGGATCGTCTTGAGCAGCGTCGCCGCCGTGTATGGCTTCGTCAGGAAGTGCTTCTGGCTGATCTCGGAAATCTTTGCGGCGCTCGCGTTGTCATGCAGCCCGCTCGCGGCAATTATCCTTATCCCCGGATTGATTCGCGTGAGCGCGTAGATTGTGGATGGGCCGTCCATGACCGGCATCATCATGTCGATGAGGACGGCTGCGACCGCGGCCTTGTTCTGGACATAGACGGCGAGGGCGTCCGCGCCGTTTGTGGCTGTCAGCACGCGGTAGCCGAATGCCTGAAGCGTCTGGCCTGCGATGGTCAGTATGGAGGCCTCGTCGTCGACGATCAGGATGGTCTCGCCGTTCCCCCGGGGCAGGGCGGCCCTTTGGGCTGGGTCCTTCCCTGTCTCGGGCGAGATTCCAATTGCGGGCAGATAGGTTTTGAACGTGGTTCCCTTGCCCGGCTCGCTGTAGACATTGATGATCCCGTCGTGGCTCTTCACGATGGCCATCACGGTCGATAGCCCGAGCCCGGTCCCTTTGTTGAGCTCCTTGGTCGTGAAGAAAGGCTCGAATATCTTGTCGAGAATATCCGGCTGAATCCCGGTGCCCGAATCGGTGACGTTTATCTTCACGTAGTGCCCCGGCTTTGCCTGGATGTTCATCGCCGCGTAGTGCTCATCGAGCACGCAGTTCTCGACGCTGACCGTCAGGTTGCCGCCGTTTGGCATCGAGTCCCGGGCATTGACGCAAAGATTCAGGAGGATCTGGTAGACCTGCGTGGGGTCGCCAAGGATCGACCACGCGTCCTTCGGAACGAGAAACTGCAGCCGGATGTCCTTGGGAAAGGTGTCCCTCATGATGCTCTCGAGGTCCCTCAGGAGATTTTTGGGCTGAACCTCGACCCTTTCCCCCTCCAGGCCGCGGGCAAATGAGAGAACCTGCCGCACAATGTCGGCGCCGCGCTTGGCGCTCACGTCGATCGTCTCGAGGATCCTAATCGAATCCGGCTCCGTCGACAGGTCCTTCAGGATGCTGATGGACATCATGATGGGCGTGAGGATGTTGTTCAGGTCATGCGCGATTCCACCGGCCAAGGTGCCGATGCTCTCCATGCGCTGCGCCCGCAGGAATTGGGCTTCGAGGGACTTCTTCTCCGTGACGTCGCGGATCATCGCGAGCAGGTCGCCGTCGGGCAGGAGTGTCGCCATGACCTCGGCGTCGAAGGTCGAGCCGTCCTTGCGCCGAAATTTCCATTCCCGATTATGGTCTGCTCTTGCTTTGATCGCCACCAATGCGGGCGCGATGTTCGGAATCTCCGACTCCGCGACGATCATTGACGAGTGCATGCCGACAAGCTCGTCGCGCGAATATCCGATCATCCGGCAGAACCGGGCATTTGCGTCGACATAGAACGCGTCGGCATTGGCTATCACGATTCCGTCCGGAGCATATTCGAAGAGTGTTCTATAGCGCTCCTCGCTCTGCTGCCGAGCAGCCTCGTTGCGCTTGGATCCGCTGATGTCGCGCGCAACCTTGGATGCGCCTATGATCGCACCCGAGGAATTCCTGATCGCGGAAACCGTGACTGATACGGCAATCGGGCTGCCATCTTTTGCGAGCCGGACCGTCTCGAAATGCTGGACGCTCTCGCCGCTGCGTATGCGGGATAGAATTGCAGCCTCCTCCTGAAGGCGTTCCGGGGGAATCAGCCGCAGGATGGGCTGGCCGATCATTTCTCCAGCCGGGTAGCCGAAGATCTTTTCGGCCCCCAAATTCCAACTCGTGATGACACCGGACAAATCCTTGCTTATGACCGCATCCTCTGAGGACTCGACGATTGCAGCCAGGTAAGCCGCAGCGTTCTCGTCGTTGATCTGCCCAGCGGCCGACTTCTTTTTGGATACAGCTGGCACGCCTTCGGGAATCGGGTCTGATTCTCGCTTCGTCATGGCTTCAAACCAGCAGGGGAATGGGCTTTTTGTATAGGCTGGGTTTGGGGAGAGGCTGGGTGTGGCTTCAAGACCTCGCTGTATTGGCGGTCTGTAAACGAATTTCCGTTCAATTCTCCTTCAACAAAGTAGCGCCAACTTGTCACAGTGACTCGGCTGACGAGCGTGGCTCGTGCGGCGGCAACTTCGTCCTTTGTATCTACCTGGGAGCGTAGCTCCGACGTGCTGGCAATCGGCTCAGGGAGACGGCTCCTGGGGTGAAGGCCCTATAGATGCGGTAGACGCGGAATGCTACGATTCGATCATGAATCCACTACTCCTCATTGTTATCCTACTTCTTCTGTTCGGCGGCGGCGGCTTTTATTTAGGAGGGCCTGCCATTGGCGGCGGCGCCCTTGGCTTTATTCTGCTGGTATGCCTCATCATCTACCTGATGGGCGGCTTGCGCACAAAGAGGCTCTGATCGGCGAGGAATCGATTTGTGGAGTCGAGCCTGTGAGGCCCCATCCTTAAAATCGCTGAGACGCGTCAATTCATCGGCGAACCGGCGCTAGCAGCAGCATAACGCCGCGGCGAACAATTGGGGGCCAATCGAAAGAGCCCAACCCAGCCCCTTGGATAGACCTTCTGGCCCCCGGTCAATTTGCGCTGACCCGAACTAGGGCCACTCGGAAGCCAAGCCTGCTGCCGCATATGCCCGGTTCATCCGCGAAGCGGGCAGCACAGCGGCAATCGGCGGGCTCCGAGTTCCAGCAGCCGCCGCGGATCACGCGGCGATCCCCGGCCGCGGCGCCTGCGGGTTCCGTGATGCCGACTCCCGGATAAGGGCCGTACCAGTCCCGGCACCACTCCCAAAGGTTCCCCAGCATGTCATAGAGCCCCCATGCATTGGGCCTCTTCATTCCGACATCCCGCGGCCCCGCCAGCCCGCCCTCATACTGCTTCTTTTCGAAGCTGCCGGTGTCCCATCCGGGCCCCTGATAACCCACGCTGCTGTTACCCCCGTACCAGGCGATCGGGTCGAGCGCTGGCGCGTCATACGTCCCCAGGACCCGGATCGGGCCGCCATACGTCGCTTCCCGGGTGCCGGCGCGGCAGGCCCACTCCCATTGAGCCTCCGTTGGCAGGGTATACTCGTAGCCATCCGGCAGCCGGCCCTCGCGGCGGGCAATCTCCGTCAGCCGGTGGCAAAAGCGCGTCGCATCTGTCCAAGTCACGTAATACATGGCTACGTCATCGCCGCTGCTGGCCAGCATCGCGGCCGGATCGTCGTCCTTCCTCATCTCCCAAAAATTGCGCAAGGCCTGCCGCTTCCCGTTCAGGAGATAGAGGGTGTCATCCTGAAGAGCCTTGCGCACCTGTTCCGCCAGATCCGTCCCCATGAGAGTTCGCCATTGTCTATGGGTCACCAGCGTTTGTCCTAGCCAGAATGGATTGGATATCACGACCTTCCGCCGTGGACCCTCGTTCAGGCGCCTGCCGGGTTCGTCCGGGGGGCTTCCCATCGTGAAGTCGCCAGCGGGAATCGCGCGCATCCGCAAGTCCAGGCCTGAAATCGCGAGATCATTTTCAGAGGCAAGCAATGGGGTCCCTGCGGCCGAGGAAATTAAGGATGCTGCGACTGAGCACGACAGGCAGGCGAAAAGCCGCCGGGCACGGGGAGCGCCCCGCGTCGGCTTGATTTTGAGGTGCATTGGGTTAGTTAAGCACGGTGTTCTAGCGGCGGACTAAATGGCCTTCCCATCTCTGTATTTTGGTTCTCGCGGAGACGACATTAAATCGCCGCGCCCTCTTTTTGCGATTGTGGCTTTGCTGGTGATATTTGGAGCTCGCAATTTGAGGGGGGATGTTCTTCCCGCGGACGACATTTCCCCGAACAGAACCACGATTAAGCCGGTGAGGCCGAAGGCGGCCGTCCCGCGCGCTCCGGCGAAGCCCGCTCCCCAGCAGAACCCCCGTGTCGTGGAGCCGCCGGCAAAGAGTCGGCCCTCTTTTGACCCTGACGATGCGCTACGAATCCTGGAAAACGAGGCCAGGTTCGGAAGACCGATGGAAGGAGGGACGCCGACGATGGAGCCAGGGTTGCCCTTAAATATTACAACGAGGCCCCCTCCTGCGCCGCCGCCGGTAGCAAAGCCCCAGGAACCGTCTGAATCCGGCAGCGCCCAGCTGCTTCCTGATTCGAAGTCCTTCCCAACCTATGAAGAGAAGGCCGCGCTCCAGCGCGCGGAGGATGGACGGGATCCGAAGTCAATGAATGCGGACGACGACACATCCGGCGATGGAGACATGACGCAGGATGGGGAGAAAGGTGTTGGTGACCAGGCCGCCAAGGTGGGCCGCTCGATCGTTGATTTCGGCAAGGCCGGCGTGGAAACGGTCAAGGAGCCATTCCAAAAAGCGAAGGAGATGTGGAACACGCCGAAGACGTTCGAAGATGGCGTGGTCGATTCCCTCTCATCGGAGGATCCCGATGGCACAAACGGGAATGCCCAGAGACAACAGAAGCCCGAGGCTCCGACGCCTTATGAAAAATTGAAGGACGCGGGCGGGGCCGTGGTGAATAATAGCAAAGACCTTGTCCGCGGAGTCATTGACAAGGCAACGGGATCCAAGCGGGCCGGCGCCGGGACGGAGGACGGCGCGCCTGGTGGCGGCGAAGACGCGTCGGTTCCTGAGAATGAGACCGATGCCGGGAGCCATCGGGGCGATCCCCCGTCCTCGCAGGGCACGCAGGGTCAATAGAGCGTGGACGGAATCCGTCCGGAAGGCTTGCCCGGCCTAAGTGCGGCTGGGATCCAGGCCCAGCGTCTCGCGCACCGCTTGCTCGAGCGAATCCAAATTTTTGAGCATTATCCCATGACCGCGGAATATCTCCGTCAGGCCCCAGAGCTGATCGATCCGCATGGCGGCGGGCGTCCGGGCGTCGTCGAACCGCTGGTTCAGCACCTTCCAGGCCCCCTGGTAGAGTTCGCCTCCCAGACTTGCCTGGTCCGCCTGGACCTTTCTCGAAAGTTCGGTGCTGAGTTCTTGGGCAATGGAGCCGGGGTCCGGATAGCTAGGGCGCTTGACGGGAACGCCGCGTGCCTCGTTGCCGGCGACTTCCTCTACGGTGACGACTTTCGATGCCGTCCATCGGTGCACGGAGTCGTTGGGGACACCTTGGACCTCCAGCACAGCGGAGAACGACCCCGTGTACGTGATGTCATGCGTGATCTCGTCATAGGGTTCGGCTGCGTAGACAGCATGTTGAACGGTCTCCGGGGTCTGATTGAGCTGATCGTGCAGCTGATCCGACGTGTGCTGCATCGAGATCAAGGCCACGGAGCTAGTCGCCGACGCCGCTACTGCCATCGATTGGCCGAATGCGCCCATGTTGTTGTTTGCGGCGAGAGCCTGGGCCTGCTGCTGATTTTGCGCATCCATCGCCCGGCCCTGCTCCAGTTCGTAGTCGGCTTGCCTGACCCGGTTCAGGAGCGCGCCATAGTCAGGATTCGGCACCATCTCCGTGCCGCTCTGGTACTGCACGCTCCGCTGGACGGTAGTCGGCTCGTCCGACGCGGTGAGGCGTGAGATCTTTGTGCGGATCACCAGGGGTGAGTTCGCTTCTTCAGCCGTTGGAGCGACACCCACTTGTACGGCGCTGCCTCCGTAGTGCGCCGCCAGGGCCTTCATTGCCGCCACGGGGGCGTCCGAGGGCAGGACGGGGGCTTTCCCGGTCGCATCCGTCGGCAGGAAAGCAACGGTCAAGCCAATCTCCTTGCCGAGAAGAGTCACGGCAGCCAGGACCGTCTTGTAATCCACAGGCAGACCTTCGCCGATCGCTATCCCGTTCAGATAAATGGCAAGGCCCGGCTTCCCCTTCGAGAGCAAATCCCTTGCCCATTCGAGGTAGTGGGATCCCAGGAACTGCCGGACCCCGGCGGCATCGGAAAAATGGCTGCGCAGGGCTTGGACCATGACCAGATCGAGGTGGTTGGTCCGCTCGGCCTCAGCCCTGGCC
>CAZJNA010000007.1:0-52450 GCA_964547325.1 uncultured Opitutaceae bacterium | reverse complement strand
GGCGAATTCGTGGAGTGGGGCACCGCGACCAAGAAATTCTCGGCCGGCTTCAACCTGCGCGACCTCTGGATCGGAAGCGAGGGGATGCTCGGCATCGTGACCGACGCCGTCCTCAAGCTGATTCCAAAGCCGGCGGCCCGATGGACGATGCTCGCGTCGTTCCGCGACGAAGTGGCGGCTTTTGCCGCGGTCCGGGAGCTCTTCGCCCGTCGGGTGCAGCCTTCCATCTGCGAATTTCTGGACCGCTACTCGGTGATGTGCGCGGAGCGGGCGACGAAAGCCACGGTTTTCCCGGGGCAGGCCGGCCGCCCGGTCGTCCTCCTCGAACTCGCCGGCAGCGAGAGCGACGTGCGCAGCCAGAAGCGCGCCGTTCTGGCGTGGGCGCGATCGCACGCCGCCGCCTTTCGCGCGGCGCGCGGCCGCGAGGAGGCGGAAAAGCTCTGGGAGGTCAGGCGCCGCTGCTCCCCGGCGATGTTCGAACTGGGCGATTCGAAACTCAATGAGGACATCGTCGTTCCGGCGCGCAGTTTTGCGCGCTTTGCGCGCTTTCTCGAAAAGCTTCGCCGCGAGTCCGGACTTTCAATTCCGACCTTCGGGCACCTCGGTGACGGGAATCTCCACGTGAATATCATGTACCACCGGGCAGATCCCGCTGAGAGGAAAGCCGCGGAACTCGCAGTGCGGCGGCTGATGGAGACGGTTGTCGAGCTGGGCGGAGCCATCTCAGGCGAGCACGGGATCGGCCTGGCCAAGTCCCCGTTTCTGCGCCTCCAGCACCGTCCCGCCCAGGTGAAGGCCATGCGGGCGGTCAAGCATGCGCTCGACCCGAAAGGGATTCTAAACCCCGGAAAGATGTTCGATGTCTTCCAGGTCTGGAAGCACGAGCGTCTGCCGGTCAAGCTGCCCTGGGACCACAAGTAACCGCTTAGCCTGGATATTTCACGAAGCACGGGCGAATCTCACTCAAAATACCCGGCATAAAGGGCCTCATGCTCGCTTGATGGCCTGATAGGCCACCTTCGGTCGCCTTCGACCCTTTCTGCACCGGCATTTTGAGCGGTCTTCCTCCCGTGTTCATGAAATATCCAGGCTAGGGATGCTGGTTGCGGGGCTCGGCCGTCGTCCGCTCCTGGCCTCCGCCGCTCGGCCTGGATGCGGCGGGATGCGCTGCGGGCGCCCCGCGCCTTTCGCCTCCCCGATTGCCGCCATCATTCCCCCGCCACTGGCGTTCTGCGGGCCGGCCTACGTAGGAGTCGTTATGATACTCCGGATGTCCGTAAAACACCGCACCGCCGTACGCCGGACCGTAATAATCCGTGTCCACTTCCGCATAACCCCCGTCTCCGACACAGGCCTGGAGAAGCGTAAGAGCGCCGGCTGCGGAAGCGGCGAATAGAAGATTCCTGGTCAGCAGTCTCATGGACGTTTCCAGCGGGCCGCTGACACTAGCGCCAACGCCGGCCGTAGGAGCCGCCTATGTAGATGCTGTCATGGTAGTACGGATGGCCGTAGTACACGGGGCCGCCGTATCGCGGACCGTAGTAGTCCGGGTCCCCGTCGACATAGCCGACGCATGCGCCGAGAAGAAGTGCGGCCGCTCCCGCGAGAATGGCGCTCAGGGCAAATTTTTTCATCGGGGCGCTCATGGCTTTTGCTTCTCCAGGGCGACCGGATTTGTCAGTTCGACCAGGCCGATCGCCACGTCGGCCGGATCCGCGAGAACGGCGAGCCTGCTTTCGGCCACGGTCGACTTTGGCTCGAGGAGAACGCGGGCGCCGAGCGCCGTGGCCTTTGAAATGGCGTCATCCAAGTTGGCGACGCGGATGAACCCCAGCCACTCCGCCCGGGCTTCGGGACGGCTCGGTATCGGGCCGATCGAGGCGCGGGTGAAACCCTGGCTGTTCAGCAGGTATGAGTCCGTCCGCCCCTCGCGGGTGTCCGGGACGGCTTCGTAGCCAAAGACCGCATGATAGAACTGGGAGGCCTTTCCCGGATCGCTCGCGGAAAGGTGGGCCCACGCCCAGCTTCCCACCGGAGGCTCTGTGTCGTCGGGATCGCCCGAGGACGACTGAATCACCCCAAGGAGCGAACCCTGGCTGTCCGCCAGCATCCCCTCGGTGCCGCGCTGCGCGAGAAGCCGTGCCGGATGAACGACGCTGCCGCCGAGGGCCTTCGCCGCGGTCACCGCTTGGGCGACGTCGGCGACGGCCACGTAATTGATCCAACGACCTTGTCCGGTGTCGCCCTTGGGCGCGTCCCTGAAGACCACGCCGGCAACGGGCTGGCCGCCGTTCGAGAGAACCGTGTAGGTGCCCCCCCGCGGGCGTTCGACCGTCCCTGCAGTCCACCCGAACAAGCCCGTATAGAATTGGATTTCGGCGGCGGGCTTTTTCGTAAAGAGGTCGGCCCAGATCATCTTGCCGGGGAGCATCATGCCCGTCGGGGTGCCGTTGATCGGAGGGAGGTCGGCGGCGCGAGCGCCGGTCACGGAGAGGGCGAGAAGTAGGATTCCGGGAAGTTTCACAAGGGCCACGGACAGCGGTTCCTCCGATAGGTTGCCCATCGCCGGGATTATTCGCGGCACCGCTCAGCAGCCGCCAGCCAGGCGGCGTTCAAGGCGCGCAACTCGGCCAAGGTTGCAGCCGCGCGGTGCAGGGGCGCGTGCCACCTCTGGACCGTCGCCTCGAGAAGGTCGGGACGGAGCACCGCAACCAACAGGCGCTTGTCCGCGCATTCCCGATAGGGATAATTTCCTTCGGGGGGCGGTCCGGACCACGCCCATGCGGCCGCTTCGGGATGCCAGCCCACGCGCCCGAATCGGTGGCATCCGTGGCGCCGTATCAACCACTCCAGCCACGCTTTTTCGGGCACCACATCGGAGCCCGCCAGGAGAAATTCGCTCAGACTGCACTTCTCCGGACGCCCCATCGACGAAAAGATCCGATCGATCGCGTCGGGAGCCAGCACACCCGTGTCCCTCAACTCGGCCATGAGTTCCCCGTCCGCCGCGCGATCGACAAAGTGGATCATTTCGGATTGCGCTGGACGCCGCCCAGGCGTGCGGGGGCCTTCCTTTCGGAAGGCCAGAGGAGGCCGGCGATGGCGAAAGCGCAGCCCGCGGGTCCGATAAGCTGCGCATAGCCATTGGATAGAAAGCAGAGTGTGAGCGAATAGCAGAAGCCCAGGGCGAGAGCAGCCACGCGCCAGCGCAGCGCGATGCATGCGACGGCGCCGAAAGCGCAGATCATTCCGGCGGAGAGCCACATCGCCGCGGCAACCTGGGCGTGGACTGAGCTCAGGACTGCGCTCAGCCTCTGCGGGTCGACAGCCTCGGCCAGATTGTCCGGATGCATCATGGGGAGGGCAGCACGATGACGAACGGCCGGCCTCTGAGCATTTCATCCGGCGCTATTGCGAATCGCAGCACCTTCATCTGCCTTCGCTCCTCGGAACCGCTTTGCGCCTCGAGGAATTCGCGAAAATCCGGATCGCGCAGCAGGGATGCGCGTTCGGATGCGATCAGTTCGGAATACGTTTTCGGGCGATAGGTAAAAGGCCCGATATAGGACGATTCGCCGGCAAGGCGGCCCTCTTTTACCGCGCTCGGATCCGCTCCTGCCCGGATTTCGGCCCGGTAGCCCGTGTTTGAGCGCGCGGCCTGTACCAGGTAGGCGTTGAGCAGATCGAGGGCTGATCCGGGCGTGCCATCGGATCGCTGCGCGCACGCCGTGGCAAGCCCGGCCGCGAGGATGATCTTGAAGTGCATGCGCATGGCGGGGCGCCTATTGGAAGAGTATCGGGAGGCCCTCTTTGCAGGCGATCTCCGCAAGCTCCCGCAGCCGCGCGATCAGGAATTCTCCGTCGACATCCACGTAGCTCTCGAATGCGTTACCGGGCCGGATGCCGCGGTCCCTGACTGCTTCGCGGTGTCCTGGGAGCGTTATTGGGCGAGGAGGAAGCCGCTGCATCTCCGCGGCAATGACTGAAAGCTCTTCCCGCAGCCTCGGGCACTCGTCGGCCGGCCATTCCCCATCGCAATCGCCATGCAGCATGAATGTGGGAAACCGGGAGCCCGCCTCGCCGGATTCCAGTTCCGCCGCTATGGCGCGGCGCAAGTCGTTGTAGTCGTCGTAGGAGCCGACCTCCAGGCCGGCCAGTTCCTTCTGGCCTGCAAATAGGCAAAGGTAGAGGCTCATGGAAGATCCTCCCGATCTAGAATGCCGGGATGGGCGGATATCAGGGCTTCCAGCCCGGGTTCGAAGCGACAGAACGGGGGCACCACGAGAATGAGCTTCTTGCCGCGCAGCCGCGCGAGGAATGCGAGCTGCCGCACCTGATAGGTCGCGTGAAGCCGCGACACATTTTTTATGAGATAGATCCGGTCGCTCGTCTCGGCATCGGGAGCCGAGGCGCGGGGTGTGTCTGCGGGGTTTTTGCAGGATTGCGTTTCCATGTTCAGGCAGCCTGCTAGGGCTCCGGTTCCGGCGGCAGGGGCTTGATCGCCACGCCGTGCGGGTTCAGCCAATGGCCGAAATCAACGTCTATTGGCCGGCTTGTGTAGATGGTCAGCGGCTTTTTCTCCGTTACGGAGCGATAGGTCTGCAGGCGCAGCTGGTAGGTCGAATCGAGCACGCTTGCGCCGGACTTTATTTCCGCGAATCCTGCCGCAACGCTGTCGATGACGGTGCCGCGGGCGAGCCCGGTTGAGGTGTAGTGCGGCGATCCGACGATTTGGCGGAAGTCCTGGCTTCCGATTTGTTCGGGCGAAGGACGCCACACGCCGGTATTTTTTTCAAGGTGCAGGATCTGCAGAGCCTGTGCTTCCGCCGCTTGGCCGGACATAAGGGCCGCTGGAATCTTTTCGTCATCTTGGATGCGGGCCATGCCGTCCCGCGGATAATAACAACCGGATGCTCGCCAATTGGTATGTCATAACAAATTGGTAAACATTTTGTTATGGAAGATTGTATCCCGTTTGATTCTCCGGGTGCGCGGGTTGTTATTATAGGGGAATGCCTTTCATGCATCCCTTGGTTCGCGCGTGGCGACATTGGGTGGACGCCTGCGCCCGCTGCATGCCCTTGGGCTCTCCAGGCCTGTGCATGGCCTGCAGTGCGCTTTTCATGCTGTCCGGCTGCTGCCTGGTGCCCGGACTCGAGCGATTTGCCCGCGCTAACCCGGTGGTGGCGGCCGCATGCAGCGGCTTCCCCAACGGATGGCGCTGGCTTGGCCTTTTGCAGGGGGCCATGACTGCTGGCGCGTGTTTCGGAGCCTGGATATTTCAGGCGCGCTGCCTGCAGATTTGCTACCCCCGCTTCTACGATGCGACCGATCCCGGGCAGTTTGCGCAGGCATCCTCCACTTGGCGGCACTCCAGGGGCGCGGGTCGTGCGCTTGCCTCGCTCCGGAAATGCCACGGGCTGGTTCTTGCAGGCATGAAAGTGGGCCATGACGACCTGCGCACGTCCATCCTGGTCACCGGCGTGACGGGATCCGCAAAAACGGCCGGAGTGCTTCTGCCGGCAGTGGCGCAATTGCTCGAAGCCTACAGCGAGGAGACCGACGACGAACTCTCGCGAAACGAATTTCAGAAGCTCGGCGCCTTCATTCCCGAGGTGAAGGGAGACTTGGTGGACGGATGCATTTATCTTGCCCACGAGGCCGGGCGCTGCGTCTCCCGCGACGTGCTGATCGTCTCCCCGGCGTGCCGCATTCCGGTCGTGCGTTACCGGGATGAACGGGGCAGGTTCTGGTACCTCAGCGGACGCGGGGGCGCCGGCGGCTCCGATGCCGGCGAACTGCTTCCGCGATTGACCTTTCCTCCGGGGCATCACCGCGCCGGGCGGCTTGTCCCCGGAGACATCTTCGAGTCGCAGGAGGACTGGGCGGCCGTCAGCAAGAAACTTGCCGATTTCCGGGTTGAAATCGGCCTGCGAAGGCCGCGCTTCATCGGATGGCGCTGGCGCGGCGACGGCTTGTTTCGCATCAGTCACACAAGCGCCCGCAATTGCCAGATGCCGCTCATTTCGGGCGAAGGGACACCCGCAAGGGCCGACCCGCCGAAGGCCCTCTTTGTGGACGGGGTCGTGCACATTGACAACGGGGTCCACTACAACCTCGTGGATCCGCGCCTTCCGCCGGCGGAGGCGGCGGAGCGGCTGACGCGGCTCGCCGCAATGGCCCGGGGGGCGGCCCACCGTGGGGAGAACGACTACTTCTATGAGCAGGCCCGAAAGGTTATCACAGCGTGCATTGCGCTGCACCGCGCCGTCGAATCCGCCGTTTGCACCGCCGGGGACATTGTTCGGCTGGCGACCCAGGATGATCGGCTGGCCTCCGCCCTCGGTGCGCTGGCGGACAAGCTGAGATGCCTGAGGGAGGAGGAATCCGGCCTCTGCGGCGAGGAGCGCGGCGACTTTGGGCTCAGACGGATCGGCCCCCTTGAGGACCTTGCGCACTTTTTCCGCGACGAGTGGCAGAAGATGGTCGCCGACGGAAAGACGGCGAACGTCATCAAGTCAACGATCTCGGCGGCCTTCGACGCGTTCCTGCGGGATCCCGATCTTGCGGAGACCTTCTGCCAGCCGTCCACGTTTTCATTCGAGGACATCGCGCAGTCCGGAAAGATCATCGGCCTTGTGCCCGGCGACAGGTACGAGCAACTGGGCCGCCTGATTGGCACGGCCTGCAAGGTGGATTTTCAAAGCGCCATGCTCTCCCGCAATGGCCGGGCGGACATCAACGGAACCCGGCTCGCACTGTACCTTGCCGACGAGTGCCACAAGTACGTGACAAGCGGGTCGGCGACGGCCGGCGATCCTTATTTCATGAACCTCTCCCGCTCAAACAATGTCGTGAACATCTGCGCGACTCAAAGCTACGCCTGGATCGTCGAGGTGATTGGGCGCGAGGCCGCAAATGTCTATATTTCGGCTTTTGGAGTGCAGTTCTGGCTGCAGCAAACGGACCCCGAGACCTGCCGGCGGGCGGCGGAGATCTGTGGCTCGGTGACGCGCGAAAGAGTCAGCGACGATCATGAATTCAACCTGGCCGGGCTCCTGGGGGCCGCCTTCAGCGGAAGGAGTCTTGTCGTCCGCCGGCATGTCTCGGAGGAGAAGGCGGAGCGGATTTGCGCGGAGGATTTCACGCACCTCGATGTCGGGGATGCGGTCGCATTCAACAAGGGCCGGCGCGGCCGGCACTCCAAGGTCGTGAGGGGCAGCGTCGCCTACCTTTCATGCACGCGGAAGCCGGCTGGTCCGGCTGCCGTCAACGCGCGCGTCCGCGAATATTATCGGGAGATCGTGGAAAATCTCACGCACGCGCGAGGGCAGTCCTCCCGCTGGGACTGCGTGTTCCGCTCTCCAGCGGCTCCCGGCGATCTTTGAACCTCGCCAGCATGCCGCCCGGACGCCAAAATCGCTGCACGATGGCCATGAGCCTCCCAGCTCCCCGCCGGGTATGGTTCGCCGGGGAGACCAAGGGCGATCCCCTCGCGGCGTTTCCGTCGCTGACGAGGGACGGCCTGCCCTACAACCGATGGCTGACCGAACAGGTGCTCGACCCTGTGCTGGCCCGCTGGCTCGTACGCACGGAATGCGGACCAGGTGGTGCGACGGGAATTGCGGAAGACGTTGCCTGGGTCTCCGATCGCTGCCGCGGCGCGTTCCGGGAGCTCCTGCCCGCGGCCGTCAGCGCGGGCGATCCCGCATTGCTGGCGGCCCTGGGCGTCACCGCCAACCTGCAGCGGACGGGGGCGGTGCTGGGCGAATTCCTGTTCGGAGGTGGCCGTCTAGCGGCAGGAGGAACGTCGCGATCTCCGGGTGTTTTCCGGCTCTCACGCCTCTGGTGCGGGCTGATCGAATACACGGGTGACGGTCCGTATTTCCCGGCCCGCGTCCATCCTCCGATCCACGCGGGCCTGCTCAATGTCAGGCGCCGGGATTCCCGGCATCTGGCAAACGCCCTCTGGTGCTCGTTGTCCGCGATTGCCAGCCGCTGCGAAGAGGCGACGTTCCGCCTTCGCGAGGCCATCCATAAGAGCGGACTTTTCGAGCCGGGCGACCTCCAGCACCTGCGGGGCCCCTCCGTATCCCTGCGCACCCGCGGTCGGAAATAGAATGGAGAAACCTGCTAGCCCGGCATTGAAAGCCGTCAGACGCCGAAGTGCGTGCGGATTTGAAGGACGATCTCCCCGGGCGAACGGGCGACGTTGACGACGAAGGCGTCCGCCGGCGGCTCCAGGGCCTCGAATTGCGACCGAAGCATATCCTCCTTCATGAAATGTCCCTGGCGCTGCCGCAGGCGCTCCCGGATGAGCTCCTGGGATCCCTCGAGCTGCGCCAGATGCACGCGGGACGGGTCGCTCACCAGGGCGAGGCGATAGGACTCCCGCAATGCCGAGCAGCCGAACACGGCGCCCTTGCCCCGCGCGAGGCAGCGGTCGATTTCCGCGCGGATCGCGGCGAGCCAGGGCGCCCGGTCCCGGTCGTCGAGGGGGATTCCCGCGACCATCTTTTCGATGTTGGCGGCCGGATGAAATTCATCGGCGTCGCGAAAACGCCAACCCAGCCCCTCGGCGAGCAGCCGGCCGACCGTCGTCTTCCCGCTGCCCGCCACTCCCATCAGCACGATCACCTGGGGATAGGGAATCCGCTCCACCTTCCCCACGAGAAGCAGGTACGAAAGCGCCCCGCCGAGGGCCACCAGGGAAATGAACACGAGCGCAGGGGCGAAACCCCCGTACTTGACGATGAAGCCGATGACGAGCGGCACGATGACCGAGGCCATGTTTCCGCAGAAATTGAAGACGCCGCCGGTCAGGCCGATCAGGCGTTTTGGCGCCAGCAGGGACACGAGGATCCACGTGATCGAGGCGAAGCCATTGCAGAAAAACGCGAACGTGAGGAAGAACACCACCCAGCGCTGATCGGTGACGAAATTCGCGCCGACGACGCTCGTCGAGAGGAGCATGCCCAGGATGATCGGCCCCTTGCGGGCGACCGAGGCCGAGGCCCCGCGCCGGGCCAGGAGGTCGGAAATGACGCCGGCGGAAATGACGCCGGCGACCGCGGCGAGAAACGGCAGGGCGGAGGAGCCCGCGGTCCGCTTCAGGTCAAAATGCCGGTAGGTGACGAGGTAGGTCGGAAACCAGGTGAGAAAAAACCAGGGGACCGCATTGAGGGCGAACTGGCCCAGGTAGATGCCCCAGAGTTTGCGCTGCGTGAGCGCGAAACGCAGGTCCGCGGCTTTGAACGGAGCCGCCGCGCCTGTTCCGCCCGATTCCTCCCCCCAGCCACCGCCCTCGCGAATGTGTTCGCGCTCCTCGGGCGACATCCGGGCGCTCTCGCCCGGATCGCGGTAGAGGAGGTACCAAAGGGCCGACCAGGCCAGCCCGATTCCGCCCGTGATCATGAAGACCGAACGCCAGCCAAGATGTCTTTGCGCCAGGACGAGGAGCGGTGTCAGGAACGCCAATCCGATGAATTGTCCCGAGGTATAGAAGCCGATCGCGCCCGCCCGTTCCGTTTCCGGAAACCACGCGGTAACCAGTTTGTTGCAGATGGGAAAGGAAGGGGCCTCGAAAAGACCCAGAAGGAGGCGGAGCCCCAGGAGAGCAAGAAAAGTGCCCGCGAGTCCCTGCATGAGGGTCGCCAGCGACCAAAAGCCGCAGACGAGAGCGAAGAGGATTCGTGGCCTCACGCGGTCCACAAGCCAGCCGCCCGGAATCTGAAAGAAGGCGTAAGCCCAGCCGAACCCGGAAAAAATAAAGCCGAGGCGCACCGGATCAAGCCGCAGCTCGCGCGCAAGATCGGTCGCAGCCACCGAGAGATTGCCCCGGTCAAGGTAGTTGATCGCCACCGTGACAAAAAGCATGCCTGCGACCCCGTAGCGGACGCGCGATGTGCCCTGGGTCTTCATGGCATCAGCGGAAAACCGATCGGCATTCCATCGCGGGTGGCGCGATAGATCGCCGTGAAGAGCTCGACGACACGGCGGCCGTCGGCGACGGTGACGGCGGGCGGCCTGCCTTCGAGTATCGCCTGGAGAAAATCCGAGATTTGCAGGCGGTGAAAGTGCGCCATGGGGTCGACGCCGGCAAAAAGGGCCGCATCCTCCTCCTTCCACTTGGGAAGAAGGCGATCCTCTCCGGCGATCGTCCAGAGATCGTTGTAGGGCGCTTCGGTTATGGCGCTCAGTCCGGGGATGAACATGGCGCCTCCGTCGGTTTGCACTCCCACCGAGGCGCCGTTTGCGCCGTGGACCGACACCCGGGCGTGGATGGCGGGATTCTGGCTGTTGCTCACCAGGATGTTCCCCAGCGCGCCGCTCTTAAATCGGACGACGGCGACAGCCGTATCGTCGACTTCGATGGTCGGGTGGTTCAGGTTGGCCCAGTAGCCGAACACCTCGGCGACCTCGCCCATGTACCAGAGGAGGAGGTCGAGTTGGTGCGGCGACTGGTTCACCAGGACTCCGCCGCCTTCGCCCGTCCAGCTGCCGCGCCAGGGATCGGAGCGGTAGTAGGCTTCGTCGCGCCATCCGAAAATTGTCGCGATTCCAAGCACCGGACGGCCGAGCGAACCGGCATCCAGGGCGCGCCGAATGCGCTGGCAGGGGGGATAAAAGCGGCGCTGGGAAACCATGCCGATCGTGGCCCCGCCGGCGTCGGCAGCTGCCATCATTGCGTCGCAATCCGCAAGCGAGGCCGCCAGCGGCTTTTCCACGAGGGCGTGGACGCCGGCCTTTGCGGCGGCGATCACCGGGGCCGCGTGATTGGGATGCGGCGTGCACACGCAGATTGCCTCGACGCCGGCCCGGCCGATCATCTCCCCGACATCGGAAAATGCGCGCACCCCGTACTGGGCCGCGAAAGCCTGCAGCTTGTCCGAGGGCCGGCCGCACACCGCGACAAACTCCGATTGCGGCAGGGTGCGCAGCGCCAAAGCGTGGAGTTGGGCGACCTTGCCGGTGCCAATCAGGGCAGTCTTGATTCTCTTCATGGGATGGGGCCGGCCGTGGAATTCCGAATCGGACTCACGGTTTCAGCAGCACCTTCATCAGGCCCGGCTCGCCGGCGTGGAGGCGTTCGAACCATCGGGCCCCCTCGTCGAGCGGCGGCGTGGCGCTGATAAATTCGGTCACATCGACCTTGCCGCTGGCGATGAGCTCGAGGCTGGCCGGATATTCTCCCGCCGATGCGCACGTCCCGATGAGGGTGAGCTGCCGGGTCACGACCGCCTGCAAGGGCAGCTCCACCCGGGGCTCGAGATTCCCCACCAAAGTCACGCTGCCGCCCTTGCGCACGCATTCGATGGCGGTCTTCAGGGCCGCTGCCACGCCCACAACCTCGAATGCGGCATCGACTCCACGTCCATCGCTAAGCTGGAAAACGGCCTCAACCAGATCCGGGGAGCCGGCCTTCAGCTCCACAATGGCGCCCAGCCGGCGCGCGAGCTTCAGGCGGCCTTCATCCAGGTCGATGGCGATGATTCGGCCGCAACCGGCCGCCTTGAGCACCTGGATGAGCAGGAGCCCGATCATGCCCGCCCCCACGACCGCCACCGTCGAGCCTGGCGGCAAGGGCGTCCTGGCGACGGCGTGTACGGCGACCGACACCGCCTCCGCCATCGCCGCCTGCTCGAAGCTGAGATTATTCGGAAGCCGATACACGATGCGTGCCGGCACCGCGACATACTCGGCAAAAGCCCCGTCGCGGCGGTATTCCGCGCAGGAAACCCCCAGCACGCGGCGCTCGTCGCATAGGTTCACTTCACCCCGCCGGCAATGCCAGCACCGTCCGCAATAGACCGTCGAATCGAAGGTCACGCGGTCTCCCGGCCGCCATCCGTCGACTGCCGGACCGACCTCGGCGATCTCACCGGCCGCCTCATGGCCCATGATCAGCGGCGGAATGCGCCGGCCGGTGCTTCCGTCCATGCCATGCACATCGCTGCCGCAAATCCCGCACGCGCGCACGCGGATCAGCACCTCGTCCGGTTGCAGGCGCGGCCTGGGAACATCCTCGACCGCGAAGCGGCGATATTCCTTGAGCACCAGCGCCTTCATAGCGACCCGTGGGTCAGCCCTTGACCGGACGCTGGCCGTAGTAAGCCTTCGGCCCGTGCTTGCGCAGGAAATGCCGTTCGAGCAGCGCTTTTTCCAGGGAGGATGCCGAGGGATGGAGGCTCAAGGTGTGCAGCGCCAGGCGGGCGCAGAGTTCCACGGCGACCGCGTTCTCCACGGCATCCCCGACCGTCGGGCCCCAGGCAAACGGGGCATGGCGGTTGACGAGAACGGCTGGCGTCTCGTCGGGATCCCTCCTGGCGAAGGTCTCGCGGATGACGCGGCCGGTCTCGATCTCATAGGCGGCCTCGATCTCGGACTTCCTCAGCAGGCGGGTCACCGGGACTTCGCCAAAGAAGAAATCGGCGTGCGTCGTGCCGAGCGCCGGGATGGGGCGTCCAGCCTGTGCAAAGGCGGTCGCGTGGACCGAATGCGTGTGGACGATGCCGCCGATCCTGGAGAAACCGCGGTACAGTTCGGCGTGCGTGGGCGTGTCGGACGACGGGTTGAGCCTGCCTTCGACCACGCGTCCCTCGATGTCCACCAGGACCATCGAGCTGGCCTTGAGCTGCGGGTAGTCCACGCCGCTTGGCTTGATCGCGAAGATGCCCCGCTTGCGGTCGAACGCGCTTGCGTTGCCGAAATTGAGATGGATGAGCCCGTGCGCGGGCAGGGCCAGATTGGCCTCGTAGGCCTCGCGTTTGAGTTCCTTCAGCATGGCGGGACGCCGGGGGCGCCGTGATAATAGGCCTCGTTCCAGCGAAGTTCCTTTTCGAATTCCGTCAGGACGGTCCCGCCGTCGATGACGACGATCTCGACTCCGGCCATTTCGGCGAAGTCGCGCATGTGCTCGGTTGTGACCGCATAACTGAAACCGGTGTGGTGGGCCCCCCCGGCCCGGATCCAGGAACCGCATGCCGTCTTGAAATCCGGGCGGCATTTCCAGACCGCGCGCGCGACGGGGAGCCGAGGCAGGGGTTGGGGCGGCTCGATCACGTCCACTTCGTTGACGACGAGCCTGAACCGGTTGCCGAGGTCGATGAGCGATGCGTTTATCGCGGGCCCCGCCGGCGCGTCGAAGACCAGGCGGACAGGATCCTCCCTGCCGCCTATCCCGAGGGGATGGACCTCGAGGGAGGGCTTGCCCGCGGCTATCGACTCGCAGATCTCCAGCATATGGGCGCCAAGAACGAGGGGGCCGGAGGGGTCGAGGTGATAGGTATAGTCCTCCATGAAGGAGGTTCCGCCCGGGAGGTCCGAGCCGATCGCCTTCATGGCGCGAAGCAGGGCGCAGGTCTTCCAATCGCCCTCCGCTCCGAATCCATATCCCTCCGCCATCAGGCGCTGCACGGCCAGGCCGGGGAGCTGTTTCAGGCCGTGGAGATCTTCGAATGTCGTCGTAAAGCCCTTGGAGCCCCTCTCGTTGAGAAACGCGCGCAGCCCGAGCTCGATCCGCGCGCCCTCCCGGAGGGACTCGTGCCGGGGTCCGCCGAGGCGGAGGGGCTTCGCCACGGAGTAACGCTGCTCGTATTCCGCGCACAGGTCGGCGACGGCCGACGGCCGGACCACCGCCACTTTGGCGGCGAGGTCGCCGACGCCATGGCCGTTCACCGAAAATCCGAACCTTATCTCCGCGGCCACCTTGTCCCCCTCGGTCACGGCCACCTGCCGCATGTTGTCGCCGATCCGCGAAAAGCGGGCTCCCTGCCAGTCATGCCAGGCGCGCGCGACGCGCATCCACGCGGCCAGCCGATCCTGCGTCTCCGGGTCCGACCAATGGCCGACGATGACTTTCCGACGCAGGCGCATGCGCGCATGGATGAAGCCCGCCTCCCGGTCGCCATGGGCGGACTGGTTCAGGTTCATGAAATCCATGTCGATCGTTTCCCAGGGAAGATCGCGGTTGAACTGGGTGTGGAGGTGCGCGAATGGCTTGCGAAGCCCGGAGAGCCCCCGGATCCACATCTTCGCCGGCGAAAACGTGTGCATCCACAGGATAAGGCCCGCGCATCTCGGCGACCGGTCGGCCTCGAGGCAGAGAGAGTGGATCTCGTCGGGGGTCGTGAGGACCGGCTTGAAGACGACCTTCAGCGGAATGCGCTTGGACTGGCCCAATCCAGCGGCGATTGCCCGTGAATTCGAGGCTACGGTCTTCAGGGGTCCGGGCCCGTAGAGGTGCTGGGAGCCGGTCACGAACCAGACTTCCGGGGAGGGGAACGGGGCGCTCATCCGGATTTTATAGCCAGAAGGTCCTTCATGGTGCGAGAGAAGTCCGAGGACGGGGCGCGGCCCCCGAATCCATCATGCAGCCGCAGGTATTCCTTGTACAGCCGGTCGTAGACCCGCCGGTTTGCCGGCTTTGGGACATAGCGGACCTTCTTGAGCCGCGTCATCGCCCTCTGGGCAGAGGGAAAATCCGGATGCTCGCCCGCCCTCACCGCCGCGGAGATCGCGGCCCCGAGCGCGCAGGCCTGCGCCGATCCCGCGACGAGCATGGTGCAGCCGGTCACATCGGCGTAGATTTGCATGAGAAGGGGGTTCTTTTCCGCGATTCCCCCGGCGCAGACGACGCGCTCGATCGGGACTCCGTACTCGCGCATCCGCTCGATGATGGCGCGAGCGCCGAAGGCAGTGGCCTCGATGAGGGCCCGGTAGACCTCGGCGCGGCTCGTGTGAAGGGTGAAGCCCAGGATCAGGCCCGTCAGCATCGGATCGACGAGGATCGTCCGGTTGCCGTTATGCCAGTCCAGGGCCAGGAGCCCGCTCGCCCCCGGGCGGAGCTTCGAGGCGGCCCGGGTCAATTCCGCATGAAGGGCGTCGCCTCCGCCGCAGATTTCGTCGACCCACCAGCGAAAGATGTCCCCCACGGCCGACTGCCCGGCCTCCACGCCGAAGTACCCGGGCAGGATCGAGCCGGGGACGATCCCGCAGATTCCCGGGATGTCCGGAACCTTGCGGCGGGTCGAGACGACGGCGCAGTCGCAGGTGGAGGTCCCGATCACCTTGACCAGGGTTCCCTCACTGACTCCGCACGCGATCGCGCCGTAGTGGACGTCGAATTCCCCGATCGCGATGACGATCCCGGCGCGAAGCCCGAGGCGCTTCGCCCATTCCGGGCAGAGCGCCCCCGCGGGCGTGCCCGCATCGTGCGCGCGGTCGTAGAGGCGGTCCCGGAGGCCGGCCAGCCGGGGATCGAGCATCGCCAGGAATTTCTTGTCGGGCAGGCCACGCCAGTCCTCGCCGTACATCGCCTTGTGGCCCGCCGCACAGATTCCCCGCACGATTTCCTCGGGAGTAGCCACGCCCGCGAGGACCGATGGAATCCAGTCCGCGAGTTCAACCCAGGAGTGGGCGGCCTTGAAGACATCAGGGGCGACGTTGAGACAGTGCCAGATCTTCGACCACCACCACTCCGAGGAATAAGCATTGCCGCACTTGGCTATGTATTGCGGACGGCGCCGGGCCGCCATTGCGGTGATTTTCGCCGCCTCGCGCCATCCCGTATGATCCTTCCAAAGCCAGCACTGGGCGGCGAGGTTGCGGCGCCATTTCGGATCCAGGGCCAGGGCGCGGTTCCGCTGATCGACGGGGAGGGGGCTCGAGCCGGTTGAGTCCACCCCGAGTCCGACAACCTTGTCCCGCGCGAATCCCCGGACCTTCGCCGCTTCCGCGAGGGCTCCCCGAACGCTTTTTTCAAGGCCGTGGAGATAGTCGCCGGGGTGTTGCCGCGCGAGGTGATGGTCGCCGGGGTCGAGCAGGATGCCCTGCCGTCCGCTGGGATAGTTTACGACGCATGAGCCCACTTCGGCTCCGTCGGATGAACGCACCACGAGCGCGCGCACCGAGTTGGTGCCATAGTCGATGCCGATGGTGAACGCCATGGTGGGGTGCGAGGCGGGTCCACGCTGCCGCACGGCAATTCCGACAGCAAGCCTGGCACGCCCCGGCGCAGCCTGTTAGAACAGGACGCTCAAGGTCACCTTGAAAAGAGCCGTGGCCGCCAGTTGGTTGCCCGTGAAATGCTGGTAGACGGGCAATTCGACATCGGCGTAGAGCATGACCGGATGCAGGTCGATCTCGACCCCGGGAGCCACGAGGACCCGCTGGAATCCCGACGCCACGGGATTTGCGGCGTTTGCGCCGCTGTCGCTTGTGCGCTTGGAGACCTTCACCTGGGCCACGGGCGTGACTGTCCCCGCGCGGGCCGACCACCCGCTGAAATAAATCCCTGCTGCCGAATCGATTTCGGCTCCGGGGCGGTACTGGTCGCGCGTTGCAACGGGCAGGTCCAGCTCGGCCTGGACAAACCATATCCAGCGATTGTCATTCGTCAGACTGCCGCGATGGAAGCCGCCCAGGAGCAGGTCGGTGCTTCCGGATCCGATTTCGGTGTCGCGGTCGATGTCGCCGAAGGCGTCATTGTGGGTGTAGCTCCCGGTGGGCAGCTTGAGGCCGAACGTCGCGCCCGTGGAAAGGTCGGGTGAAAACCCGGAATAGATCCCCTCCACGCGAATATCGCCGACTCCGCTCCAACTCAGCGCAACCCTGTCGTCGCCGCCAGCCCCGCCCGTCGTCTTGAAGCCTCGCGACTCATGGGGGACCTCAAACTGGAGGCCCCAGCTCCGGCTGAACATGTCCTGAATGCCGGCCGTCAGGAAGTTGGTCCGGATGTCCTTGTCCGGGTTGTTTGCCGCCGGAGCCCTCGAACTTCCGCTCCAATTGGAGTTCTGATCCTGAAAGTCGTCCTCCAGGAAGGCCGAGGCGCCCGCGCTGCGTGGAAACATCGAGCTCGTTCCCACGTCGTAGATCCCGCACCCGCATGCGCAGGCCCGGTCGGGGCTCGGAATTGCCGCGAAAATCAGGCAGACGGCAAAAAGGTTGGGCTTCACCCGTTCACGGGAAGTTCAAGCCGCGGCCTTCACAAACCAAAACCGAGGGGGGATCCATCCTAGCAGCCGCATTGAGCGGGGGGATTAGTTCGCGCCTTCGAGGCCACCTACGAGAACAGATCCGGCGGCGTGCGGCTCAGGAATTCCTCCATATAGCTCGTCGTCGCCTTGCCCTCGATGAAGATCGGATCCGCCATGATCGCCTTATGCAGGGGGATCGTGGTCTTGATGCCGCGGATCAGGTACTCGCTCAGGGCCCGGTAGGCCCGCTCGAGCGCGACCTTTCGCGTCGAGCCGAAGCAGATGAGCTTGCCGATCATGGAGTCGTAGTAGGGCGGGATGGTGTATCCGCTGTAGGCGTGGCTGTCCACGCGGACGCCATGGCCGCCCGGCGAGTAGTAAAGGCCGATCGTTCCGGGGGAGGGCGCAAAGCCGCGTGCGGGATCCTCCGCGTTTATCCGGCACTCGATCGCATGCTTCTCGAACTTCACGTCGCCCTGGTCAAAATCCAGCTTTTCGCCGTTGGCCACGCGAATCTGCTGCTTGATCAGGTCGATGCCGGTCACTTCCTCGGTGACCGGGTGCTCCACCTGGATGCGGGTGTTCATCTCGATGAAGTAGAAATGCCCCTTGGCATCGACCAGGAATTCGATCGTGCCGGCATTCTCGTATTCCGCCGCCGTGGCGGCCCGGATCGCCGCCTTGCCCATCTTCTTGCGCAAGTCCGCCGTCAGGAAGGGCGATGGCGACTCCTCGATCAGCTTCTGGTGGCGCCGCTGCACCGAGCAGTCGCGCTCGCCCAGGTGGACGATGTGGCCGTGACTGTCGGCGAGGATCTGGAACTCGATGTGGCGGGGCTTTTCGATGTATTTCTCGATGTAGACCTGGCCGTTCCCGAAGGCTTTTTCCGCCTCGCCCCGAGCGACGTGGAATTCCTTCGCGAAGGAGACGTCATTGTGGGCGATCCGCATCCCTCGTCCGCCCCCCCCGGCTACCGCCTTGATGATGACGGGATAGCCGATCTTCCGGGCCACCTTCACGGCCTCGGTCTCCGAGTCGATGGGGCCGTCGCTTCCCGGAACGATGGGCACGCCCGCCTTCCGGACCGTGTCCTTCGCGACGGCCTTGTCGCCCATCATCTTGATCGAGTTCGACTTCGGCCCGATGAACTTGACGTTGCACGATTCGCACTGCTCCGCGAATTTGGCGTTTTCGGACAGAAACCCGTAGCCCGGATGGATTGCGTCCACGTCGCCGATCTCGGCGGCACTGATGATGCGGTCGGCCCTGAGGTAGCTGTCGGCGCTGTGGGGACCGCCGATGCAAATCGCCTCGTCCGCCAGCTGCACGTGCAGCGACTGGACGTCGGCCTCGGAATAGACCGCGAGCGTCTTGATCCCCAGCTCGCGGCACGCCCGGACTATCCGGAGGGCGATTTCACCGCGGTTGGCGATGAGAATTTTCTGAATCATTCGGGAGGAAGAGGATCTTCCTCAGCCTTGCTTGATCTTGAAGAGGCGCTGGCCGTACTCGACCGGCTGGCCGCTTTCCACGAGGATCTCGATGATCGTCCCCTTTGTTTCCGCCTGGATTTCGTTCATTATTTTCATCGCCTCGATAATGCAGACAACGGTGTTTTCCTGGACCTTCACACCGGTATCGACGAAGGGTTTGCTCTCGGGTGAGGAGGCGCGGTAAAACGTGCCCACCATCGGAGACTTTATGAAACCAATGCCGGGTTCTTCCTCGGGTCCGGCCGGACTGGCAGCCGGCGTCCCCGGGGAGGGGGCGGCAGCGGGTGCCGGCGCCTCGGCGGCCGCTGGCTTTGCCGGAATATGGGACCCGGTGACCACGGGAACTCCGTCGGGGCCGCGTTTGATCTTCAACTTGAAGCCTTCCTCCTCCACCGCAAACACGGTCAGCTCCGAGCGCTTCATCAAATCGATGATCTGCTTGATTTGTTTTAGGTCCAAGAAAGGCGTGGGGTTAGACTCGTCGCGGTTAGCTGCGTTAGTTGGAGTTCAGGGTCAGCCGTTCAAAAGTATTCCAAGCATTGTGCAATCCCTCTCTTTGCGATTCGGTCGCATTAATTGAATTTTAACGAAAACCAGGCGAAAATAGGCAAAAATAGCCTAAAAACACTGAATTTCCGTCGGAATTAGCATGAAATCGCATTATCCAAGATTGGCGATTGCCACACTTTTTTGCTCGGTGGCGGCCCTTGTGCGCCCGCTTTTCGGCCAGCCTGCCCACGAGGACGTTTTTCTCTTCAGCTATTTTGTGGGTAACGGCGAGGACGGCCTCCATTTGGCGGAGAGCCGGGATGGTCTCAATTGGGTCGCCCTGCGCGGCGGCCGGTCCTTCCTCGCGCCAACGGTCGGGCAGGACAAGCTCATGCGCGATCCCTGCGTTCTCCGGGGTCCGGACGGCATTTACCGCATGGTTTGGACCGACTCCTGGTTCAGCCGCACCATCGGCTATGCAAGCTCGGGCGATCTCATCCATTGGTCCGAAGAGAAGTCCATCCCCGTCATGGCGGACGAACCGAAGGCCATGAACTGCTGGGCTCCCGAGGTCATTTTTGATCCGGTCCGGAGGCTTTACCTGATATTCTGGGCGACGACGATTCCCGGCCGCTTTCCCCAGACCGACGATTCGGGCCATTCGAGCCCGGGACAGCGACCGCTCAACCACCGCATCTATTCGACGACGACGGCTGACTTTTCCTCCTTCACCCCGACCCGTCTCCACTATGACGGCGGGTTCGATGTCATAGACGCGACGATGGCGCGCGACACGGAGGGATGGCTGCTCTTTGTAAAAAACGAAACGGAGAGGCCGAGGCCCGAGAAGAACATACTCATGGTCCGCGCTCAAACCCCGGACGGGCCGTTTCTTCCGCCCTCCGGGCCGATCACCGGCGGGTACTGGGCCGAGGGGCCGACCTCCATCCGGATCGGCGACTGGCGGTATGTGTATTTCGACAAATACAGGGACAAGCGGTTTGGGGTCGTCCGCTCCCGCGACCTGGAGCACTGGGAAGACGTCAGCGACCGGCTTCACATGCCAGCCGGGATCCGTCATGGCACCGTATTTTCGGTCCCGCGCGCCCTGGCGGACGCACTCCAGTGAGGTTCTCGAAGGCGCTCCTCCAGCGGGCCCGCCGCCTGCTCTGCGAACTTCAGGATCATGTTCGCGACCGGGTGATTGCGGCGCGGACCCGCGATTCACGCGGCTTCGCGAAGATCGATGCCGTGACCGCAGCCGACACCATTTACGGCGTGGATCGGATCAGCGAGGCGGCGGTCGTTGGCTGGTTTGAACGGCATTGGCCGGTTTCCTGGCCGGTGGAACTTGTGATGGAGGGTATTGCGGATGGGTCGACCGTCACATTCCCGCGGGGAACCCCGGTCTCGCGGACGGTCCTCAAATGCATCGTGGATCCGATCGATGGAACGCGCAACTTCATGCATGACAAGCGGTCTGCCTGGATCCTGGCCGCCCTTGCGCCGCAACGCGGTGCGAGGACACTGTTGGCGGATATCGCTGTCGCGGCCATGACGGAGCTGCCCACGACCCGGCAATGGCGGACCGACCAGGTCAGCGCCGTCCGGGGATGCGGCAGGCGCGGGATTTGTGCCCGATACCTGGATCTGCGGAACCGGCGTTGGAGCCCCCTGAGGCTGCGGCCTTCCCGGGCCCGGGATTTCGAACAGGGTTTCGCCTCGTTCGTCCGCTTCTTTCCCGAGGGCAAGGCCCTGACGGCCCGCCTGGAGGAGGAGTTGTGGAAGGAAATCCACGGCACGCGTCCGGGCGCCGCGCCGGTCGTGTTCGATGACCAGTATCTCACGACTGGCGGCCAGATCCACGAGATTCTCTCCGGACGCGACCGGATGATCGGCGACGTCCGGCCGCTCGTGTTCGCCAAGCTCGGCCTCGCTTCGTCGCTGGTCTGCCATCCCTATGACATTTGCACGTCCTTCATCCTCGAGGAGGCCGGGGGTGTCGTCGAAAATCCGGCGGGCGGGCCGCTCCGGGCGCGGCTGGATACGACGTCGCCTGTCGCCTGGATCGGCTATGCGAATCCCGCGCTTGCCCGCGCAGTCCGGCCGATTCTCCGGCGCCTGATCCGCAAGCTGCTATGAACGGCTGGCCATTCCCGTGGAATTGGGTATTTGATCCCTACCTCAGATGAGCAGCGCCACGAGCCCAACTCTGCATGCCCGGCCGGCGGACGGCGCGCACGCGTTTGCCGGGGTTTTTGCGCAGCTTGCGCCTCATCTCGCCGAACTCGATCGCTTCCTGCACGGCCAGCTTGCGGCCTTCGAGCCGGAGATCCGGTCCATGGCGGATTATTGCATAGACACGTCCGGCAAGCGGATCCGCCCCGCCCTGGTCTTTCTGAGCGGCTGGAGCGGCCCGGATGTGGTGTCGCCCGACGCCGTCCGGGCTGCGGGGGTTATCGAGCTCGTTCACCTGGCGACCCTCGTGCACGACGATATCATGGACGGGGCCGAGGTGCGTCGAAACCGGCGCACGGCCGCGCGCGCCTATGGCTCCACGGCCGCGGTGCTTCTCGGCGACGCCCTCTTTGCGCACGCGCTGAACCTCGCGACCCAATTCGAGGGCACGGCCGTGAGCGTCGCCGTCTCCGAGGCCGCGCGCAGGGTCTGCGCGGGCGAGATCGTCCAGACGCTGCGCCGGGGTTCGACCGATGTCACGCTTGCGGACTACCGGCGGATTATCGAACTGAAGACAGCGGAGCTCTTCCGTGTGTCCTGCTACCTTGGAGCGCGGCTTTCTGGCATGGAGCCCGGCTACGCCGAGGCCGCGGGAAGGTTCGGGCGGCATCTCGGCATCGCCTATCAGATCTACGACGATCTCGCCGATTTCTTTGGCGAGGAGAAGCGGATTGGAAAGACGCTCGGAACGGACCTGGCCAGCGGGAAGCTGACGCTTCCGCTCTTCGGACTGCTCGAGGCCCTTCCCGCCGCCGAGCAGGCCGCGCTCGTCGAGGAGATCGCCGGCCGCCGGCCGCCGCAACTCGCGCTTCGGTTGAGCCAGATGGATCATTTTGGCGTCTTCGGCGCCGTTGCCATGGCGATCGACGAGGAACTGGCGGCGGCTTCCGCGGCCCTCCGGGATTGGCCGGGCCCGGCTCCGACCGCCCTATTGCTCAAGCTGGCCGACGTGCTCCGAAGCCAGGTCTCCGCCCTTCGCCAGGGGCGATAGCCCGCCTCCTCGGAGGCCGGCCACTTTGGATTTGCACTTGGGCGGGCGTTGCGTTGTCTATCCCGTTGTGATGGACGTGGTGAAATCCCCGGGAAAGGCCCTGGTCGCATCTCCGGAGCGGCGACGGGAGGCCGACGGGGATTGGGAGGTGGTGCGGCGGGTCCAGGACGGAGATTTCGCGGCATTCGACGGCCTGATCCTCAAGTACCGCTCGAGGGTGCACGCCATCGTCTACAATCTCACCTCGAATCGCGAGGACGCCTCCGACCTCGCCCAGGACACCTTCATCAAGGCATTCCAGTCCATCCACCGCTTTCAGGGACAATCGTCATTTTTTACCTGGCTCTATCGCATTGCGGTCAATTCCACGCTGAGCCACCTGCGCAAGAACCGGATGCGCTCGTTCTTCAGTCTGGAGCGGATAAGCGAGGATGAGCCGGTGGCTCGGGAGATCGTGGCGGCCCTCACCGACAAGGCCGGCGCGGAAAAGGGCGCCTATGTCCATGAACTCCAGGATAAATTGAACGAAGCGATGCAAAAACTGTCTATCAAGCATCGTACCGTGGTTACTTTGTTCGAGATAGACGGCCTCAGCCATGAGGAAATAGCGGAAATCACCGGTTGCTCGGTGGGCACCGTGCGCTCCCGGCTGCACTACGCCAAGCGCCTGCTTCAGGCTGAGTTACAGCCATTTTTGAACCAATGATCGACGATAGGAAGCAACCGCTTACGATCGAGGATTTGCTGCGGCTCAAGCGGGCCGAGCGGCCGTCGCCGGAATTTTGGTCGCAGTTCGAGCGCGAACTGCGGGAAAAGCAGCTCGCTGCCATCGTGGAGAAGCGCCCGTGGTGGTGCGCGATCCCGGGGCTCTATGTTTTCGTGGCCCGTCACCGTCTGTCGCTCGCCGCGAGCGCTTCCGCCGTCGCGATCTGCCTCGTCGGCTTTCACGCCTACGAAGCCACGGCGTCCGGCGCGGTGGTCCCTGCCTCCGGCGTCCCCGATTCCGTCGCCTCGGTCCCTGTAGCGGCTCCCCGGCTTTTGGCGGCGGCCGATGAGTATGCCGCAAGGCAGTTCAATCAGGCCCGCCCTGCAGCCGCTTCGGCGCCCGCTTCCGGGGAGTCTGGACGGAATGAGAGGCCGGTTGCGAGTCTGGCCGCGTTGTCCGTCCAGTCGTTGCCGGCAATCCCTCTTCTCGGCGATCTCCCGCAAAACACCGCGACCGAGCGGTTCGATGCCATTTCGCGCTCGCTGGCCGGAGATCTGGCGACGGGCGGGACTTCCATGGCGGAGGGCGCCCGCAGCCTTCTCGTCGGTGTGCGCGATTTTGGATCCCGCGCGATTCCTTCACGGGCCTCCGTGGCGGAGCCGCTCGCGCAGATGCCATCGCCTTCCGCGGAGCGCCGTTCGCGGCTGCTCGCCGAGGCCTTCCCCGCCATGGCCGGCCCGGCGGACATGGCGTCGGCCCCCAGCGAGCGCGTGCTGGGCCGGCTTTCCGACGATCGTCTGTATGCGAGCGGCGGCCGTTATGACGTCGCGACCGAGCGCGAGCTGAACTCGATCAAGTTCTCGATCCGCTTCTGACCGGCAGGGCCTGCTACGGCGCGCAGATGCCGCAGGTGTTGACGAAGAAGTCGTTGCCCTTGTCGTCGACCATGATGAAGGCGGGGAAATTCTCCACGTCGATCTTCCAGATGGCCTCCATTCCAAGCTCGGGATATTCGAGCACCTCGACCTTGCGGATATTTTCCTTTGCCAGGATGGCGGCGGGTCCGCCGATCGAGCCCAGATAGAAGCCGCCGTGGCGCTTGCAGGCGTCCGTCACGGCCCTGCTTCGGTTGCCCTTCGCCAGCATGATCATCGATCCGCCGAGCGATTGGAACAAGTCGACATAGCTGTCCATCCGCCCGGCGGTGGTCGGGCCGAACGATCCCGAGGCGTAGCCCTTCGGCGTTTTCGCGGGCCCGGCGTAATAGACGGGATGGTCCTTGAGGTACTGCGGCAGGCCCTGGCCGGCGTCCACGCGCTCCTTGAGCTTCGCGTGCGCCGCGTCGCGGGCCACGATCATGGTCCCGGTCAGGGATAATCGGGTCGTGACCGGGTATTTCGACAATTCGGCGAGGATCTCGGCCATCGGGCGGCGCAAATCAATGGGGACGATGTGGTCGTCCTTGATGGCCCGGGCCTCGGGAGGGATGAAGCGTCCGGGCCGGGTCTCGAGCTGCTCGAGGAAGACGCCCTCCTTCGTGATCTTTGCCTTGATGTTCCGATCCGCGCTGCACGACACCCCCACGCCGATCGGACAGCTGGCGCCATGGCGCGGCAGCCGGATGACGCGCGCGTCCAGGGCGAAGTACTTGCCGCCGAATTGGGCCCCGATTCCGCACTGCTGGGCGATCTTGAGTATCTTCTCCTCCCATTCGAGATCCCGGAAGGCGCGGCCGTGCTCGTTCCCCGTCGTCGGCAGGGCGTCGATGTACCTCGTGGTCGCCAGCTTGAGCACCTTCATGCAGGCCTCGGCGCTCGTGCCCCCGATCACGAACGCAAGATGATAGGGAGGGCAGGCCGCCGTGCCGAGATAGGAGAACTTGTCGGCCACAAATTTTTCGAAGCTCTTTGGATTGAGGACCGCCTTGGTCTCCTGGAAGAGGAAGAGCTTGTTCGCCGAGCCCCCTCCCTTGGCCACGAACAGAAACTCATATTTCGAGCCCTCGGTCGCCAGGAGGTCGATCTGCGCTGGGAGGTTCGTGCCCGTGTTGGTCTCGCGCCACATGTCGAGGGGGGCGACCTGGGAATACCTGAGATTCTCCCGGGTGAAGCATTCGTAGACGCCGCGGCTCAGCCATTCCGCGTCGTTCGCCCCGGTCCAGACCTGTTGCCCCTTCTTGGCGAAGATGGCGCAGGTGCCGGTGTCCTGGCACATAGGAAGGATGCCCTCGGCCGCGATTTCCGCGTTCTTGAGGAGGGTCAGGGCCACGTAGCGGTCGTTGGGCGAGGCCGCCGGATCCCCGAGGATCGCGGAGACCTTTTCAACGTGCTCCGTGCGCAGCAGGAACGAGCAGTCGTGAAACGCCTGCTGGGCGAGGAAGGCCAGCACCTCCGGATCGACCTTCAGGATTTCCCGGCCCTCGAACTCCGCCGTGGTGACGCCCTCGCTGGAAAGGAGGCGGTAGGCGGTCTCGTCGGGACCCAGGGGCAGCGGATCCTGGTAGATGAAGGGCGGGGTCGGCATTGCGGCGGGCGGTCTCGAACGGACAGGCTAGCTAGGCCGGCTTCGAAGACAAATGATCCTGGGCGGTTGTTGCGATCGCCCGCAGGACGTCGTTCAGACGGGGGAGGTCTCCCGGAGTCACAACTTCCCCTCCGGCCCGCTCCCAGCCGTTTGCGCCCGGCCAGAGCCCCCGCGTCAGGAACTGCTCGGCGGCCCCGGAAAGGCCGGCCACCTGGAGGTAGTCCTTCTGGTCCTTCTCGTCCCGCGCTCCGGTCACCCGCCCCTGCGGGATCGAGGCAATCCGGCCGCTCGAGATGTAGGCGAGGTCATTCAGGAGGACAAAGGGGCGCGAGTCGACGAGCGTCGTCGCTGGGCGGGGCAGCTCCCCATGCAGGTAGCGGTAGTACTCGGTGTGGTTTTCCAGGAGGCCGTCGAAGGGGTCGAGCGGGATGCGCTCGACGCGGCCGTCGCTCCAACGCACCTCCGCGTGGCTCCCGACGACGTAGTCGATGGAGGCCTTGTCGCAGAGGATTGTCTCGACGTTGACGCTTGGCCCGGCGCACGCGTGCGAGACCGCGAAGCGCATGGTGATGCCCGCGGTCGTGTCCGTCTCGACAAAAAACGTATCCGCCCCCTCGATCGCGTGCGCGCGGTAGAGCTCGGCGCGCACGGCCGCAAGCTGCGACCAGCTGAACAGTTCGGGGCCGCCCGTCCAGAAGAGCATGTTGTGGACGAAATGCGCCATTGCGTTGCCGAAGCAGGAGTCGAGCACCACGCTGCCATCTATGAAGATGCGACCGGCCCAGTCGTTGCGCGCGAAATAACTCGCCGGCCGCGGCCAGAGCGCGCTCAGCGTGGCTCCGCGGACGGCGCCGAACTCCCCCGCCAGCAGGCGTTCCTTCAGGGCCAGGCGAGGCTTTTCGACGATGAAGTTGAAGCCGACCAGCGAGGATTTTTTCGCCCGGCTGTCGGCGACGATCATCCGCTCGAGCTCGAGATAGTCGAGCGAGGGGGGCTTTTCCAGGTAGGTGGGAATCCCGCAGGCGGTCGCGGCATCGTGCATCTGCGCATGCAGCTGGATGGGCGTGGGCACCACGACGAGGTCGAGCTGCCGCTGGCTGGCATCGAGCATGGCCCGGTAGTCGTTGAAGACGCCCACGCCGCGCTGCGCGAGCTTCCAGGCCTGCTGGGTGTCTGCGTACAGCGACGCCTGGGGATCGCAGGTGCACACGAGCTTGGCGAGGCCCCGCTCCTCCAGCCTGAGGACGGTGCCGTGGTGCCACCCGGCGTATCCGCCCATCCCGATGATGCCGATTCGAATGGGAGGCTTCACACGATCTTGAACTTGGGCAGGTCCTGGCCGTCAATGAGGCCGACTGGCCTGCCCCGGGCGTTCACAACGATGAGATCGTCGATCTTGTGCGCGCCGAACAGGCGGAGCGCATCCACAGCAAGGGAGCCCTCGGGAATCGTCTTCGGGTGACGCGTCATGAAGCGGGACGCCGGCTGCTTGAGAAAGCCGGGGCCGGTGAGCGCGCTCCGGCGAAAATCCCCGTCGGTGAGTATGCCCGTGAGTTTTCGGGTGCGCGGATGGACGAGGGCGATGCTTCCGCTCCTCGCCTTTGTCATGGCGAGGATTGCGTCCTGGGTGCTTACGGATTCGGGCGCCACGGGCAGCCGGCTGCCCGTGCGCATGATGTCCCTCGCCTTGAGGAGGAGGACGCGGCCGAGGTTGCCGGCCGGATGATACCGGGCGAAATCGTCCCGGGTCAGCCCCCGCGCCTCGAGGAGAACCATCGCCAGGGCGTCGCCCAGGGCCAGCGCGGCCGTGGTGCTGGCCGTGGGCGCGAGCTTGAGCGGGCAGGCCTCGCGCGGCACGCGGTAGATGAGGCGGCGGTCCGCGTTCTTCGCGAGCTCCGAGTCCGGATGTCCGGTGAAGGCGACGATCCTGAGCCCGAAGCGGCGGAGGATGGGCATGAGGCGCAGCAACTCCTCGGATTGCCCGCTGTTGCTGAGAAGGATGGCGAGATCGCCCTCGTCGCAAAGGCCCAGGTCGCCGTGCAGCGCCTGGGTTGGGTCGAGGAAGCAGGAGGAAACACCGGTGCTGTTGAAGGTCGCCGCGATCTTTTGGGCGATGTGGGCGGACTTTCCCACGCCGCTGAAAACGAGCTTTCCGCCCGCCGCTATCGCCGCCTCGACCGCGCGCGCCGTCGCTACGAACTCCTTTCCGAGTCCCAGGGCCGTGGCCCGAAGCGCCTCGCGCTCGATGCGGATGCATGCGCGGGCGCGGGCGAGTGCGGGTTTCGAGGCTAGGGCCATTTAGGATTGAAGTGGACGAATCGAGGGCGGAATTTACGCGTCGTGCCGAACCCTTCAATCCCATTCCCGGCCTAGCGCGTCAACCCACCATGCGCGCATTCCGTCCGAAGGCGATTGGTCTCTTTGCGCTGGCCGCGCTCCTAACCCTGTCCGGCTGCGGCGGCGACAACGCCGCCCTTCCCGCGGAGACCGACGAGCCGCTGTACCGGGAGGGCCTGGAGCGGAAGCGGGAGGGGCACACCCAGGAGGCGCTCGACGACTACCTGAAGGTGATCGCGAAGCGCGGCGAACAGGCGCCGGAATCGCATCTCGAGGCGGGCCTCATTTACCTTGAGTACATCCAGGATCCGGTCGCCGCGATTTATCACTTTCGGAAATACCTCGAGCTGGAGCCGAACTCCCGGCAGGCCGCGAACGTGCGTGCGCTGATCGACACCGGAAAGCGGAATTTCATCCGCACACTGCCGCTCGCGAGCCCGTCGATGGAAAGTTCCCAGGGGCAGACGGACCTGCTCGATCAGGTCAACCGGCTGCAGCGCGAGAACGACGAGCTGAAGGCGCGGCTCGCAGGCTACCGCAATGAGGCAACGCCTCTTTCGGCTACCCACGTCGCCCCGGACGCCGATAGCGCGCCGGCCCCCGTCTTCGTGTCCGCGGCCGCGGATGTGGAGACGCCTGCGGCGGTGCCCGCCTCCGGCTCCGGCGAGTCGGCCTCGCCGCCGCCGGACGCCCCCGCTCGCGCCCGTCCGCCGCCCCCCGCCCCGGCGCAAGGGCGCAGCTACACCGTCCAGCCGCACGACACGCTCTACGGCATCGCAAAGAAGTTCTACGGCTCTGCCACGAACGCGAAGGTCCAGGCGATCCTGCAGGCGAACCGCGGCGCCCTTCCGGGGCCGGGAGCCCTGAAGCCGGGCATGGAGCTCAGGATCCCCTGATTTTCCCAGTCCATGCCCCCGACCTCGCGCCGGACAGCAGTCCTTTCCGAGTCCGTAATCCGGGAGATGACGCGGATCGCGCAGCGTCACGGTTCCATAAACCTTGCACAGGGTTTCCCCGACTTCGACCCCCCGCGGGAGCTCCTCGAAGCCGGCAAGGCGGAGATGGACGCGGGGCACCATCAGTACGCGATCACCTGGGGCGCTCCGCCGCTCCGGGCCGCTCTCTCTGAAAAAATCGCGCTATTCTCCGGGCTGGCTGTCGATCCGGACGCGAACCTCGTCGTGACCTGCGGGGCGACCGAGGCGATGATGGTCGCCATGATGACGGTCTGCGACCCGGGGGACCGGGTCGGCCTGTTCTCGCCCTTCTACGAAAACTACGGCGCCGATGCCATTCTGAGCGGCGCCGAGCCGGTCCATGTGCCCCTGCATCCCCCCGATTATCATTTCGATCCGGGCGAGCTGCGGCGGGTGTTCGCCGGCGGAATACGGGCTTTTGTGCTCTGCAATCCGTCGAATCCGACAGGCAAGGTGTTCACCGGGGAGGAACTGCGTCAGATCGCAGCCCTGGCGGCCGAGTTCGATGTCTTTGTCATCACCGACGAGGTCTATGAGCACATCGTCTTCCCTCCGCACCGGCATGTTTATTTCTCCACGCTGCCCGGCATGGCGGACCGCACGCTGATGTGCAGCTCCCTTTCGAAGACGTTCGCCATAACCGGCTGGCGAATCGGCTACGTGCACGCGGCGCCGGCAATCATCGCCCAGGCCCGCAAGGTGCACGACTTCCTGACGGTCGGCGCGGCCGCCCCGCTGCAGCACGCGGTCGTGGCCGGCCTCAGGCTTCCCAGGTCCTATTATGACGGCCTCGCCCGCGAGTACGCCGAGAGGCGCGACATCCTGCTCGGATACCTTGACCGGACGGGCCTGCGCTACACGCGTCCGCAAGGTGCGTATTATGTGATGCTCGACATCTCGCCCTTTGGCCGGGGCTCCGACGTGGAGTTCGCGCACTGGATGACGCGCGAGATAGGCGTGGCGCCCGTCCCGGGCTCGAGCTTCTTCGCAACCGGGGAGAACAGGTATGTGCGGCTGAATTTCGCGAAGCGCGCCGAGACGCTCCATGCGGCCGGAGAACGGCTCCTGAGACTCAAACGCTAGCAATCGCCTCGTCCAGGACGGCGAGGAGAAAGTCCGCATCCGCCAGCGTGATGCACATGGGCGGGGCGAAGCGGATCGTCTGGCCCCAGAGGCCGCCCTTGCCGAGCAGCAGCCCGAGTTCGCGGGCGTTCTCGAGCACCCGTGCGCATTCGGCCTTGGCCGGTTCCTTGGTGACGCGGTCCTTCACGAGCTCGATGCCGAGCATCAGGCCCTTGCCGCGGACGTCTCCGATGATCGGATGCTTTGACTTGAGCTTCTCGAGCCCGGCCAGGATGTGCGCGCCGAGACGAAGCGAATTCTCCTGGAGCCTGTCGCTCTCGATCGCCTCCAGCACCGCCTTGCCGATCGCGCAGGATACCGGATTGCCGCCGAAGGTGTTGAAGTGGACGCGCTGCGTGAGCGAGGCCGCGATCTTCGGCGTCGTCACGACCGCGGCGAGCGGGCATCCATTCCCAATCCCCTTCGCCATCGTGACGATGTCGGGGATCACTCCCTGCGTCTCGAAGCCCCAGAAATGCGTGCCCGTCCGGCCGAAGCCGGACTGCACCTCGTCGGCGATGCAGAGTCCGCCGGCGGCGCGCACGTGCTCGTAGGTCTGGCTGAGATAGCCGTCGGGAAACACGACGACCCCGCCTACTCCCTGGATCGACTCCGCGATGAATCCGGCGATCCTGCCGGACGTCGCATAATCGATCACCTGCTTCACATCGGCCGCATACTTGGCGCCCGCACGCGGGTCGTCGCGGCCGAACGCGCCGCGATAGGGATCCGGGGCGATCGCGTGGTGCACGCCAAAGCTGTGCGGCACGTTGAACTTCCACGTGCTGTGCGCGGTGGCGGCCATGCCGGAGGCGTTGCCTCCGTGGTAGGCATTCCGAAGGGCCACGAGGTCGAAATTCCCGGTGTGGGCCCGGGCCATCAGCGTCGCGAGATCGTTGGCTTCGGAGCCCGAGTTCACGAAATAGCAGACCTTGAGATCGCCGGGCATCTTCGAGGCAAGCTTCTCCGCGTAGAGGGCGATGTTCGGGTGCAGGTAGATCGTCGTCGAATGCTGCAGCGTCTCGTTCTGCCTGCGCGCCGCCTCGACCACATGCGGATGGCAATGGCCGACGCTGATCGTCACGATGCCGGCCAGCCCGTCGAGATAGCGCTTTCCCGCCTCGTCCCAGACGTACTGCATCCGCCCTTCCACGAACATGACCGGCTTCGCGTAGTAGAGGATGAGGCCGGGATTGAGATACTGCCTGCGCAGGGCGAGCACGTCGTCCGAGGACGGGCCCGAGTAGTGCCCCGGCCGATGGTCGCAGGGCGGGAGAGGGATGGACTTCATGACGGCGCGCCTCAGGCGGGCGCCGGCTCGAGATTCAGGTCGCGGCGCAGGCTCTGGTCCTTGCTCGGCTTCCAGATGAACTGATCCACGAAATAGTGGTGGCAGGGAAACCCGAGGAAGAACGCGCCGAGCAGCGTGTCGGAATAGACGCTTCCGAAGAGGTGCACCTTGCCGATCAGGGTCGGCGTGAAGCACTGGTGCACGCCGTCGTAGACCTGGATGCTGCACCCGAATCCGCGCACGAGCAGGCCGAAGGAGACTGCGGCGGCTCCGAAGATGAAGACATTTTTCGAGAGAACGGCGGCGATCCCGTACTCCTTCGCCCGGGGGTTGTCGCGAAAGCGGTTCTGCTGGTGGCAGTACACGAGGACGTGGTACTGGATGTCGTGGTAGATCGTGACGAAGGCGCTGAATGTGATCAGCGGGGCGGTCAGGACCGACTGTGAGAAGCAGACGACCATGTGAAGCGGCAGGACCGCCGTGAAGAGAAGGAGCTTCGGCACGTTCAGCGGCTCGCCCCGTTTCACCCGGGCGGCCTCGCGGACGACGAAGCTGACGATCAGATAGGCGAGGACGACGGCGACGGCCCCGAAGATGCACGATTCCCAGGAGAACCCCGCGGGGAAGCGGGCTGGCAGCCCGAACGCCCGCCGGCTCTCCGGATGGCGGAGGACGAAGACGACGAACGGCAGCATCAGGCCGAGGTGCATGAGAAGCCCGTCCTGGCGGGCGTTGGCCTGCGCCCGCTCGCCGTTCTTGACCTGGTAGAGGCGCATGAAGCCGTAGTGCTGCCTGACCACGTGCCAATACGCCCAGATGCCCACGGCCAAAATGAAAACATTGAAGGGCAGCATGTAGTTTTCCGCGCCGTCCCTGAAAAGGCCGTAGCAGATCAGGAGCATGAAGGGCCCCGCGCCGAGCCAAAGCAGGCTTGCGAGGAGGAACCCGCGCCTTGCCTTGAATTCCTGCCGGTCCAGGTACGTGCGCAGGTAGGTGCCGAAGAAATGCGGCGTGTCGAGGAACGTGATGAACAGGACGTAGATCAGGAGCATGTCCCAGCCCAGGCCCGCGTGCATGAAGAAGACCATGTAACCCGCCAGGGCTCCGCCGATGAAGGCGAGGAGATCCACGCGCTTGCCGACGATCCACTGCGTGCTGAATTTTGTGCCGGTCACGGACAGAGATTAGGGCTCGATAGTTTGAAGGTCAATTCCGGGGCTTTTTCAAGCCGGAGCGCCTCTTGACACGGAAAAATGACCGAAGTCCCGTCAGTGATGGCCCGGCTTCCGGGCGAGATACTGCCCGTGCCCCGGCTTGCCGGTGAAAACGCCGTCCCTGACCGCCACCTGGCCCCGGACGGTCACATCCCTGGGTCGTCCTTCGATCGCCCAGCCCTCAAAAGCGCTGTAATCGACATTCATGGCCTGCGTCTTCGCCGAAATGATGCCCCGGTAGCCGGGATCGAACACGACCAAGTCCGCGTCGCTCCCCGGCTGAATGGCCCCCTTGCGCGGGAAGAGGTCGAACAGCTTCGCCACCCGGGTGCTGGCGACGTCGACCAGGGTGTGCAGGCTAAATTTCCCAGTCTTCACTCCGCGGGTGTACAGCAGCTTGATCCGCTCCTCGAGCGATGGAATCCCGTTTGGAATCTTGGTGAAGTCATTCCGGCCCATCGTCTTCTGGCCTCTGAAATCGAAGGGCGCGTGATCGGTCGCCACCGTTTGAACGAGCCCGTCGCGCAGGCCGTTCCAGAGCACCTCCTGGTTGCCGGCATCGCGGAGGGGCGGGGACATGACGTATTTGGCCCCCTCGAAGTCCGGCCGCTCGGCCCAGGTCTTGTCCAGGACGAGATATTGGATGAGCGTTTCCACGGAGACGCGGACGCCGCGTTTGCGGGCGGCCAGGACCTCGTCGAGCGCCTCCTTGCAGCTTAGGTGCACGATGTAGGTTTCGGCGCCTGTGAGCTCGGCAAAGCTCATGAGGTGGTGGACGCCTTCGGCCTCGACCCGGGGCGGCCGGCTTTCGTGATGCATCCCGGGATCGGTCTTTCCCGCCGCGAGGAGCTCCTTTTGCCGCTCCGCAACGAGCGTCTCGTTTTCGCAGTGCGCAGTGACGATGACCCCGAGTTCCTTGGCGAGCTTCAGGGTCTTGTAGAGTTCGGTGTCGTCGATGCCAAGGGCGCCCTTGTAGGCCAGGAAGACCTTGAAGGAGCTGACGCCGCGCCTGACGATTTCGCGGAGCTGGGCCTCCGTCCTGTCGTCGAACCGCGTCACCCCCATGTGGAATGTGAAATCGCAGGCAGACCTGCCGGCCGCCTGCGCCATCCAGTGATCGAAGCTTGCGAGGGCCTCCTCCTTCCGGTCCGGGCAGCACATCTCGATGAGGGTTGTCGTGCCGCCCAGGAGCGCGGCCGCGCTGCCGGTCTCGTAAGTGTCCTTTGCGAACGTCCCCATGAAGGGCAGCGTGATGTGGACATGCGGATCGATGAATCCGGGGAAGACATGGCAGCCGGACGCGTCGATGACTTCGGCGCCGGGCGGCGGGGGGATATTCCGTCCGATGCGCGTGATGGTCTCGTCCTCGCAGAAGATGTCCGCGACGGTCCTGGAATCCGCGGTGACGATTTCACCGCCCTTGATGAGCAAACTCATGGGCTCAGCCTCGGGAGAGCGCGTCCGACTGCTTCACGAAATCGTCGCCGCTCCATTCGCCATCGCCCTTGACCGCCCGCGACGGAGCGGCGGCCTTCTGCGCCGCCTTGCGGTCGCACTGGCGCCGGACGAGATCCGCGTGGGTCGTGAAGTAGGGAAGGCTCCTGCCCTTGAAGTCCGCCGGCATCGCGAACGCATGCCTTTCCATAAAGGCGAGCAGCTGCTCGCACATGGGCTTCACGCATTCGTAGCCGAACTTCATGACGCCGGTGCACACCTGGACGGTGTCGCATCCGAGCAGGATGAACTGGGCCGCGTCGGCCCCCGACTCGATGCCCCCGATGCCCGACAGCGTCCGTCCTGGATATTCGGCATGGATGAGCGTGGCGATCTCCATGCACATGCGAAGGGCGATCGGCCTGATGGCCTTCGACGAATAGCCGCCCGGCGTCGTGAAACCCTCGACGCTCGGCTCCGGCCGCAGGGTGTCGAGGTTCACCCCCATGACGCACCGGAGGGTGTTGATCGCGCTTATCCCCTGGATTCCCCCACGGAGAGCGGCGCGCGCAGGCTCCTCGATATGCGTGATATTGGGCGTCATCTTCGCCCAGACTGGCCTTACAGCCACCGAGGACACCCAGCCGCACACCTCTTCCAGAATCGCGGGATCCTCTCCCATTGCCGACCCCATCTTCCGTTCCGGCAGGCCGTGCGGACAGGAAAAATTGAGCTCAAAACCGTCGACCCCGGCTGCCTGGCAGCGCTCCACGATCTCGATCCAGGCATCCTTGCGGTACTCCTCCATGATCGAGGCGATGAGCACCCCGTGAGGAAAGGCGTCCTTTGCCCTTTTGAACTCGTCCAGCCAGATCCCAAACGGCCGGTCGCTGATGAGTTCGATGTTCTCCCAGCCTACGACCTCCCCGCTGCCGGCGTGAAGCTTGGCGTAGCGCGGGCTGACGTTGACGACTTTCGAGGCGTCGAGGCTGACAGTCTTCGCGATGACCGCGCCCCAGCCCTCGCGAAACGCCCGATTGATGACGCTCAGGTTCGTTCCGGGCGGCCCCGATGCGATGACAAACGGGTTCGGCAGCTTCAGGCCGTCGACGGTTGTGGCTAGAGTGGGCATTGCGTTTGCGGGTGCGCTGGCGGCTAGCCGCCAACGGGTGACACTCTGGCGTAGGTTGGATGCGGCGAAAAGCAATAACCTGCGCCGCCTATCAGTGAGCCATGCTTCGTCGCGCCTCCAGGAGCTGAAGTTGCTGCTGTATCTTCTGTTGCAGGGCCTGAACCTGAGGCGCGGTGAGAATGCCTTGGATTTGCGCGAGACCCTGTTCGTTTAACTTTATGATGCCCAAGTCTCCATCCAGGGCTGAAAAGGGGTTGTCTGGAGGCAGGGGCGGCGTCCCGTACTGGGTCAGGACTTGGATCACGCCATTGGTTTGGGCATCCGTCAGCGGAGTGGACGTGTAGCTCAGGGCCTGGTTGAGCAGGTTGCTCGTGTTGCGAGCTGAGATGGTTTGTTGGTATTGTTGAAATTGGCCGTAACCGTCGGTCCCGAGCAATGAGGAGATCTGGGCGTCCACCGTTTTTTCGGCCTCCGCGACCGCCTGGAAGAAGGCTCGGGGATTATTGGCAGCGTCGATGCCTTGTTGATGCGCTGCCGACATGCTATCGAAGCCGACCATCTCTTTTTCGACCAGCAGACTCTTGAATTGGTCGATCTGATCCGGTGTCAGGTTGAGATTCTTGAAAAATGCGGAGTACTGGCCGTCGAGCCGCATTTCCGCCAGAATCTCGGTCTGTTTCTGCATCGCAGGGCTATCGAGTAATTTCAACAAGGCTGCGAACTGACTGCCGGGATTCCCTGCCGCCGGGGCCACGGCGCCGCCCTGCGCAGTGCGATCCGTCTGGGTTTGTGCCTGGTCGGCATGCGGACCTGTCATGGCCGACTCGTGTCGCGCCGCCGGATGGGCGCGAGCCGCGTCGGCCAACGCCTGTTCGGCGACGAGGGCGTGGCGATGCTCATGAATGGCGGCGGCGATGCTTGCCAGGGCGACGAGGGTTGCGACGCTGAGGGCGATTTTTGCTGAGGTCATAAATTGAAGTGCTCCAAGAGCTGCGGCCAGCCCGCCTGCGGCGGGCGCGCCAAGAGCGGTGGCGATCGCTGCGGTGCCGACGCCCGCGGGCGCGGCCATCACGCTTTTTTCGGCCAGAATCGCGCTTAGAGCTGCGCAACTTGAGACGATGCCCCTCCGCGAGAGACGGACGCGCAATTTGTCCAGGGCCCGTTCTACGCGCATACGGGCGGCGCCCTCGCTGATATGGAGCTGGACGCCTATGTCGGCGAAGGACTTCCCTCCAAAGAAGCGGAGAATTACGGCGTCGCGATCGCTCTCCCTGAGGGAGGCGACGATCTTGTCCAGCTCGGGACTTACCCTGTCCCACTCCCTGTGCGCGTCCGGTCCTGAGATTTGTTCGGTCATCTGGCCGGCCGCCGACTCCCGCGATTGCCGGCGCCGCCGGGAGCGCATCGCGTCAATCGCCGCGTAGCGGGTCGCTTGATAGAGCCAGGCTCCGACAACCGGATGGCTCCCGAGTGTTGCCGCCTTCTGCGCCGCGGCCACAAATACCTTTTGAGCGACATCCTCCGCCAAATGGCGGTCGCCTCCGGTTTGCCGGAAAGCGGCGGAATAGACGAAGTCGACATTTCGGCGCACGAATTCCGAAAACGCGCTCTCGTCGCGCGATTCGGCATATTTTCGCAATAATCCGGCATCGTCGGTCATTTGGTACCAACATGACTACCGGTATCGACGTGGGAATCGCACAAGAAAATATCGCTTCGCTGGCGCTGGTGACCGGACTTGCGAACGGGCCAAAAGCGTTGTCGCGCCGCCCGCTATAGTTTCTCATCCGCCTGCTATGCCGAAACACGTCCTGGATCCGCGGCGCACGCTCGCCGAGCTGAAGGAGCTGCGTGGCCTGACCGCGGACGAAGATGGCGCCCAGCGGGTCGCCTTCACGCCGGCTTGGGTCGCGGCGCGAGCCTGGCTAGGTCGCAAGCTTGAGGCGCTTCCTGTTGAGGTGCACACCGACGCGGCCGGCAATCTCTGGGCCATTGTGCCGGGGGAATCGGATCGGGCGCTGATCATCGGGAGCCACCTGGATTCGGTCCCCAACGGCGGACGGCTCGACGGATGCCTCGGAGTCCTCGCCGGCCTTGAAATCCTCCGTCGAATCAATGCCCAATACCACGGCAAGCCGCCCGTGACGGTCCGTCTCGTCGATTGGGCGGACGAGGAAGGGGCGCGCTTTGGAAGAAGCCTCTTCGGCTCATCCGCGTGTTCCGGCACGTTGAACCTGGAGGAGGCGAGGGGGCTGGCGGACAAGGACGGGATCCGGCTGCCGGATGCCCTGAGGGCGGTCGGCATCGACTTCGAGCGGGTGAAGGAAAGCGGGCGGGAACTGGCGCATGCCGCCGCCTATCTCGAATTGCACATCGAGCAGGGGCCGGTGCTGCTGGACCTCGACCTCCCGCTGGGCGCGGTCCTCGGCACGTACGGGGTCGAGCGCCATGCGATCGTTTTCCGCGGGCAAGCAGCGCACTCGGGGAGCACGCCGATGAAGAACCGGAAGGACGCCTTTCTCGCCGCGGCCAGAATGGCTCCCGAGATCTATCGGATCGCGGATCGCCACGGCGGCGTCTGCACGATCGGCTCATGCGTCACAACCCCGGGGATCGTCACCAGCGTGGTTGAGGAATGTCGGATCACGCTGGACCAGCGGCATCTCGACGCGCAGGCGCTGGCCCGGATGCTTCGGGACGCGCAGGACGCCAGCGAACGCTTTGCGGCGGAGGGAAACGTGGCGGTCTCGTGGGAAAGGCTGTGGCACATCGATCCCCTGCTCTTTGACCGCGATCTCCTGCGCATGTGCTCCGCTGCGATAGCGGAGGTGGGGGCCAAGCCGCATCGCCTTCCCTCCGGCCCCCTGCATGATGCCGCGGAAGTGGCGCGCGCGGGAGTCCCGGCCGCCATGATGTTCGTCCAGAGCCTGCGCGGCATCAGCCACAACAAGATCGAGGATACGCGGGAAGAGCACATCGAACTCGCCGTGAAAGCCTTCGACCGGCTGGCGGACAAGGCGATGGCATGGATTGCCGGCGGCGGGTCAGTTTGATCCTGCCCCGGATTCCGCCGGGCGCGGGGATAGCTGCTGGAGGAATTCGAATAGCTTGGCCTTGGAGGCGATTCTGGCGGCCCGGTTGCCTTCGGGCGTGCCGCCGACCGGATAGCTCTCGTTCAGCGTATGGCCGGCGTGCTCATACCTGATATGTTCGAATTTATAGGCGAAGCCGTGGGCCTTCAGCCGGTCGCGGATCATGTCGCCCATCTCGGCCGACGGCCAAAGCGCATCGTCGCCACCGGAAAAAAGCAGCACAGGGCCGTGAATTTTCTCCACGGGGATCGCCGCCTGCGCCGCGGCGTCCTTGCGGGCCAAAGAACGGTCGTAAAATTTGTAGATTGCCCGCGAATCGAGCGGATTGAAGAAGTGACTATAGTCGTACGGGACAAAAGGCAGAGGCTGTGCTTGCACGGTCCAGCTCGATCGCGGCACCGGCTTCGGCCAGAATGACTTTGAGATTCCCTGCCAGACGACCGCACTCGGCGAGGTTGCGATGACGCCGACCACGTCGGGATGCCGCGCGGCCAGCAGGAGGGCCAGTTCGGCGCCTTTCGAGCTTCCTTCGATCACAATGCCTCCCCGCGGCATGCTCGGGTTGGCTTCCAGCCACGCGATGGCCCGGTCGCAATATTCGAGCGGAATCAACTCGAGGGTATCCGGCAGTCCGGGCGCCTTGAAGTAGGCGAGGGAGAGTGCCGCGTACCCGTGGCTGGCCAAGAGCTTGGCTCCGCCGGGCTCCCCGCCCTCCGAGCCGCCCAGGACGAGAACGCCCAGTCGGGGAGCCCCTTTTGCGGGAACGTAGAATTCACCCACGAACGGCTGTCCCGTGACAGCACTGGATGCGAAGAGGGGAGCGGACGGTTCAGCGGCCGTGGCGATTCCGGGGCCGAGAATGGCAAGACCGAGAAGCAGACAACGTTTTGGATGGAGCATGGGTCGTTGGGGGACTGGTCCAGGTGTCCTATTCGAAAATCGTCCCGCGCTGGAACTGCCACCAGGCGATGCCGAGAAGTCCTGCAGTCATTGCGGCCAGGACTCCAATGTTCGGCAGCAGACCGAGCAGGGAGGCGTGGTTCCCGACCGCCTGGGCGAAACCCCCGATCGACCAATAGACGAGGGTGGCGCGGCTTGCCTGCTGCATGACCGGCGGCATTAAACTGACGGGAAACCAGGCGCCGCCGACCGCGCTCATCAGCAGGATGGAGAAGGTGGACAGGCTCCGCGCCATTTCCGGCGTCCGCGCAACCGAGGCGAGCAGCATTCCGAAGGCGGAGCATGCGGCGGCGGCGAACACGCAAACCAGGGCGAGGAGCGGCAGGTGGGGGAGGATGGGGAGCCCGAAAAGCAGGCTGCCGGCTGAAAACAGAACCAGCAGCTGCAGGAGCCCCAGGCAGATTCCGTAGAGGAACTTGCTCCAAAGAATGGTCGAGCGCTTCACGGGTCCGGAGAGGATGCGTTGAAACAGGCCGTTGTCCTTTTCGTGGAACAGCGAGGCCGCCGAGAAGACCAGGGCGAAGAGCAGGAACTGCATCGCCCAGCCTCCGATGAGCTGCGTCCCATTGCCGCCCCCCTTGCCGCGATGGATGCCGAAGATCTGCCCGAAAATATAGATGAGCGCGAAGGGAACGAGGAGGGCGAGGACGACCGAGCCGCGGTCGCGGCGGAAGTAGGTGAAGTCTTTTCGAAGCAAAACGAGAATAGGGCGCATGGTGGAGTGGTTGGATGGGTTGATGGTTGTCGGGGATTATTCGCGAAGGGCCTTGCCCGTGAGCTGGAGGAAGACCGCTTCCAGGCTCGGGCGCTGGATGGTGAAATGGCGGGAAGGCAGGTTGTGCCGCTCGACCGCCAGATAGAATGCGCTCAGGCGATAGTCGGGTGGCGGCCGAAAACGATGCTGGCCCTGTTCCGTCGACAATTCACCCCGTCCCCGGAGATCTGCGCAGAGGCCGGCGGTTTCCGCCGTGGCGGGAAACTGGATCTCCTCCTCGAAAGGCAGGCGCTTGAGCAGTTCGTCGACGGTGCCAAGCGCGAGTATCCTGCCATGGTCGATGATCCCAATCCGTGAGCACAGCCGGGACGCTTCCTCCATGTAATGAGTCGAATAGATCACGGTCATCCCCTGCCGGTTGAGCCCCTGCAGCAATTCGAAGATGGCGTTCCGCGACTGCGGATCCACGCCCACGGTCGGCTCATCGCAGAGGAGCAGTTTCGGCCGATCGAGGAGGGCCGCCGCGAGATTGAGCCGGCGCTTCATGCCTCCGGAGAAGGTTTTGACAATCCCGTGGCGGCGGTCGGCAAGCTGGACGGCGTCGAGCAGCTCATCCACGCGTGAGCGGAGACCGCCGCCCCGCAGTCCCAGGAGCCCGCCGAAGACCCGCAGATTTTCCTCGGCGGTCAGCCGGGGATACAGGGCCAGGCCCTGTGGAACGAGGCCGAGGATGCGCCGGGCGGCGGGATCGCCGGCCGGTTGTCCGGCAATCAGCGATTCGCCTGCGTCGGAGGGGCAAAGCCCGGCAAGCACGGACATCAGGGTCGACTTGCCCGCCCCGTTGGGACCGAGCAGGCCGAAGAATTCGCCGGCGGCGATGTCGAGCGACACCCCATTGAGGGCGGTGATGGCTCCGAAGCGCTTGACGACGGAGCGGAAGCGGACGAGCGGAGATTCAGGATTCATTGTAATGAGGATGGTTGGACCATGGCAATCGGCGGGGCAGGGCCTAATCGGTGGGCTGCCCCTTCGGGAATTTGCGGTGGACGGGCTTGCCCTCCATTTTCATCATCAGGTTGTCGCTGACCCAGTAGAAGTCGGGGCGGACCTTGAGCGCGGCCTCGAAGGCGGCCTTCGCCTTCTGCGGATCCTTCTGCCTGAGATACAGGATCCCGAGCCAGGCGTCGGCATCGGCTTCGCCCCAGGCGAAGATGCCGGCGGCGGGATGGCGGCCGAATGATGCCACCGCGTCCTGGAGTCCCTGGATTCCGTCTTCAAGGCTGCCGCCGTACTCGGCGGGGGTATTGGCCTTTGCCACGGCCTGCGCGAACAACGCGCGGCCGTTGGCCCGGTCCTGGCTGAGGGCGCTCTCGGCCTCCGTGCCCGAGGCCATGCCATAGCGGATGGTCAATTCCATGTCGCCCATGCCGGCGAGCTGGCCGTCGATCCCGGAGCGCAGGGCGTGGAATTCTGCAGCCAGTTCTGGCCGGCCCGGCTTGGCGAGAAGCCGGTCGGCCTCCTCCAGGCGGGATTGCGCCTGGTCCTTTCGGCTCGAGATGGAAGCCAGGCGAAAGAGGCCGTAGGCGCGCACATAGGCATAGGTTCCCGGATCGGCCTTGTCCTTCCTGGCCTCGAGCGCATCCAGGCCGGCGACGATCTGCCGTGGCGTGGTCGAATAGTAGCCGTCATCGATCTGCTTCCAGCAGGAGAGGACCGGGTCCTCGGCCTTCGGCGCCGCGGGCTCTGCCCGCAGGCTCGAGCCCGCGATGGCGAGGAGGGCCGCCGCACAAGTGAGGTACGCGCGCAAGGATTTCCGTGCGAGGCTAGAACGACGTCGAGACGCCGAAATAGAGCGTGCGACGGATGAGGCTGGGCTGGGCGATTTTCTGTCGGTAGTCTGACGAGTACGTGTATCCATAGGTATTGCTTTTGTTGAGGACGTTCATGATCGAGAAGTAGGGAACCCAAAGCTGATGCTTGATGAACAGAAGCCGGCTGAAGGTGACGTCGATCCGGTCGAAATCCGGCAGCCGTCCGCTCTCAGGGGGTCCGTAATTCGGCGTGAACTGGCCCGCCGCCGGCCCTGGTGTCGATCCGACGACGGGCGTGTACGGCTTCCCGGTGGCGAAACGGTAGGAGACTGCGATCGTCGAATAGCCGACCTGGAATTGGGAGGTCAGGTTCAGCGTATCGAGCACGTCGAATGCGCTCGCCGCCGGAAGGCCCGTGTTCGGATCGGTCCGGTACGAGCGGCTCAGGGTGTAATCGAGCCCGAGGGTGACGTGCCTGATCACATTCGTTTTGAATCCTGCGGTGATTCCCCGTGCGGTGCCGCTGTTTCCGCCGACGGTCCTGAATTCGCGATTCACTTCATTGAGATCCTTGTAGGTCTTCAGGAAGGCGCTGAGCTGCAGCGTGAAATGCCGTCCCTTTTGCGCGAACGTGACGGAGGTCTCCTGGGCCCGCGCCGGCTCCGGGCGCCCTTCGGCCACCGCGAGCTGAGCCGGAGTCGCGGCCTTCGTGAGTTCGCCCGAGTAGAATCGAAGGCTTGTGTCCGGCGCGACATGCCAGGCGAGGGAGATTCGCGGCTCGAGCGCGGTACCGCCGGCCTGGCGCAGGAATGAATCGGTGCGAAGCCCGGCAACGACCTCGAAGGTCCGGACCGGACGCCAGTTCAGGCTCGCATAGGCCGACACCTGCGAATCGGAGCTGAAGAAGTCGATGGCAGTCGGGGGAATGGACGGCGAGAGCGAATCGGCGGAAGGCACGGTTCCGCGCACCCCGCCGCCGCTCACCAGCATATCCGCGCCCGCGCCCAGCGACATGGTCGGCGACAGGTCCCTTGTTCCATCCGCGACGAACGCGCCGTACGTGCTTTCGGTGGCCAAATTGAGCGTCCCCAGGCTTTCGGCGCGGACCTGCCGTCCGCCGCCGGCCGCAATCTTCCACTCCCATCCGCCCTCCGTCGTCCCCCGGATCCGCCCCGCCGCAAAGGAAGTCTTCACGCTGTTCCTGAATGGGCCCGTAAAGTCGGGACTGCTGACGGAGAACGCCGAATCGGTGTTCTTCTGGTAGCCGACGATCTGGGCGTCGGTTCCCGGCGATGGGGCGACGTCGGCCGAAATGAACACCTCCCCGCTGCGCGGCGGCGTGCTGTATTTGAAGGGAGACGGGTTCAGTCTCACGACGGCCGACAAATCGCTTGCGGCGGCGCCGATGTCCCATCCTCCCCCCGAGCCCAGCGGCGACTGGACGAGGCCGCCCGCACCGCCGATCGCCGCGTCGATCGTGATGCGGCGCCGCTTCACCGGATAGAGGGTCTCCAGCGAGACGACGCCGGACAGGACGTCGCCGTACCGGACGGGCACGTCGCCCGCGTAGAGCGAGGAACGTTCCATGTAGCTCGTGGCGAGGGTCGTGTCGAATGTCCCTGCCGGCGTCTCCGACTGCCGGGTCGTGGGAAAGGGGATATCGTTGACGAACGTCCTTGTCTCGTCCGAGGCCCCGCCCCTGACGAAAAGGGCGTTGCCTTCATCGACCATGGAGACGCCTGGCAGAACCTGGAGCGCCCGATTGATGTCTCCGGCGCCGCCCGCCGTGCTGTAGACCTCGATCTTCGACATGTTGCTTTGCGGAGCGTCGCCGATGACGGTGGACTGCGACGTCACCTCGAACGGGCTCAGCTTCGTCACGGAATCGTCCGCCGCATCCAGCGGCTGGCACGCGGCGAGGAGCGCGAGCGGCAGCAGCCAGGCTGCGGCGCGGGTGCCGGGTGCCGCGATGGAACGGGAAGAATGAGCAATGCGATTTATCATAGAGTCATCTGCAATACAGAGCATATAAGCATGCGAAATGTGACTTTCATGGGGCGTGTCTAGACCCGGCAGATTGCGCGCAGCGCCGCGACATGCTCCTCGAAGCGGTCGCGGCCCTTTCCGGTGAGTGAGACGTGGGTCCGCGGCTTGCGGTCCTCAAAGCTCTTTTCGACCTTGATATAGCCGGCTTCCTCGAGCGTCTGCAGGTGCGCGCCGAGATTGCCGTCGGTGAGGTCGAGCGACTTCGCAAGGGTGGGGAAGTCGAGCTGGCTCTTGGCCGGCAGGGCCATGAGGGCGGACATAATCCGCAGGCGGGCCGGCGCGTGAATGATGCGGTCGATCTCAGGCACGGTTACCTCCAGAACTTCCGGATGAAGACGCCCCCGACGATCAGGGAGCCGCCGCCCGTGATCGCCATCCACAGGTAAAAGTAATCCTTGATGTACAGATAGCCTATCAGGGTCGCGACGGTGACCAGCGCTCCGAGCCAGATGAAGAAGCGGTCGAGCCAGAGTCCCGCCAGGATGTAGGCGAACATTGCCACCGTCGCCATGAAGGCGGAGATTTTCCGTGCGAGCAGGGGTACAATCGAGACCCAGATCGCCCGATTGGACGACATTTCCCAGGGGCAGAGGATGCGTATCCACAGCAGTGCGAATCCAAAGAGAATGAACCAGGCAGCGCCCCGCTGCCACTGGCTGGCGGTCTTCACGGGAGTCTTGCGGAAGGCGGGACTGAGAAGAATGGAGCCCCCAATTCCGACGATGTCGGCCACTGTCCAGGTCCAATTCGACCAACGGGGGAAGAACTGGGTTGTTCCGTAGGCGACGAACCAGACGACACCCCAGAGGATAATGATCGGCCCGGAGCTGCCGGCTGCGATGTTCTTCCTCGTCTCGGACATGATCCGGTCGATCTCCCCCAAGGACGCGAGAGCGTCTTCCTTGGAGACGGGAGGAGGCGTGTCGTTGTCCATAGAGCACTCTGTAATGCAGAGCATATGGACCCGGTCAACAGTTATTTTGATTTTTTTTGGGCGCCCTGTTTGCTGGGCCGTGGGCCGCTTCGGCCCGCGCATGACGAAACCTCTGCCCCAGCCGCCTTCCTTTGGCGAGGCACTGCGCTTTTGGCTGAAGCTGGGTTGCATCAGCTTCGGCGGGCCAGCCGGACAGATCGCGGTGATGCACCGGGAACTGGTGGAGCGACGGCGGTGGATTTCTGAGGGGCTTTTTCTGCGGGCCCTCAATTTTTGCATGCTGCTGCCGGGGCCCGAGGCGACCCAGCTGGCGACCTATTGCGGCTGGCGGCTGCACGGGATCCGAGGCGGCGCCGTCGCCGGCGCGCTCTTCGTCCTTCCCGGGGCAGTCGTCCTTTGGGGGCTGAGTTGGATCTATGTCGCCTACGGGGCGCTGCCGGCCGTGACTGCGGTGTTCCACGGGCTCAAGGCGTGTGTTCTCGCCATCGTTGTCGCAGCCGTCCTGCGCGTGGGCCGCCGCGCGCTGCGGACTCCCGTCGCTTGGCTCGTCGCCGCCGGCGCGTTTGCGGCGTTGTTTGTCTTCCATGTCGCCTTTCCCTGGATCGTAGTCTGCGCGCTCGCGATCGGCTGGGTGGCCGGACGGTATTTCCCGCAGGTCTCCGGACCGGAGGCGGCAGTGGAGGGGGAAATGGGCCAGGCGGCGGGCGCAGCGCCCTGGCGTGTGGCTGCAATCGGCGGGGTGCTTTGGTTTGCACCCGTCGTGCTGGCGGGCCTGCTGCAGGGGTGGGGCGGCCTGTTCGCGCGAATGGGCTGGTTCTTCAGCAAGGCGGCCGTCGTGACCTTCGGAGGCGCATACGCGGTTCTGCCGTATGTCGCGCAGCATGCGGTGGACAATTACCACTGGCTGACCGCGCGGCAGATGCTCGACGGGCTCGCCTTTGCGGAGACGACGCCAGGACCGCTTATCCTGGTCCTTCAATACGTGGGATTCCTGGGCGGGTGGTTCCACCCGGGCGGGCTGTCGCCCCTGTGCGCGGCCACGCTCGGAGCACTTCTTACGACTTGGGCGACCTTTGTTCCCGCCTGCCTGTTCGTGCTCGTGGGAGCTCCCTACCTTGAACGGCTGCGGGGCATCCCCCAGGCCGGCTCCGCCCTCGCCGCAGTGACTGCGGCGGTCGTCGGCGTCATCCTGAACCTGGCGGTCTGGTTTGCCATCCAGACGGCATGGCCGCCCGGCGGAGCGCCCGACGTCTTTGTCGTCGCCGTCGCGATCCTGTCATTCGTCGCTCTCGAGCGGTTCAAGGCCGGAGTCGTGCCCGTGATCCTGGGCAGCGGTGCGGCGGGCCTTGCGTGGTGGCTCCTGTCTCGCTGAGGGGGTTTCTCAACGGTGCCCGCTGACCAGCTCGTCGGCGAGCGATTCGGCCCCGAACACCTTGCGCAGCGCTTCGATGATGCCGGCGCTATGGACACTCAGGGCGCGGGACTGGATGTCGTCGTAGCCAAAGTCGGCGGAGAGCGACTGGATGTTGCCGTCAAAGATGATGCCGACGAATTCGCCCGCCCTGTTCACGGTGGGACTGCCGGAATTGCCCCCGATGATGTCGCAGGTGGTCACGAAGTTGAGCGGCGTCGACAAGTCGAGCTCCGCCTTCCTCGCAATCCAGCGCGGCGGGAGATTGAAGGGTTCGCGGCCGTGGTGATCGTCGGATCGCCGGTAGAGTCCGGCGAAGTCGGTGATCGGCGCGACCGGGGCTCCGTTCTCCTCGTAGCCCTTGACCGTCCCGTAGCTCAGGCGAAGGGTGAACGTCGCGTCGGGATAGGAACTCGTCCCGTCCAGGGCGAAGCGGGCCCGGCCGATCACGGCCTGCGCCTGCCGCTTCACCTCGTCCTGGGCCTCGACCGTCTTGCGCAGCGCGCGCGCCTCGTCGTCGATCGACCGGGCGAGCTCGATCATGGGATCGGGGGCCGCCGCCACGGCTGCGGCGCCGCCGTCGTAAAGGCGGTGGCGGAACGAGACGTCGCGCACCTGGGTATGGAGGATAAGCTCGGCGGCCCGATCGCGCGGCGACTTCCCGGCGAGAACCTTTTGGACGGTCGGGTCGCCGAATCCGAGCCTCGCGGCGAGGTCGGTGAGCGAATCGGCGAGCTTGACGATTTCATAGTCGGCGTAGATCGGCTTGTCGGAGAAGAGCTCGAGCTCGAGTTCCTCCCGCCTCGCGTCCGCGTACTCCTTCAGGCGGTCGCCGTTGGGTTTCGCCCGCTCGTCGCCGGCGCGCAGCAATTCGCGCGCGATCGCGAAGGTGTCGCTGAAAAAGCCGCTGCCGAGTTCGAGGTAACGGTATCTGGGATAGGTGCGCGAAGTGATCCCCTGTGCGATCGCGATCCGACTGTAGGCGGCGAGCGCGGCGGCGCAGTCGGGCCTGGCCGCGAGCCGTGCCTTGAAATTGTCCTCGGCCGCCTGCCTGGCGCCCATGAACCGCGGATCCTGCAGGGCCGCGACCTCCCCGTCCCGCGCCTTGCGCGTGTTCTGGATGCCGAAGAGATCGTCCTTCGCGCGCCGGGCGTTCTCGTCGCTGCGCGCGCTCCAGGCGGTCAGCGCGACCTCCCACCTTTTCAGGATGTCGAGCTGCAGGGGAAAACGGATGTCCCGCATGAACTCGATCTCGGGCATGGTCAGAAGCCGGTCGGTCGTGCCCGGGTGCCCGGCGACGAAGACGAGCTCGCCGTCCCCGGCTCCCGACTTGGACCACTTCAGGAAGTGCTCGGGATGGACCGGCTGCCCATTCTCGTACGCGCGGAAAAGGCAGATGTCCAAATCGTAGCGCGGGTATTCGAAATTGTCGGGATCGCCGCCGAAGAACGCGGCCTGCTGTTCCGGGGCAAAGACAAGCCGGAGGTCGGTGTAGCGATGGTATCTATAGAGATGATACGCGCCGCCCTGATAAAGGGTGACAACCTCGCTGCGCAGCCCGGTCCGGTCGCGGGACTCCTTCTCGATCCCCGAGGTCACCTTGCGCCTGGCCGCCGCCGCGGCGCCCTCGTCCAGGCCCGCCGGGACTCCCGCGTTCACCCGCGCGGTCACGTCCTCGATCGACTGCAGGACGTCGACCTCCAGGTCGACGCACTTGATCTCCTCGGCCGGAGTCCGGGCGAGGAAGCCGTCGCGAGCATAGTTTTTCCCGGCCGTGCTCAGCTTCTGAAGCGAATCCAGGCCGACGTGGTGGTTCGTTATCAGGAGGCCGTCGCCGCTGACGAACGAGCCGGATCCCTCGTCGTCGACCCGCACGCAGGATTTCATGACATGGTCGAGCCACGCCTGCGTCAGTTCGAACCGGTGCGCGGTCTTGAGCTGCGCGCGCGGCGGATCGGTGAAAAGCCACATGCCCTCCTCGGCGCGTGCGGGCGCGCAGGCAAGGAGGCAGGCCGCTGCGAGGCACAGGTTCGGGCGCACGTTCATGGGAAGGGGAGACTGCGGGACGCGCCGCAAAAAATCGAGTTCCGAAGGAACGTCCGCAATTGAAATGGCCAACGGCCCGCGGGTCTTCCACCATCCCCCGCGTGACCGGCTCCTCATCCCCCTGGTGGCGCTCCTTCGACCGCGGCCATTGGAAAGTCTTCGGCATCGCGTCCCTGGCGTGGCTCTTCGATTGCCTCGACCAGCAGATATTCAACCTCGCGCGCGACGGGGCGATGCTCGAGCTGGTCGCCGACAAGACCCGCCTCCCCGAGTTCGCGTCCTACACGACGTCGGTCTTTCTCGTTGGCTGGGCCGTGGGCGGCCTGATCTTTGGCGCCCTGGGCGACCGGTACGGCCGGGCCAGGATGCTCACGCTGACGGTGCTGTTCTACTCCGTATTCACCGGTTTGAATGCGTTTTCCGGCAGCTTCGCGGCCTTCTGCGCCTTCCGCTTCCTGACGGGCCTCGGCATCGGCGGCGTCTTCGGACTGGCGGTCGCGCTCGTGGCCGACGCCGTGCCCGATCGGGCGCGGGCACCCGCCCTGGGGCTCCTCCAGTCGCTCTCGACCTGGGGGAACCTCGCCGCCGCGCTCCTGGGTATGGGCATCGGCGTGGCAGCCGCAGGCCATCTGCTGCCCTTTGGGCTGAGGCCCTGGCAGTCCCTGTTCCTCGTGGGCATTGTTCCCGCCTTCCTTTGCCTGCTGATCATGCGGCGGCTGCCGGAGCCGGCGAGGTGGGTCGCCGCGAGGGCAAAGGGCGCGGCCGCCGGGGTCCGGTTTGGGTCCTACGCCGAACTGCTGGGGCATTCCCGCTGGTCGAAGAACGCATGGCTAGGACTGATCGCCTGCTGCGCGGGCATCATTGGGCTCTGGGGCATCGGAAATTTCCATCCGACGATTGTCGGCTCGATTATCGGCGCCCACCTTGCCCCCGCCCATCTGACGCCGGCCGCCCTCGCGAGCAGGAAAGCCTATTGGATTTCCGTCGGTCTCCTTCTTCAAAATCTGGGCGCTTTCTGCGGGATGATGACGCTTGCCAAGGTGGCCCAAATCAAGGGCCGCCGGTTCGCACTGGCGCTGGCGCTGCTGCTCTCGTTTCTCTCCACGATCCTCGTTTTCAGATACATGCGCGAGGTGAGCCAGATGTACTGGATGCTTCCCATGATGGGCTTTGGCCAGTTGTCCGTCTTCGCGGTCTACGCGATCTATCTGCCCGAGCTTTTCCCCCTCCACCTCCGGAGCACGGGCACCAGCTTTTGTTATAATTTCGGGCGGCTGGCCGCGGCCTCGGCGCCGTTTACGCTTGGCCGCCTGACAAAAAGTCTTGGAGGAAACATCGAGGCCTTCCGAACGGCTGGCATGTGGATCAGTCTCGTGCTCCTGCTCGGCATCCTGGTCGTGCCCTTCCTGCCCGAGACCAAGGATCAGCCCCTGCCGGAAGCGTAATAAGAAGATGCCCCCTTACTCGAAGAATTTCTGTATCCCACGGAGCGAAGCCACCAGGACATCTATTTCCTCGGCGGTGTTATAGACGTAGAAGCTGGCCCGGGCCGTTCCGGTCAGCCCCAGCTTCTTCATGAGCGGCTGATTGCAATGATGGCCTCCGCGGAGAGCGATGCCGTCCTTGTCCGCAAACGTGACAACGTCGTGCGCGTGCACGTCCGCCAGGGCAAAGCTCACAAGGCCGCCGCGTTCCCCTTTGGTGGGTCCGAGCAGGCGGATGCCGGGAATCTCCTGAAGCTTCCGGTAGGCGAGCTCCGCAAGTCCGCCATCGTGGCGCGCAATCTCCTCGCGGCCAAGCGCGTCCAGGTAATCGCAGGCTGCCGCCAGGGCAACCGCGTCGCCAAAATCCGGGGTTCCGGCCTCGAACCTCTCGGGAGAGGGCTTCCAGCGGCTCTCGAAGAAATCCACGTGGGCGATCATGCCGCCGCCGCCCTGCCATGGGGGCATGGCGTCGAGCAGCTCGCGCCGGCCGTACAGCGCGCCGATGCCAGTCGGTCCGGCCATCTTGTGCCCCGAGAACGCCAGGAAATCGCAGCCCATCGCCCGCACGTCCACGGGCATGTGGCCGATCGACTGGGCCGCGTCGACGACGCTCACCGCGCCGACTTTCCTCGCCCGGGCGCAGAGCTCGGCCACCGGATTGATGGTGCCGAGGGTGTTCGAAATATGCGTGAAGGCGAACACCTTGACCTCGGGCGTGAGCAGCCGGTCGAGCTGCGACAGGTCGAGCAGCCCGTCGTCGCCGGTGACGGGGAGGTACCGGAGCTTCGCCCCGGTGCGCGCCGCCACGAGCTGCCACGGGACGAGATTGCTGTGGTGCTCCATCTCGGTGAGCAGGATGGCGTCGCCCGGCTTCAGATTGGCCCCGCCCCAGCTCGCGGCCACGAGGTTGATCGATTCCGTCGTGCCACGGGTGAAGATGATCTCCTCCGGAGCCGCGGCATTCAGGAACTTTGCAACGCGGGCCCGGGCGCCCTCGTAGTCATCCGTGGCGCGCATGGACAGGGCATGCAGGCCGCGATGGACGTTCGCGTTGTCGTGCTCGTAAAAATGCGACAGCGCGTCGATCACGGCCTGCGGCTTCTGGGTGGTCGCGCCATTGTCGAGATAGACGAGCGGCTTGCCGTTCACCTGCTGGTGAAGGGTGGGGAAGTCCCCGCGGACATTTTTCCAGGACGGCATGGCGGCTCAGTCCGTATGGCTCTCGGTGGTCGCGGGCGTGGCGTCGCCCTTGAGGGCGTTGAGCGCCGCATGCCACCCGAGCGTTGCGCATTTGATGCGGGCGGGAAAGGCATGGACACCCGCGAAGGCCGCGAGATCGCTGATCTCCTCGGGCGCCTCGCCGGTTGTGACGATGTTGTGAAACTGCCTGTAGAGCGTCTCCGCCTCGCCTGCCGACTTTCCCTTGAGCTGCGTCGTCATCAGCGAGGCGCTGGCCTGCGATATCGCGCAGCCGGAGCCGTCGAACGAGATGTCCGAGATCCGGCCGCCATCCAGGCGCAGGTAGACGCTGCACTGGTCGCCGCAGCTCGGATTGTCGCCGTGCGCGACGCGGTTCGCCGTCGGCAGCCGCCCGCGATTGCGCGGCCGCTTGTTGTGATCGAGGATGACCTGCTGATAGAGATCGGTGAGGTCCGGCGACATGAACCTGCGAAGCTAGCAAAATCCGGGCGGAGAGCAAATAGGAAGGGGTCGGGCGGCCGGTTCTGAATTCAATTCACAACCGGCCGCCCGACCCCTTACACTCCAGCCATGGCGAACCCCGGCCCCCGCAAGCGCGACACGCTGTACTGGCAGGTCCTCGTCGGCGTTGCGCTGGGCGTGGCGATCGGCCTCTTCTGGCCGTCCTTCGGCGCGCAGCTCAAGCCGCTGGCCGACGGGTTCATCTCCCTCGTCCGGATGCTGGTGACCCCGATCATTTTTTTGACCGTGGTCGTCGGAATCGCGGGAATGAGCGATTTGAAGAAGGTCGGCCGCGTCGGCGGCCAGGCCATCCTCTACTTCGAGATCGTGACGACGCTCGCGCTCGCGCTCGGCCTTGTCGTTGCGAATGTTTTCAAGCCGGGAGCGGGCATGAACATTGTCCCGACGGCGATCGACGCCCGGTCGGTGGCCGGCTACGCGACGGCTGCGAAGTCGCAGGGCGTGGTCGCTTTCCTGCTCCATCTCATCCCCGGAAGTTTCGCCGGCGCGTTCGTGGAGAACGATCTCCTGCAGGTGCTGCTGCTGGCCCTCCTGTTCGGCTTCGCGCTCGGCCGCCTGGGCGGGCAGGCCCAGCCGGTGACAGATCTGCTCCACCAGCTGACGCGCGTTTTCTTCGGGATTGTGGCGATCATCACGCGCGTTGCGCCGGTGGCCGCGCTGGGCGCGATGGCCTACACGGTCGGCAGCTACGGCGCGCACACGCTGGTTTCACTCGTCCAGCTCCTCCTGGGAATGCTGCTCACGTGCGCCCTGTTCATCTTCGGCGTTCTGGGCCTCATCGCGCGCGTCCATGGATTCAGCCTGTGGCGGCTGCTCAGGCACATTCGCTCCGAGATCTTCATTGCCGTGAGCACGTCTTCGTCCGAGACGGCGCTTCCGGGACTGATGCAGAAGATGGAGCAGGCGGGCTGTCCCCGGCCGGTTGTCGGCATCGTGATTCCGGCCGGCTATTCCTTCAATCTGGATGGCACGTGCATTTACCTGACCCTTGCCGCGCTCTTCGTCGCCCAGGCAACCAACACCGCGCTTTCGCTGCGCGAACAGCTCGGCCTCCTGGCGGTTTTGCTGATCACCTCAAAGGGGGCCGCCGGCGTGACGGGCAGCGGCTTCATCACGCTTGCCGCGACGCTGACGGCCACCAGCGGCAAGATACCGGTGGCCGGGCTCGCCCTGATCCTCGGGGTGGACCGTTTCATGTCGGAGATGCGCACGTTTACAAATCTCGTCGGGAACGCAGTGGCGACTTTGGTTGTCTCGTCCCGCGATCCCGATTTTGACGCCGCGAAGGCGGAGGCCACGCTCGGGA
>CAZJNA010000006.1:0-53629 GCA_964547325.1 uncultured Opitutaceae bacterium | reverse complement strand
GCACGCCGTGGTCGTGGCACCACTGGAGGATCTCGCAGGCGTCGATGTTCCAGGCCAGGTCGATCAGGAGGTCGCCGGCGGAGAGATGCTTTCCGAGAAGCCGTCCCATGTTCGCCTCGGTGACGCGGTCGCGAACGAAGCGGACACCCAGCGCCGTCCATTCCTGAAGCTTGGCCGACTTGTCCTCGAAATCCATGACCGTGATGTTGCGGGGCTCCACCTGGATCTGCTTGAGCAGGATCGGCAGCGTGCACTCGGCCACGGCTCCATAGCCGACGAACAGGATTTTCTTATTGAATGCGGTCATTTTCTACGAGGTGGGGATTGAAGGGAAGGAGTGTTCGTGTTGGAAACGCACCCGCCTGACAAGAAATTTTCCCGTGGAGACCCGTTGTCACCGTTCCGTGACAACTTTCGCAGCCGGATCCCTTACTGATTCTGAGATTAGTCTCGGCTAAATTGCCGGCAGAAAGGGCCGAAGGCGACCGAAGGTGGCCTAATAGGCCATCGAGGGAGCATGAGGCCCTTTATGCCGGCAATTTAGCCGAGACCGGCGGTTTCGTCGAAGCCGCACCAGAGGTTCATAATCTGCACCGCCTGGCCGCTCGCGCCCTTCCAGAGGTTGTCGATGGCGGATGTGATGACGAAGTTGCCCGTCCGGGGATCGTGGACGGCCGAGATGCCCATCCGGTTCGTGCCGACGAAGTGGGCGGTGTCCGGCGTCTCCCCGCTCGGCAGGATCTGGATGAAGGGCCGGCCGCCATAGGCGGCCCTCCAGGAATCATAGAGCGCCTCCACGGTGGCGCCGGGCTCCGCCGGGGCGGTGATCGTCGTGGCGATCCCGTAACGCATGGGAGCCAGGTGCGGGTTGAACTGGATGACGGTCGGGCCTCCTGTCTGCAACCCCAGCTGCTCCTCGATCTCGGCCAGGTGCCGGTGCTTCGTCAGGCCATAGGCCTTGGCGCTCTCGGTCCGCTCGACATAGAGATAAGTCTCCTCGACCTTCCGGCCCGCGCCGCTCACGCCGCTAAATGAATCGGCGACGATGTGCTGCCGGGACGCGAGGCCGGCCTTCAGCACCGGCACGAGCGGAACGAGGATGCTCGTGGGGTAGCAGCCTGGCGCGGCGACCAGCTTCGTCTCCGTCCGCCACCCCGGGGGCGTCAATTCGGGAAGGACAAACCGGGCCTGCGGCAGGAGGTCTGGCGCGTGGTGCGCCCCGTAGTACTTCACGTACGTCTCAAGGCTCGCGATCCGGAAGTCCGCGCTGAGGTCGATGACCCGCTTGCCCGAGGGGACGAGCGCCTGGGCGTAGGTGGCAGCCGCCCCGTGCGGGAGCGCAAGAAAGACGAGGTCGAGATCGGAAGCCGCCAGCGCGGCGGCGTCGGAACCCGTGAAGGCCAGCCCCCGGTCCCGGCCAAGGAGCGAGGGAATCACCCGCGCGAGCGGCTTCCCGGCATGGGTGCGCGAAGTGACCACGGTCAGCCGCGCCTGCGGATGGCCGAGGAGGATCTTGACCAGGACTTCACCGGAATAACCGGATGCGCCGACGATGCCGACTTTCATGGAATGCAGGATTCAGGATGCACGTTTCGTGATCGAGTTCGAATTTCGATGGGCAAAAAAAAGCCCGCGCCTGGACGGCGCGGGCTGCAAATTGCGGCTTAAGCGCCGGATCAGAACGACCAGGTGACGCCGAACGAGAGCACGCCGCGGCCGACGGCGGCCGTGTTCTTGACGCGCTTGCTGCCCGCCTGCTTGAAGTAGGAGCTGCTACCCTGGGTGTAGGCATAACCGATGTTGGCCTTCAGGTCCTTGGTGATCTGGTAAGGAGCGCTGACGCCGATCAGGTAGTAGTCGCCCCACGTGTGGGTTTTCGGGACCGACTTGTCGACCACGTCGGACTGGTAGTAGCTGCCGATCGTGCCCGTGAAATCGAGCTCCGAGCTCAGGCTCTTCAGCGGAACGGTGTAGTAAGCGTTGAATTCCGCCGTCGGGCCGTGGAGGATCACGTCATCATAGAGCTTCGGCTGCAGCTTGAGGCCGCCGACCGTGTAGTTCAGGGCGATGTTCGGCTCGAAAGTCGCGTGGTAGAAGCCCTGGTTCGTGGGAGCCTGCACGTAGGTGTAGACCGTGAAGCCGGGCTGCACGCTGACGGAGTCGTTCAGGTTCCAAGTGTATGAGCCGTAGGGATCGAGCTCGGGATCCGATTGGCCAACCACTTTGTTCTTGAGGGGGGTGCTGCCCCAGATGCCGATGTCCCAGTTGCCGATGGAGGCATCGATGGCACCCTGCAGGGCGGCGCCATCAAGGCGGGAGCCGCGGAACATGTACGTCGAGACGTACTCCGGCGACAGCGAGAGCGACCAGGTGGGTTCCGGCGCGGGGGCCGGAGCCGCAGCGGCGGTCTGCGCGTGACTTTGGATGGCTCCCGCAGTGCAGGCACTGAGGAGAAGGGCGATTAGTTTCTTGTTCATTCTGTTTGTGGTTCTTGGTGTGTGCTTATCTTTGGGCCGTGGGGCCCGGCTGCGTTGTGACTGGCACAAATGCAGTCGGTTCCACGTAGCACAGTGGGGGGATTAAACGATGTTTTTGGGGAGGCTGACAAGGAGATTCCGGATAAAAAGACGTTAGGTATTATTTTATAAACACCTAATACATTTATCTTAGCGGAATTTCCGCAGGGTAATTTGCGAAGGGGACTTCGGCCCGTCAAAAAGCAAACCCCATGCCAGCTTAGAAAAAGAACGGGTCAGGCCGCCAGGTGTGAATACGCAGCTGCGTATTCACACCTGGCGGCCTGACCCATTGCCGCTCAGCGCTTGGAGAACTGGAAGCGCTTGCGCGCGCCCGGCTGACCGGCCTTCTTGCGTTCCTTCTCGCGCGGGTCGCGCTTGAGATGGCCGGCCTTCTTGAGGACGGGGCGGAGCTCGGCGTTCATCTTCTGAAGCGCACGGGCGATGCCGTGGGCGACCGCACCGGCCTGGCCCGCGACGCCGCCGCCGTTCACGTTCGCGATCACATCGATCTTCTCCTTCAGGTCCGAGGTCAGGAGAGGCGCATAGGCCTGCTTGGCGAAGTTTTCGTGACTGAAATAGCTGTCAAAGGTCCGCCCGTTGATCGTCAGCTTGCCGCTGCCGGAATTGAGGCGGATTCGGGCCACGGCCGTCTTGCGGCGGCCTGTGCCGGTGAAAATGTTGTCGGAAACGCTCATGGGCTCGCTCAAACGGAGATTTTAATGGGATTCTGGGCCTCGTGGGTGTGCTGGGGGCCGGCAAATACCCGCAACTTCGTCAACATCTTGGCAGCCAGGCGGTTCTTGGGGAGCATACCCTTGACGGCATGCTCGATGATGAATTCGGGATGCCGCTGGCGCATCAGCTTCAGGCTGCGGTAGCTCTCGCCGCCGACGAAGCCGGAAAAGAACATGTACTCGTTCTGCTCCTCCTTCTTGCCCGTCAGGACAACCTTCTCGCAATTGACGATGACGACATGGTCGCCCGTGTCCACGTGGGCCGTGTAGGAGGGCTTATGGCGGCCACGGATGATGTTGGCGGCCTTCACGGCGAGACGGCCGAGCACCTGCCCTTCGGCATCGATGAGATACCATTTGGGCTGCACCGTCTCCTTCTTTGCGAGGAAGGTTTTCATGGGAAAAGAGGTTAGAGCTAGAGCTTCGCCGGGGGCTGTCAACTGCTGTTTTCGAGGGGTGGTGGATCATTTTGCCGGGAGCATGCTCCTCCAGAGGACTTGCTGCCTTTATCCGACGCCTCGGGGCCGCCATCTGGCCGGCGGATCTTGGTGGCCGGTGCTGGCGGCGGTCCGGGAATCGGCAGCACCCGACGATGGGGGCATGCTCCCGGGAAAATGAGACACCATCTTTCGAGGGGCGCCGTTCGAATCTTGTTTCCTCCGGAGGAAGCGGGGATACTCCGGCCGCCATGCATCAACGACTTCCCCTCCTCTCCGCCGGAATCCTCGGGGCCACCGGCGTCGCCTGCGGCGCCCTCGGCGCCCACGCGCTCAATTCCCACCTCGTCGCGCTCGGAACGCGCGGCGTCTGGGAGACCGCCGTGAACTTTCAAATGTACCACGCGCTCGCGCTCCTCGGCATGGCCGGATGGATGCGCCCGATCCCGACGGGACAGGCGGCGAAGCGGGCCACGCGCGCCGTCCGCTCCTGGGTGGCGGGAACGATCCTCTTCTCGGGATTCCTTTACGTGCTCGCCCTGGGCGGCCCGAATTGGGTGGGCGCCATCACCCCCGTCGGCGGCTTGCTGCTGATCCTGGGCTGGTGCTACGCCGCGCTGGCCGCAGTCGCCCCGCGGTCGGAGTATGACATTTGAAGCTGGCTGCTGATTTTCCGATCCCCGAAGACCTGCGCGCCATGCTCGAGGCCGTGCGCCAGGTCGGGCGTCCGCGCCTCGTCGGGGGCGGCGTGCGCGACTGGCTGCTCGGCTTCGAGCCCAAGGACCTCGACATCGAGGTCGCCGGAACCGGCTTCGAGGAGCTTCAGCGGACGCTGGCCCCCTTTGGGGCGACCGACATCGTCGGCCGCAGCTTCGGGGTGATCAAGGTCCGCAGCGGCACGACGGGCGCGGAGTACGATTTCAGCCTGCCCCGGCGCGAGTCGAAGACCGGCGCGGGCCACCGCGGCTTCGCCATCCAGCCCGACCCGGGGCTGAGCGACGCCGACGCCGCCGCGCGGCGCGACTTTACGGTGAACGCGATCGCTTTTGATCCCTTCAGCGGTGCGGTCGTCGATCCGCTCGGGGGCGAGACCGACCTCAAGGCGCGCGTCCTGCGCCACAGCAGCGCCGCCTTCGCCGAGGATCCGCTCCGCGTTCTGCGGGCATTCCAGCTCGCGGCGCGTTTTGACTTCGCGCTCGCCCCCGAGACGGCGGCCCTGTGCCGGACGATGGCGGACGCCTTCGCGGAGCTTCCGATCGAAAGGGTCTGGGGCGAATGGGAGAAATGGGCGGCGAAATCGGTGAAGCCCTCCCGCGGGCTCGACGTCCTCGAGCAGACGGGCTGGCTGCGCCATTTTCCCGAGATCGCCGCGCTGCGGGGGACGCCGCAGGAGCCCGAATGGCATCCCGAGGGCGATGTCTTCACGCATACCCAGCACTGCCTCGACGCCCTCGTCACCCTCGAGGGCTGGCGCGCGGCCGACTCCGCGCGGCGGCGGCGCCTCGCGCTCGCCGTCCTCGCCCACGACTTCGGCAAGCCCGCGACGACGGAACGCGCGGAGCGCCGCGGCGTCATCCGCTGGGTGAGCCCCGGCCACGAGGCGGCCGGCGGGCCCCTTGCCGAAAATTTCCTTCGCAGGATCGGGGCGCCGCTTGAACTGACGGCTCCCGTCGCCGCCCTCGTGGTGAACCATCTGGTCCATCACCGCGGGCACAACTCGGGATACTCCTCCGCCCAGGTGCGCCGCCTGGCGCGCAAGCTCGTCCCGGCGACGATCGAGGAACTCGCGCTCGTCATGACGTCCGATTCGCTCGGACGCCCTCCCCTGCAGTCCCCCGAGACGCTCGTTCTCATCGCCCGGATGCGGGCGCGGGCGCGCGAGCTCGACCTCGAGCATGCCGCGCCGCGGCCTCTCCTCCTCGGCCGCCACCTTCTCCTCCTCGGCCGCAAGCCGGGGCCCGAGTTCAAGCGCGTCCTCGACGCGGCCTTCGAGGCCCAGCTCGACGGCGCTTTCGCCGACGAGGCGGGCGCCATGGAATGGCTCAGGGCTCACCTGCCGGAATGAAATCCCGCCGGCCCCTGCGCGCCTTCCAGTGGGACCTGGCCCGGCAGGCCGAGCGGCTCGGCTGGCTGCTGGAGCAGCTCCCCCGGTACAGCGACTGGGGCTATGACGAGCTCTACCTCCACCTCGAGGACGCAGTGGAATATCCGAGCCTTCCCGGGGTCGCCAGGCGCGGCGCCTATTCCCACCTGGAGATCGGGCGGCTTGTCGAAGCGGCGGCGAAGGTCGGCATCAAGGTCGTGCCGATCGTCAATCTCCTCGGGCACACGCAGTACCTGCTCAACGTCCCGTCCCTGGCCGATCTCAACGAGCTGCGCGCACCGGACGGAAGCCCGATGGCCCATGGGCAGATCTGCCCCCTGCATCCGCGCACCCTTGAGGTCGCGGGTAAGCTGCTGCGCGATGTCGCCCCGTTCTGCACCGCAGGGAAGGTCCATGCGGGCCTCGACGAATCCTATCATCTGGGCCGCCATCCCCTGTGCCGCGCCGAGATCGCGGAGATCGGCCTGGCGGGGCACTTCGCGGGCCACGTGGGCCGCCTGCGCGGCATTGTGCGCGGCCTGGGCCTGCGCCTCGGCCTCTGGGCCGACATGCTCGCCCTCCTGCCGGCCGCGATCCCGCTCCTGCCGCCGGATGTCATCGCCTACGATTGGTACTACTATCCCTTCCGCCGCCGTCCCCGGATCGAGCTGCGAAACTTTTCCGCCTACGACCTGGCCGGTCCCCTGCGCTCGCGCGGCATCGAATATTGGGGATGCCCGATGGACGGCGCCTTCCGCCACGAGCCGCTGCCGATCGTCGGCGAGCGCCTGGCGAACATCGCATCCTGGTGGCGGCGCTGCCGGGAGACTCGCGCGGCCGGTATGCTCGTCACCTCGTGGGAGGCGCAGCGGCTTGCGGCGGAGATTCCGATGACCGTGGACGCCGCGGCCGCCGGCCTCTGGCTCGACGGCGAGGAGGAGCCGGAACGGCTGCTCGCAGGGGGATGCCGCCGGATGTTCGGACGCGGCGGGGCCCGCGTCGCTGGCGCGCTGCGGGCCGCCGACAGGTATCCATTCTCCGGTTATGACCGCTGGCAGGTCGACGATCGCTGGGACACCGTGCTCACCCCCGAACCTCCCGCAGTCTGGCGTGCGGAGGCGCGGGCGTGCCGCAGGCTCGCGGCGCGACGACTGCCCGCGGCGGTCGGCGCCAGCCTGCGCCTGCGCTCCTATCTCGCGGAGCGCGACCTCTTCATCAGGGAAGCGGGACGGGCCGTCTGGAGAATCCGGCGCGCGGAGGCCGCGGGCGTTCGCGCGCTCGTTGCAGGCGAGGAGCGGCTCGCGAAGATCTTCTCGGGAAGGATCTCCGCCGGCCTCGCGGCCGCGCGCGTGATGTGGCGCCGCACCCGCGCCGCCGGCGTCCCGGGGCCGAACGAACGCATCCTCGCAGCCGACGCGGCCAGGCTCCGCGCCTGGCGCGCGTGGCTGAAGAAATGCCGCTCCCGCCCGGGGGCGGCGAACTCGGCATCGGCGGTCGCGGGCGCCTGGCAGCTCCTGGTCCAGGCCGTCAACTTTGCGCCCGCCGCGCAAAAGATTGTCATCCAGCAGCGGGAGCGGGACGGATCCTGGACAGACCTCCACGGGATGTTCCTGATCGGGTTCCGCGCGCGCGCGGCGCGGCCGAGCGCATTCCTGCCGCAGTGGCTCTCCCACCCCGTCGCCTGGTCCGGAGAGCCGGACGGGATGCCGGCATTCCGGATCGCGGTCCGCGGCTTCGGGCGGGCTGCGATCGGGGAAGTCCTGCTCACCGATGGCGTGCGTTGGTTCGCGACGGGACGGACGAAGAGAGTCGTTCTCGGGCGCGATGCCCCGTCCCGCGGCTATCCGGACTTCGATTGGGCCCGGAATCGCGGGGTCTGGCGCCCTGTTCTGCGGCCGGCCAGCCAGAGGATAATCAGGGGCAAACGGGTTGCCAAATTCATGATTCCGGATTCGGTTGGAGCATGAGAACCTCCCGATTCCCCAGGAGTGCCACTCTCCTCGGGTGCGCTCTGCTCCTCCCGCTTTCGTCCCGTGCGCAGGCCACGGCCCCGGTGGCGATACGCGCGACCGCGACCACCGATTACACGCAGCGCCACATCGGCACGGCCGGACCTGTTCCCGAAGGCTACGTCTTCTACCAGGGGCAGTATTTTCCCGGCATGGCGCACGATCCGCACATGGAGGGCACGGAGTTCATCAAGATCGCCGAGTCCCTCGCCCGCGGCCTGGCAAAGCAGAATTTCTATCCCGTCAAGACCCAGAAGGACGCCTCGCTCCTCCTTGTCGTTCACTGGGGAGCGACGCTGGTCGAGGAGAATCCCATCAGGACGTTCCAGCAGGACGATTTCAACGGGGCGCAGAGCAGCTATAACCAGCAGGTGAAAAGTTTGGGTGTCGGGAGTGCGGACCCGAGCGGCATCACCTTCAACCTCATGATCAGCCAGAACGAGGGGACGGCCACGCAGAGCTCGCTCCTCTACAATGCGCATCTCCTGGGATTCGACGAGAGCCTGACCAAGGAGATGAAGTCGGCCGCGGCCGCGATCAACGGCACGACCGACAGGGAGCAGGCGCTGCGCGCCGAGCTGAACGAGCAGCGCTATTTCATCATCGTCATGGCCTACGACAACCAGGCGCTTCAGAAGGAGCACAAGGGTAAGCTGCTTTGGACGACGCGAATCAGCATGCGCTCCCCGGGCAACAGCTTCTCGCTCGCGTTGCCGGCGCTCTGCAGGGCCGGGTCGGATTATTTTGGACGGCAGCTTCCCGAGCTGGTGTCCGCAACGACCGAATTGGGTCCAAACGGGACCGTGGAGATCGGCGGAACCCGCGTCATGGGCGACGTCAGGTGACGCCCCATTCCGGCCGCGTTCTCGAGGCGGCGACGCTCAAGAGGCTTCGCTCGCTCAGGGAGAAGAAGGATCGCGAGGCGCTCGGCCTTTTCGCGGTCGAAGGCGAGAAGGCGGTGCGCGAGGCGCTCTCCGCGAATTTCCCCTTCGAGGAGATCTATGCCACAGAGGCCTGGCCGGGCGAGCGGACCCACGCGGTCGGCGAGGCCGACATGGCGCGTCTCAGCCATTTTCCCACCCCATCGTCCGTGTTCGCCGTCGGCAGGCTGCGGCGCCCGGTCCTCCCTCCCGGGGCCCTGGAGCGGGGCTTCACGCTTGCACTCGACGGGGTCCAGGATCCCGGCAACGTTGGCACCCTCCTCAGGATCGCGGACTGGTTCGCGCTCGACCGCGTCCTCCTGTCGCCGGATTGCGCCGACCTCTTCTCGCCAAAGGTGATCCAGGCCAGCATGGGCTCATTCGCCCGGGTGCCAGCGCACACGACCGACCTCGCGGCGGCGCTCGCCGGACTTGCGGTCCCCGTCCTCGGCTGCGACCTCGAGGGCGCGGACATCCACGGGATCCCGCCGCAGCGCGACGCGGTGGTCGTGATCGGCAGCGAGGGGCGCGGGCTTTCCGCGGCCGTCGGCAGGCTGGTGACAAGGCGGATCACGATTCCGCGGTTCGGCGGCGCGGAATCCCTGAACGCGGCGGTCGCGGCGGGGATCGTCTGCGATTGCCTGAGGAAGGCGTGACCTTATTTGTCGCGCGAGCCGCTGCTCTTCTTTCCGCCGCCCGCCGTGAGGACGGTGCCAGCCAGGAAGCCAACCGCGAAAACGCCGAAGTAGATCAGGCCGGCCGAGGCCGTCAGCCTGTTCTTGAGGGCGATCGGAAAGTAAAAGTCGATGTTCTGGGTGTTGTTCATGCCGACGTAGAGCATCACGAACAGGATGGCCAGGGCCACGACGGAGCGGAATACGACTTTTAGGCTCATGGGGGGGTAATAGTGTCTGAAATGGGGTCAGGTCGAGAAAGTTGTTGCCGCTCCGGGTGCGACAACAACTTTCCCGACCCGACCCCTCGTTACATTACCGCGACTAAAGGGCATACGACTTGCTGAACCCAGGAAGAGACCTACATCTGTATCTGCTTTCAAAGACGCCTCGAAGGTTCTTTGATTTTCGCCCCTCGCCGACAACGGCCGGAGGGGCGTCTTCTTTTCAGGCGGCGCGCGGGCGAGTTGCGCGCCGGCTGAGTTGCCGGAAACCCCAAGACAAAGCCTTGGCCCCGACACCATCGGGGCCAAAACGCCCGAACGCCGACGGCTTCCGCCGAAGGCCGACGGGCGCTCAACCAACAAAGCAGAAAACAAACTCTCCGCCACGTGCGGAGTTTAAAACCATGAAAGCAGTCAATAAACTCGCAGTCCTGCTCAGTCTGGGCTCGCTCCTGACGCTCGCCGCCTCGGCGAAAACGTTGGAGCAGACCTACCTTGAGTCCTATCGCGGAGCCCCGGGGGCTCCGGTGCCGGTCGCGGTCGTAAGCCCGCGCGTCGGCCCGGAGTACGCCGGCTCCACGGTGGAGCTTGAGTTCAACGTGGACACCGACGGCCAGACATCCGACTTCAGGGTGAAGTCCTCTCCGGACTCCATGCTGGGGGAGGCGGTCCTGGCCGCCGTCAAGCAGTGGCAGTTCGCGCCCGCTGAACGCAACGGAGTGCCGGTGACGACCCGCGTCGTCCTCCCGGTTCACATCGTCGACGACTCGGCGGCGGGAGCCCGTTACGCTGCCAATTAAAAAGCAAACAACCAAGGGCGTCCCGATAGCGGGGCGCCCTTGTCATTTTCTAGCAGGCTGTTGAAAAATCTGCTGAGCCGTCGTTGCGATCAGAATCCGCTCGCCGCCAGGCGGGCTGGGAGGGGGACGCAGCGCGCCAGCGCGAAGATGGCGAGGCGAAGCCGAGTCCGGCAGGACGCCCGAGGCGGGCGCCCTTGGGGCGGACGAGGGCGCAATCCTCAACGAGGCTATCCCCTCCCAGCACAACGCCGCGGGAGCGGATTCTGGCGCAACCCGAAGGGCGACAACGCTTTTGGTCGGGAGCAGCGTTGTCTTCGCGGGGCAAGCCTCTCTGAGGATTGCACCCGCGAAGCCGCCTTGCTCCCAACCCAAAATCGTTTGTCGCGCCGGCCAGCAGATTTTTCAACAGCCTGCTGGAGTCAGATCTTTCCGCCGCCGCCCAGGTCGGGCTCTGTCGCCACGAGAACGGTGAGAAGGATGAGGACGATGATGGCCGGAAGCATGGTGTCGGACGTCTTGCGGAAGGCTTGGTGTGTGGGATGGCGCCGGCGTTTGATGGCCGGTGACTTGTTCACAGCATAATACGGCTCCCCTGGGGTGAATATTTCAGCAAAATGTGCGATTTTTGCGGGCCTAATGCGCAAGGCAGCCGGGAATCAGCCCCGCAAATACGCCCGGCGCATCCACCGGAGCCCCGCAGCCGTAATCTTTGACCGGGGCCTGCGGAACGTTTCACTGGAACGAACTTGCCGAGGCGCCCCTTTTTCCGCATCCTCGGCAGTTTGTCCCACGTGTCCCCCTCCCAAAGAATCCTCCGCCCGCTGCGCTGCCTTTCAACCGCGGTCGTCCAATGGTTTGACGCCGACTATGCGCCCGGAGGAGCGGACGCCATGCGGAACGAGCCTGAGCGGGTGGATTGGGTGCGCTGCATCCCTTTCCTGATCCTTCATTTGGGCTGCATCGGGGTCATCTGGACGGGCGCGAGCGCCGTCGCCGTCTGGACGGCCGTGGCGCTCTATTTTGCGCGCATGTTCGCCGTCACGGGCATCCATCACCGCTATTTCTCGCACAAGACCTACAGCACCTCGCGGGCAGGCCAGTTCCTCCTCGCCCTCTTTGGCGGGACAGCCGTGCAGCGCGGCGCGCTTTGGTGGGCCTACCACCACCGGCACCACCACCAGCATTCCGACGAGCCGGAGGACGCCCATTCGCCCCATGTGCACGGCTTCTGGTGGTCCCACGTCGGCTGGATCACGAGCAGGCGCAATTTCCCGACCGATTATTCGCAGGTCCGCGACCTCACAAAATATCCCGAGCTCGTCTTCCTGAACCGCTTTGACGCGATCGTCCCGATCGCGTTCGCCTTCGCCGTCTTCGGATTCGGCAAGCTTCTCGAGATCCACGCTCCCGGCCTGCACACGAGCGGCTGGCAGATGCTGGTCTGGGGGTTCTTCATCAGCACGACCCTCCTCTTTCACGGGACGTCCTGCATCAATTCGATGGCCCACCTGATGGGCCGACGCCGCTACAAGACCGAGGACGATTCGCGGAACAGCCTCCTGCTCGCGTTCATCACCCTCGGGGAAGGCTGGCACAACAACCACCACCGCTACCAAAGCTCCACCCGCAATGGCTTCTACTGGTGGGAGGTGGACATCACCTATTACACGCTCAGGGCGCTGTCCTGGACCGGTTTCATCTGGGGCCTGAAGGCGGTGCCCAAGTCCGTGCTGGCCGAGGGTGAATTGTCGGATCACCACTCCTCCGTGGCCGCCGCGCGCCGCGCGGCCCTGGTCCATCCGGAGTACGCCTCGCTCAGGCGGGTCGTTCCCGCGGCGGCGGCGATCGCCGTCGCGACCATGAACGCCGCGCACGGCACCGCGCCGCTGCCGGCGCCCGTGCACCCCCAGTCCTCCCAGGTGGCGGATAAATCCCCCGTCGCAGAGACCGGGCGCTGAGAAGCGGCGCGGGCCCCGATCCCCCGCCGTGACCCGCGTCGCCATCATAGGCACCGGCATAGCCGGGCTCGGGTGCGCGCACTTCCTCCACCGGAAGTTCGACATCACCCTTTTCGAGAAGAACGACTACGCGGGCGGGCACACGAACACGATCGAGGTCCCGGAAGGGCGGCGGCAGATCCCCATCGACACCGGATTCATGGTGTTCAACCGCGTGACCTACCCGCTCCTGAGCAGGCTCTTCGACGCGCTGGGCGTCCGGGTGAAGGCGGCGCCGATGTCCTTCAGCGTGCGGCACGCGGACAGCGGGCTCGAGTTCTGCGGCTCCTCCGTCAACCGGCTTTTCGCGCAGCGCCGCAACCTGTTCCGGCCGCGCTTCCACCGGATGCTCGCGAGCATCGCCCGCTTCAACCGCGAGGCCGTGGCCGCGCTGGAAAACCCCGGGATCCGCGAGCAGACCCTCGGGGATTATGTCCGCAGGGGCGGCTACGGCCAGGACTTCCTCGACCTTTACCTCGTGCCGATGAGCTCGGCGGTCTGGAGCACCCCACCCGCGCTGATGCTGGAATTTCCAGCCGCCACCCTTCTGCGCTTCTTCCACAACCACGGATTCCTCGGGCTGAACACCCAGCATCCCTGGCTGACCGTGGACGGCGGTGCGCGCGCCTACGTGGGGAGGATTTCAGAGCCGTGGCGGGACCGTGTGCGGCTCGGCAGGAGGGCGGCCCTCGTCCGCCGGGCGCCCGGCAGGATCCACGTGATCACGTCCGATGGGGTCACGGAGGCCTTCGACCGGGTCATCCTCGCCTGCCATGGGGACCAGGCCCGCAGCCTGATCGCGGGCCCGACTGCCGACGAAAACCGCCTGCTGGGCGAATTCCGCTACCAGGCGAACACGGCCACCGTGCACAGCGACGCCTCGGTGATGCCCCGCGCCCGCCTGGCCTGGGCGAGCTGGAACTACGAGATAGCCCGGGATGAGAAGGGCCGCGTCTCGACGGCGACCCATTACTGGATGAATTCGCTGCAGGGCGTCTCGGACCGCGAGAACTACTTTGTCACGATCAACCGCCCGGAGGCGATCGATCCCGTGAAAATCCACCGGACGATCTCCTACGAGCATCCCCTCCTCAGCCTCGGGGCGATTCGGGCCCAGGAGGAACTGCCCAGCCTTAACGCTGCGGCCCAAGGGACGACGGAGACGTATTTTGCGGGGAGCTACTTCCGGCACGGCTTCCATGAGGACGCCTTTCAGAGCGCGGTCCGGCTGAGTGAATTGCTGCTCGGCGGCGACCCCTGGTAGCGCGGAATTTGGCTGGCCCCGGGGTCAGTCAGGGGTTGAACTCCGTCAGCGCGCATCCGCACCCCTCTCCTGCGCGTAAGAGTTCTCGGCGGGGCTCGTCCAGGCCAAGCCGAGACGAAATCCAATCCTCAGACTCAGAAAACGACCATGCGGAGCTGCCTCTACGAGTGCCGGGTGATGCACCACCGGTTCGCCCCGAAGGCTCACGGCTTCTCCTACCGCATTTTCCTCTTCGCCATCGACCTGGACGAGCTGGACGAGCTTCCCGGGCGGCTCGCCCTATTCTCGGTCGACCGCCGCAACCTCTACAGCTTCCGCGACTGCGACTACCTGCCCACAGGCGGCCCGCGCCGCCTGAGGGCCCGGGTCGCCGCCCACCTGGCCGAGCGGGGCGTGGACCTTGCGGGCGGCCGCGTGGTCCTCGTGACCCTTCCCCGGATCGCCGGCTACGGGTTCAATCCGGTGTCATTCTATTTCTGCTACGGCCCATCGGGCGAGCCCATCGCGGCGCTCGCAGAGGTGACGAACACGTTCCGCGAGATGAAGCCGTACTTTCTCGGGCCGGAGACGAGGACCGGCGGGGCGGACGAGCCCTTCCGCCGGCGGACGCCGAAGCATTTCTATGTCTCGCCCTTCTCCGAGGTCGACGTTGCGTTCGATTTCGAGCTGCGGGCGCCCGCCGAGCGGCTCTCGATCCGGATCGACGACTACCGGGGAACGGAGCGCACGCTGACGAGCACGCTCGCCGGCGAGCGCCGCGAGCTGACAAGCGGCCGGCTGGCCTGGTTTGCGCTCAAGTATCCCCTGATGACGCTGCGGGTGATAGCCCTCATTCACTGGCATGCCCTGCGGCTCAGGATCAAGCGCGTGCCCTGGTTCGCCAAGGCGGCGCGCGCCGGCGAGCAGCGGGACCTCTACCGGCCCCACGCCTCGATCGCGCAGCCCGTGGAAACGCGATGAATACCGAATCGGCCTCATTTTCCCGCTCCCAGGGACTCGGCGCGGAGGGGCGCGAGATCGCCGCGGCCCCGCCCGCCCAGGGAAGATCCTGGTTCCGCAAGGCGATGCTTTCCGCGCTGTCGGCGATGCGCAGGGGCCGTCTCTCGATCGAGATGCCCGACGGCCAGATCGCGCATTTCGGCGAGGGCGAAGCCGGGTCCCCCAGGTTCCTCCCCGTCGCGCCGCCCGCCCCGCCCGTGCCCAGTTCCGCGATCATCCGCGTCCGCAGCGAGCGATTCTTCAGGCGCTGCGCCCTTTTCGGGGACATCGGCTTCGCGGAGGCCTACATCGACGGCGAGTGGGAGACGCCGGACCTGACGGCGGTGATAGCCTGGTTCCTCCTCAACCTTGAGGATGCGCCGACGCTCTCCGGCTCCGAGAGGCGGCGGCCGGCCGCTTTCAGCCTGTTCCGCCTCGCCAACCGGGCCGGCCATCTCCTGCGCTCCAATTCGAAGGGCAATTCGCGGCGGAACATCGCGGAGCACTACGATCTGTCCAACGAATTCTTCGCCCTGTTCCTCGACCCGAGCCTGATGTACTCCTCGGCCCGGTGGAGCCGGCCCGACCTGACGCTCGAGGAGGCGCAATTCGAGAAGAACGAGGCCCTCTGCCGGCAGCTGCGCCTCGGGCCGGACGACCATGTGCTGGAGATCGGCACCGGCTGGGGAGGATGGTCGCTGCACGCGGCCCGGCATCACGGTTGCCGGGTGACCTCCGTCACGATATCGCGGCAGCAATGGGAGATGGCGCGCCGCCGGGTGGCGGAGGCCGGCCTCGAAGGGCGCGTGCAGGTGGAGCTCCGCGACTACCGGGACCTCACGGGGCAGTTCGACAAGCTGGTCTCGATCGAGATGATGGAGGCCATCGGGCATCGCTTCCTGCCGGACTTCTGCCGGATCGTGGGCCGCGTCCTCAAGCCCGACGGGCTCGCGGCCCTGCAGTTCATCACCTGCCCCGACGCCCGGTACGAGGAGTTCCGCAGGGGCGTCGACTTCATCCAGAAGCACATCTTCCCGGGCTCGCTGCTCCTATCCGTGAACCGCGTGAGCGCGCTCCTGTCGCGAACAGGCGGCTTCGTCCTGCACGGGCTCGAGGACATCGGACCCGACTACGCGCGCACCCTGCGCGAGTGGCGCGCGGGATTCTCGGCGCGCCTCGAGGCGGTCCGGGCGCTCGGCTTCGACGAGCGTTTCATCCGGAAATGGATCTACTACCTCTGCTACTGCGAGGCGGCGTTCGCGCTCAGGAACATCTCCGTCGTCCAGGCGCTTTACACCCGGCCGAACAATTTGTCCCTCCAGCCGGCGCCATGATCACGTTCCTTCGGATCCTCTTCGCCGCGGTGCTGGCCTCGATGCTCTGGGTGACGACCTGGGCCAGCCTGCAATGCCCGCTTTTCGCGGTGCCGCGGCCGGTCCTGACGCATCCCTGGTTCCTGGCGACGATGGCCGACGCCTACTGGGGGTTCGCGACGTTTTTTGTCTGGGTGTGCTTCAAGCAGACCTCGTGGGTCGCCCGCGCCGCCTGGTTCCTCGCGATCATGCTGCTCGGCAACATCGCCATGTCGTCCTACTGCCTGTCGGAATTGTTCAGCGTGCCGCGCGGCGGCCGCATCCCGGACGTGCTCGCCGCCCGGCGGGAGGGCCCCGGCGTCCTCGGCCTTGTCCTTGCGGCGATCGGCGCGGCGGTCGTGATCATCGGACTGGCCGGTTAATTTCCTGCGACGGGCCATAACGCGACTTGTGCGGCGGGCAGTCTGCATGTAGGTTGGGCACGGTTATCCGCTGCTGCTCCCCGCGTCCCGAAGGTCTCGCCGTGATCGAATCCACCCCAACGCTTTCCCCCGCCCCGCCGAAGCCGACGTTCTGGCAGCGGCGCGTGGCGGATCCGGTCATCGCCCAACTCACGCAGGGGATAACGCCGGAGAAGATCGCCCTGACCCTCGCCGTCGGCAGCGCCTGCGCCCTTTTTCCCATCCTCGGCACGACCACGCTCCTCTGCCTGGCAGTCGGCATCCTGCTCCGGCTGAACCAGCCGCTGATCCAGCTGGTGAACGCGCTCTTCACGGTTCCGCATCTTTTCGTCCTCTACGGGCTGATCCGCCTCGGCGACCTCATCTTCGGCACTCCCGAACTCAAGCTGACGGTCACCGAATACATCGTCCGGAGGCCGCACACGGTCCCCAATCTCTGGGTCATCATCCTCAATCTGTGGAGGGAGCATGGCCAGTACCTCCATCGGTTCGGCGCGGCCGCCCTCCACGCCCTGGTGGCCTGGGCCATCATCGCGCCCATCTGGATGTTTGTGGTCTACCGCCTGACCTGCCCGCCGCTCCGCCGCGCAGCCCATCGCAGGGGCATGCGTCTCCTGGCTGCGGCCGCGAATCCAATCCCCTCCTCAGGGGATCAGGATCCGTGAGCGCGGGGGCGATGGCGCTCGGGGCTGCGGCCGCCCTCATGGCGGCCTTCGCGCTCGTCTATGTCCTGGCCCGGCGGCTGGACAACTACGGCGTTGTGGACATCGCCTGGTCGTACGCCTTCGGGGCCGCGGCCCTGTCGTACGCTCTCCTGGGGCCGGGCTGGCCCGTCCGCCGCGCGGTCATCGGCGCCCTGGCCACGGCGTGGAGCCTGCGGCTGGGCACTCACCTGCTCGTGCGCGTCTCGCGCCACCATCCGGACGAGGACGGACGCTACCGGCAGCTCCGAAGGGACTGGGCCGCCCATTTCAACGCGCGGATGGCCGGCTTCTTCCAGATGCAGGCCCTTTCCGTCGTCGCGCTCTCGGTGCCGTTCCTCGTCGCCTGCCGCAATCCCGATCCCGGACTGCATCCCCTGGAACTCGCGGGCACGGCGCTCTGGCTCATCGCCATAACCGGCGAGTCGCTCGCGGACGCCCAGCTCGCCACCTTCAAGCGCGACCCGGCCAACCGGGGCAAGGTATGCGCGGCCGGGCTCTGGCGGGTCAGCCGCCATCCCAACTATTTCTGCGAGTGGCTGATCTGGGTCGCCTATTTTGTCTTCGCCTGCGCCTCCCCCTGGGGCTGGGTCTCCATCGTGTCGCCGGCGTGCATCCTCTGGCTTCTTCTGGGCGTAACAGGAATACCGATGACGGAGGAGCAATCGCTGCGGAGCAAGGGGGAGGCCTACCGGCGCTATCAGATGGCCACCAGCGCCTTCGTGCCGTGGTTTCCCAGGCGATGATCGACGCGCTCATCGAAAAGGACCTCCTTCCCGACTGGCTGATCCGCCTGGGCATCCGAAGGCTGCTCGCCCGGCGGCTACGCGAGGAAGAGGAGCGATACCAGCCGGCGGCCTACGTCGCGGACCTCGCCGGGCGCCCGATCGCGGAGGACACCCGGGCCGCGAATGAGCAGCACTACGAGGTGCCGACCGCGTTCTACCAGCTTTGCCTCGGCAGGCGCCTGAAGTACTCCGGCTGCCTTTACCCCACGGGCGCCGAGACCCTCGACGAGGCCGAGGAGGCCATGCTCGCGCTTTACGTCGAGCGGGCGCGGTTCGCCGACGGCCAGGCTATCCTGGAGCTCGGCTGCGGCTGGGGCTCGCTATCGCTCTACCTGGCGGAGAAGTTTCCGGGTTCCCGCATCACCGGCGTCTCGAATTCGCGGACCCAGAAGGAGTTCATAGACGCCGCCGCGGCGCGCCTCGGCCTGACAAACCTCCGGATAGTCACCTGCGACATGAACGCCTTCGAGCCAGACGGGGCTCCGTTCGATCGCGTGGTGTCGATAGAGATGTTCGAGCACATGAAGAACTACCGGCTGCTCCTGGCCAACGTCGCGCGCTGGCTCAAGCCGGACGGCCTGCTCTTCGTCCACATCTTCACGCACCGGCATTTTTCGTATCATTTCATCCCGCGCGACGCCTCGGATTGGATGTCCCGGCATTTCTTCACGGGGGGGCAGATGCCGTCCCACGACCTCCTGACGTATTTCAAGGACGACCTGCGCCTCGCGCAGGACTGGAAGGTGTGCGGAACCCACTACCAGCGGACGGCCGAGGACTGGCTGCGGAACATGGACCGGCACCGCGAGGCGATCCTGCCGCTGCTGGAGGCGACCTACGGGGCCGGCAGGGGCGGAAAATGGTGGGCCTACTGGCGGGTCTTCTACATGAGCTGCGCAGAGCTCTGGGGCTACCGCGGCGGCGAGGAGTGGCTCGTCAGCCACTACCTCTTCGACAAGCCGGGCGCCGGGTAGCGGCGGAGGTACTTGAGGGCGACCTCAAACTCCCTGGGCAGCGGCGCCGCGATCCTCAGGGGCAGCCGCGAGACCGGGTGCACGAAGGTCAGCTCGCTCGCGTGAAGCGCCAGCCGGCCGATCAGGGGGCGTTCCTCGTCGCGGCCCTTGTAGCGCCGCTTGAGCTCGGAGAGCAGAAGCGGTGCGTCCGGGTCGCCGTACAGGCCATCGCTCACGATGGGAAGGCCCGCTGCGGCCAGGTGAACGCGGATCTGGTGAATCCTGCCGGTGGAGGGCCGGCACTCCAGCCACGCGAAGCGGCCGAACCGCTCGACGACGCGGAACGCGGTCGAGCTCGGCCTGCCGCCGCGGCGGCAGGCGCGCATGCGGCCGGGCCGGTCCCCGTCCTCCTCGAGAGCCAGCTCGACGGAGAATTCCGAGGGGATGCTCCCTGAGGAATCCCGCACCCGCGCGAGGGCGCTTGCCGCGTGCTCCCCGGGGAGCACGGCGACCAGCGCCACGTACCGCTTGTCCACGGTCTTGGACTGGAACTGGCCGCTCAGCGAATCCAGGGCCGCCTTCGTCCTGGCGCAGAGCAGCACCCCGCTGGCGGCGGCGTCCAGCCGGTGGACATTGGCAAGCTCCCGGCCAAATTCGGCGCGAACGGCGCCCATGAGATTCACAGGCGCTCGGTCCCAGCGGTCGGAGCTGACCGCCAGCCCGCTCGGCTTGTCGAACGCCAGGATTGCGTCGTCCTCATGCAGAATGGGCGGCAGGGGCATCGGCATTCCCTGGGACTCGTAACGGCCTTTGCCAAAATTTTCCAGCAGGGTCTTTCCTGGCATAAACAATGCTCATTGTCCGGGTAATCTGCCCAAGCAACGTTTTGGGTAGCGTGAAAACCAGCCGAAAGGTTGGACAGAAAAAATAGGGGCCGGCGTTAAGGGGTTATCGCCGGCCCCTCCTGTTCTCTGCAGGCGGCGAAGCGGTCGCTTTTTTAGGTTTTGAGTGCCGCGCAAACGCAGCCTAGGAAATGGTTCCCGTGCCAGGCGCACCTTTCGACCGACCGCCCTCCCCGCCCTCATCCGGAACCCCCGGTCCGGGCGGCGGATGCTCTTGCATTGTCGTGGCTGTCGGAGAGGGGCCGTCTTCAGCCCAGCTTGTCCGCTGGACGCACGACATGGCGTCCTCCCTAGCAGTGCCCTGGCTTGCCGCCCACGTGGAAATCTTTCCTCCTTCGGCTGCCGAACGCGACGTGCTCGACGGGAACCTGGCCCTCGCGCGCGAGCTGGGTGCGCAGGTCGTCCTCACGCACGCCAGGGACATACCGTCCGCGCTCGTCCGGATCGCGTCCGAGCACCAGGCGACGCTGATCGTCGTCGGGAAGCCGTCGAAGCCGGGATTGATGGACCGAATCACCCAAAAGCGCTCCCTGGTGGATCGCCTGATGGCGATCGGGGGCACGGTCGACATTTGCGTCGTCCCGGCCCGGACGGCGGGGCCGCCAAACGACACGCTGCGGCGCCGGCCTTCCCCTTATGGGGCGTGGAGCGAATTCCTCCTCGCAGGCGGGGTCGTGACAGCGGTGACGGCGGTCGGGCTCATGCTTCCGGAGAGCTATTACCAGTCGCTCGGGCTCATCTACCTTCTCGGCGTGATCCTCCTCAGCCTTCGCGTGGGGCGCGGCGCCCTTCTCTTCGCCGCGGTCCTCGGCGGGAGCATCTGGGACTATATTTTCATACCGCCGCATTTCAAATTCCAGGTCACCTCCCTCCAGGACGGCCTGCTCGTCGGGACTTATTTCGTGGTCGCCCTGGTCAGCGGGCAGTTCGCGGCCCGCATCCGCGCGCAGGCGGTTAACGAGCGCCTGCGGGAGGAACGCGCGACGGCGCTCTTCCACCTGACGAGGGTCCTCGCCGAGAAGCAGACGTTCAAGGATGCGATAGCCGCGGCCCTGCGGCAGGCCAACGAGATCTTCTCCGCCGAGACGTCCCTCTTTCTCGCCGCGGAACCCTCCGGCGCCCTCGCGCCCCACGGCGGCGCCGCCCCGCCCACGGACAAGGAGATGGCCGCCGCCGAGTGGGCATTCCGAAACAAGCAAAGTGCGGGCCGCTTCACCGACATGCCGCTCGAGAGCTCAAGCACCTATGTTCCCCTCCTCTATGTCGACCGCTCGGTCGGCGCGCTCGGCCTGACGACGGCCACGGCGCTCACCCCGGCGCAGCGGGACCTCCTCGAGGCGTTCGCCCGGCAGCTGGCCGTGATCGTCGAGCGCGAATATCTCAGGAACGCGAGCGAGAAGGGAAAGCTCCTCGCCGAGTCGGAGAAGCTGCACCGCGCCCTCCTGGACAGCGTCTCGCACGAGCTGCGGACGCCGCTCGCGGTCATCACGGCCTCCCTGGAGCATCTCGACGAGGCCGCCGGGCGCGGCGGGCTGGTGGGCGAGATGAAGACCGCGGCGCGGCGCCTGAACCGGCTCGTCGCAAACCTCCTCGACCAGACGCGCCTCGAGAGCGGCGCCCTCCGGCCCAAGCTCGAATGGTGCGATCCGGTCGACCTGGTCAACGCGGCGATCGAGGATGCGAGGGACGCCCTGGCCGGCCGGCCCCTCGACGTCAGCGTGCCCGAGGACCTCCCGCTCATACGCGCGGATTTCGCGCTCACGGAGCAGGCGCTTGCCAACCTGCTCCTCAACGCCGCGCTGCACACGCCGCCAGGCACGGCGATTTCCGTCGGTGCCGGGCTCGATGGCACCGGAAGTCAGGCCTTCATCACGGTCGCGGACCGGGGGCCGGGCCTGGCGCCGGCGATCCGCGAGCGGCTCTTCATGAAGTTCGCCCGGGGCGACGCGGCAAGGGCGGGCGGCCTCGGACTCGGGCTCTCGATCGCCCGGGGCTTCGTGATGGCGCAGGGAGGGACGATCGCCGCGGAGGATAATCCGGGGGGGGGCGCTCGCTTTGCGATTTACCTGCCGCACGCGGCGGCACAGCCTTCCCTCGTCGAATGACCGCCGAAGCCCATCCCTCCATCCTCGTGATCGACGACGAGGTCCAGATACGGCGTCTGATGCGCTTCGCCCTGGAGGGCGGCAACTACCGGGTGTACGAGGCTGAGAACGGCCAGCTGGGCCTCGGCGAAGCGGCGGCGGTCCAGATGGACGGGGTCGTCCTCGATCTCGGGCTGCCCGACATGGACGGCACGGCAGTCGTTCGGCGCCTGCGCGAATGGACCAAGGTGCCGATCCTCATTCTGTCCGTGCGCAGCACCGAGGACGACAAGATATCGGCGCTCGACGCGGGTGCCGACGACTACCTGACAAAGCCGTTCAGCACGGGCGAGCTCCTGGCCCGGCTGCGCGCGCTCCTCAGGCGCGCTCAGCCCGCGGCCGAGTCGTCCGTCGTCTCTTTCGGAGAAATCGAGGTCGACCTCACCGCGAGGCTGGTCCGCCGCGGCGGCGCGGAGGTGAAGCTGACCACCAAGGAGTATGCGCTCCTGCGGCTCCTCGTCCAGCACCGCGGCCGCGTCATCACGCACCGGCAGATTCTCCGGGAGCTTTGGGGTCCGCACGCCGAGGAGAGCACGCACTACCTCCGGGTCCAGATGACCCACCTGCGAAAGAAGCTCGAGCCCGTCCCCCAGCAGCCGCGCCACCTGAAGACCGAATCGGGCATAGGCTACCGGCTGGTCGAGAACTGAGGCTTGAGGAAGGTCAGCAGGAGCTTCTCGTACTGCGCCGCCGGAAGCGCTCCGACCTTGCGGTCGCGGATCATCCCGTCCCTGTCTATGATGAAGGTGGTCGGGATCGCATCCATGCCGCCGAAGCCGGCCTCGACCGCGGTGTCGCTCATGAGTATCCGGTAGGTGACGCCGTTTTTCGCGATGAACTTTTTCACCGCCGCGGGACCGGCCGTGTCCGTCGACACCCCCAGGACGACCAAGCCGTCCTTCGCGTACTTGTTCTGGAGGGCGACGTAGCCCGGGATCTCCGTGCGGCAGGGCTGGCACCACGTGGCCCAGAAATCGATCACGAGGACCTTGCCCTTGAATTCACCTGAGGTGACGGCATTCCCATCGAGGTCCTTGAGGGACCAGGACGGCGCCGGAGTCGGCGCGGCGGGCGGGGTCGCGCGAACGGCCGCCGCCGCGAGAACCGCGGCAATGAGCATGGGAAAGCGGAAGGCCTGGCACATCGCGCGCAACGTAACCCTGGGATTGCCGGAAGCAAATAATGTTCCGGCCCGCCGGCGTTAAGAAAACGTCAAGCGCCGCGCGCCTCCGGAAGGTCCATGCCGAGGGTCTCGATGAACTTCTTCATGGCGGGCGTGAGCACGCGCCCCTTCCTGTGGAGGATCGCGAGGGGCCGGGCGAATTCGCGGCCCTTGAAGCGCATGACGGCCAGGGTCCCCTGCCTTTCCTCCTGGGCGACCGTTGCCTGGGGCACGATGGCGACGCCGTGGTCGATCTCGACCGCGCGCTTCACCGTCTCGATGTTGTCGAATTCCATGACGGGCTCGATCTCGAGCTTGTGCTCCCGGAATATCTGGTCGATCGCCTTCCGGGTCGGGATGTCGGGGTCGAAGCAGATGAAGCGCTGGCCGGCCAGGTCGGCGACCTGCGTCTCGGCGCGTTTCGCGAGCGCGTGCAGGGGATGGGTGATCAGAACCAGGTGGTCGTCCCTGAAGGGCAGCGCCTCGATCTGGCGGTGCTTCACCGGGAAGGCGATCAGCCCGAAGTCGACGGCATTGTGCAGGATGTCCTCATAGACGAGGTTGGAGCGCCGGTATTCGACGCGCACATTGACCGACGGGTAGTCGTGCAGGAATTTCTTGATGTAGGGGGGCAGCTCGTGGAGCCCGATCGAGTAGATCGTCGAGATCCGGATCGTGCCGCTGATGACCTTCTTCATCTCCTGCAGCTCGCAGAGCATCTTGTCGTAGTTATGGAGCATCTCCTTCGCCGCCTCGTAGACGCGCTGGCCCTCGCGGGTGAGCTGAAACTGCTTCTGGCTCCGGTCGATCAGGAGCGTCTTGAAATGCCGCTCCATCGCACGGGCCTGCTGGCTGACCGCCGACTGGGTGATTCCATTGAGCTTGGCCGATTTGGAGAAACTTTTGGTTTCGACCAGGTCGGAGAATATTTTAAAGTTTTCAATCTGCATGATTAGCCCACGTTGTCATCGCACAGAGTAACGCCGGCCAAAGATTCGTAAATCATTAAGTAGATTTTCTTAAGTCTCCCCGTCATTTCGGTCATGATTTCCTTCGAAGAATTCGAGCGCCGCGCGCAGGCGGTGCGGATGCGGATGGCCGACGCCTGCCTGCGCGCCGGCAGGCCGCCCGAGGCGGCGGAGCTGCTCGCCGTCACCAAGACCCATCCGGCGGCGGCCGTCGAATACGCGGCGCGCCTCGGGCTGCGATCCGTGGGGGAGAATCGCGTGCAGGAGGGCGTCGACAAGCGCGCGCAGACCCCGGCTGCGATCCGCTGGGAGCTGATCGGCCACCTCCAGTCGAACAAGGCCGCCCTGGCGGCCCGGAACTTCGATCGGATCCAGAGCGTCGACAGCGAAAAACTGCTCGATCATCTCGACCGCGCCGCAGCGGAAGCCGGCCGGCCGCTGGCTATCCTCCTGCAGGTGAACGCGGGCGACGACCCGGCGAAATTCGGCGTGCCGGCGGCCGGAGCGCAGCGCCTGCTCGAGGTGGCGCTCGGAAAGGCAAGCCTGCGGGTAGAGGGCTTCATGACGATCGCGCCGCTCTCGGCAGATCCGGCGGTTGCCGCACGCGCCTTTCTCCGCCTGCGGGATCTGAGGGACGGCCTCGCGGCCCGGTTCGGGACTCCGCTCGCGGAACTCTCCATGGGGATGAGCGCCGACCTGGACTCCGCGATAGCCGCGGGAAGCACCCTCGTCCGCGTGGGCTCCGCCCTCTTCGGAGAACGCGAATAGGCGCACGATCCGGGCGGGTTGTTGAAAAGCACGCCGGCCTGCGCGGCGGTTCGGCGGATTTTTTTGCAGCCTGCCAGAGTCCGGTGTTGCCAGCGCCCAAAAATGAATCTCCTCTGTCGGTCCGTGGAGACGTCAACGGCAATACTCGACGCGGCCCGGCGGGAGGCCCTGCTTAGTCTGCTCGACGACCGGAGCGTCGCGGTGCGCCAGGCCCTGCTCGCCTATTTCGCGGGCCTCGGAGCGGATGCCGCCCCCTTCCTCAGGGAAGTGGCCCACGGCCGAAACCGCGTCCTCGGCCGGCATGCGGCCTGGTATCTCGGCGAGCTGAAGTTCGCGGACCCGGTCGCAGAATTCCGCGGTTTCATCCGCTCGCTCAACTACGAGCTCGAGACCGGCGCCCTTCTGCTCGCCCGGACGGTGAACCCGGCCCTCGATGTCGGCCGGTGCTGCCATGCGCTGGACGCCATGGCGGCGCGCTGCCGCGAGCTGTTCGTCGAACCGTCCACCCTTCGGGAGAAGTGCCGGCTCATGAACCGCGTGCTTTTCCATGAGTGGAGCTTCCGGGGAAACACGGACCGGCAGGCGGACCCCAGGGATGGACTCATCGACCACGTGCTCGTCAGGCGCAAGGGCAGCTCGATCGCGCTCGGCATTGTCTACCTGCTCGTGGCGGGACGACTCGGCATCGAACTCGAGCCCGTCGGCGTGCCCGGCCACTTTTTCGTCGGATGCTACGGCGGGGACGAGGTCTTCTTCATCGATGTGTCCGACCAGGGCGTGCTGCGCGACGCCTGCGAGATCTTCGCCCTGCTCCGCATGAGGCAGATATCCCCGAAGGCGGCCGACCTTGCGCCGATGCCCGTGCGCGAGGTGCTCTCCCGCAACTGCCGCCATCTCGCCAGCCTGTTTTCCGAGAGCGGGGACGCCGAGCGGGCCACGCTGTTCGCAAGCTTCGTCGAGGAGTTTGACGCCGCCTACAGCCGAAACGTCACTTGAACGACGTTCTCACCCTCCCCGACCTGGAGGCGTGGTCGTATCCCGGCACCGCCCTCGCCGTCCTGGGTCACCCGATCGGCCATTCCGTCAGCCCCCAGATGCACAACGCGGCCCTGGCCGCGCTGGCGCGCGACAATCGCGTCTGGGCTGACTGGAGGTATTTTCGCTTTGAGATCGCGCCGGCCGACCTCCCGCAGGCGCTCGACCTCCTGCACGCGCGGCGCTTCCGCGGGGTCAACCTGACGGTTCCCCACAAGGTGATCGCCTTCGATCGGGTGGCCGAGGTGGATGGGGGCGCCCGGCCGGTCGGGGCCGTCAATACGCTCCTGTCCGGCGCACAGGGCTGGCGCGGCTTCAACACCGACGGCTACGGGCTGTCGGCCGCCCTGCGCGGCACGCTCGGGCGCGGGCTCGCCGGCGCTCCCGTCGTCCTTCTCGGTGCGGGAGGAGCGGCGCGCGGCGCCGCCGTCGAATGCCTCCAGCGTGGCTGCTCGGCCCTTTGGATCATCAACCGAACCCCCGCAAACCTGGAGGCGCTGCTCGAGGTCCTGCGCCCGTTGGCGGGAAGCATTCCTGTTGCAGGCCTGGGCGCGGACGAGGCCTACACGGCCCTCCCCGCGGGCTCGATCGTGATCAACGCAACGAGCGCGGGGCTGAATCCGTCCGACCCGGCCCCGATCGACCTCGCCGCCCTTCCCCGCGCCGCGGCGGCGTACGACATGATCTACAATCCCCCCGGCACGCCCTTCCTCGCCCGCGCCCGGGCGCTCGGAATTCCCTGCGCAAACGGCCTGTCCATGCTCGTCCACCAGGGAGCGAAGTCCCTGGAAATATGGACGGGCGTGCCGGCCGCCCGGACGGCGCCCGTCATGCAGGCGGCCGCCGAGGCGGCCCTGCGATGACCGCGGCCCTCGCCCAGACCGCCGCTGCGCTGCCGTGGTTTCTTCCGGCGGCCGCGTTCCTGATCGGAGCCTGCGTGGGCAGCTTCCTCAACGTGGTGATCCTCCGGGTGCCCGCGGGCGAATCGGTCGTGCGGCCCCGCTCGCACTGCGCCTGCGGAGCCCCGATCGCCTGGCATGACAACATTCCCATCGCCTCCTGGTTCATGCGCGGCGGTCGGGCGCGCTGCTGCGGCCGGCCCTTCTCCATCCGCTACCCCGCCGTCGAATTGCTGACAGCCCTGCTCTTCCTGGCCTGCTGGCTGGGCCACGCCCCGGCCCCGGCCCTCTGCGGCTGGATATTCCTGGGCGGGCTCGTGGCCGCGACGTTCATAGACGTCGATCACCTGATGATCCCGGACGCCTTCACGCTCGGCCTGGGCATCGCGGGCGTCCTCCTCTCCTTCCTCGTGCCCGAGCTTCATGGGCAGCGATCCGGGCTCTTCGCACTCGACAGCCTCCGCTCCGGCGCGGAGTCGATCGAGGGCCTCCTGCTTGGATCCGGGCTCGTCCTTTGGATCGCGCTTTTCGCGGGCGCCGCGCTCAGGAAGGAGGCCATGGGCCTGGGCGACGTGAAGTTCGCGGGCGCGATCGGCGCCTTTTGCGGGTGGAAGGGGGCGGTCTTCGCCCTGTTCGGGGGGGCCGTCATCGGGACCGCCTGGCTTGCCGCGGCCCTTGCGTGGCGGAGCGCATTCAGGACCAAGGATGGCGCGTCCGAAAGAGCACCCCTTGCCTTCGGGTCCCGCGTGCCCTTCGGGCCGATGCTCGCGGTGGCGGGCGCCCTCTATTTCCTCCTGCTTCACCGGGAGGTCGACGCCTGGTTCGCTAGATTCGCGCTCTTGTTCTAAGGGGTCAGGTCTCGGAAATTGATATTTTCCCCGAGATACGAATATCAATTTCCGAGACCTGATCCCCTGATGATCGCCGCGCCGTCGCTCGTGCGGGCGTGCAGGATCGCCGGCGCGGAGCCGAAGCGGCGCGCGTAGGCTGCCGCCACTTCCCGGGCGTCGCCCTCGCCGAAATCCGGATCCGTCAAGGCCATGACCGCGCCGCCGAATCCGCCGCCCGTCAGGCGCGCGCCGAAGACATGCGGCGCACCCGAGAGCGCATCGGCCAGAAAATCGAGCTCGGGCGTGCTGTTTTCGAAAAGCGTCCGCGAACTCTCATGGGAAGCGGTCAGCATCCGGCCGGCGGCCGCGAGATCGCCGGAGCGAAGCGCGGCCGCCGCAGCGTCCACGCGCGCGATCTCATCCACAACGTGCCGGGCGCGGCGGAGGGACACCGGCGGAAGCGCGGGACCGGCCGAGGCGAGCGCGGAGGGCGAGACGTCCGCGAGCAGGGCCACGCCGAGCTGCCGCGCCGCCTCCATGCATTCCCGGTGGCGGGCGGCATACAGGCCGTCCACCAGCGCATGCTTCGTGTGCGTGTTGAATATCCAGAAATGGGCGGCGGCGGGCAGCGGAACCAGCGAGAAACGGGGGCCGCGGCAGTCGATGAAAACGAGGTGCCCGGCCCGCCCGAAGGCCGACACCGCCTGGTCGAGGATGCCGCAGGGCACTCCGACAAAATGGTTCTCCGCATGCCGCGCCACCTTGACCAGCGTCTCGAGCGGCGCGGTCTGGCCGGCCGCCGCGAGCAGGGCCAGGGCGGAGGCCAGCTCGATGGCGGCGCTGCTGCTCAGGCCCGCGCCCACGGGCAGGTCCGAGTCGGCTAGGAAATCGAAGCCTCCGGGCGCCCGGAGCCCGAACTCCGGCAGGGCGGCAAGGACGCCGAGCGGGTAGTTGATCCACGCGGAAGGCCCCGCCTGCTTTTTCAGGGCCCCGGCCACGAGCGATACGGCTCCGCCGCGTCCCGCGCTTTCAAACCGCCACACCGCATCCGGGCGGGGGGCGAGGGCGACCTCGACGGCGCGGTCGATCGAGGCGCCAAGGACCGTGCCGCCGTTGTAGTCGGTGTGGTTCCCGATGAATTCGATCCTCCCCGGAGCCCGCGCGACGATCTCGGGGCTGCGGCCGAACGCGGCCCGGAACTTCTCCTCGATCACAGCGCGCGCAGATCCGAGCCGGCCCTGAACCGCACGGTCTTGAGGGCCGGAATCTTCATGGGCCGCCGGGTGTGCGGATTGTATCCGCGGCGCGCGGGCCGGACCGCGAGGGCGAAGCTTCCGAAACCGACGAGCTGAACCTCCTTGTCCCGATGAAGCCCGCGCTTCACCGAGGCGAGGACGGCATCGACGGCGCGCTCAGCGGCCGCCTTGGGGGTCCCGGCGCCCAGGTGCTTCTGGACGGCGGCGACCAGCTCGGATTTGTTCATTGGGGATAGGTTCGGAACGGATACACGGCCGGGGCACCGCGAGGCAAAGCCCGCGGCAATGCCCGGTCAAATGGAAAAGGTTTAAGGGATCAGGTCCCTTCCGTATCGGCGTTTCCGCGGTGTCCTTCAGGAAAATATCGAGATACGCGCCGCCGTCTTGCCATCGCCTGAGAGCGAAAGCGGCTCCTCGGTTCGCAGATTGGCAAGGGACAGCATCGCAAGTCCGACAAAGGCCGATCCCGTCCCGTCCGCCGCCGCCGAGCGCAGTTCGCCCGCCTTCGCGCCGCCCAGCCAGAGGGCGGCGGGCACCGCGGGCGGCGGCCCGCTTCCGGCCACGATCCTCAGCCTGCGACGGATTCTCCCCTTCGACTTCAGGCGGGCCATCACCTCCTGGCCCAGGTAACAGCCTTTCACATACGAGATCGCGTCCCCATCGAGGCCGCCCTCGTTGGGGAGGTCCCCGGGGCCGATGTCCGCCGGGACGGCAGGGATGCCGGCCAGGATCCGGCTGCGCTCGATCTCGGCCGGGCCCATTTCCCGGATACCGGAAAGCTCGGCGCGGACCCGGCCCGCCTCAGCCTGGGGAAAGATCCATTCCCAGCTCTCGAGCGACGATCTCCGTCCGCGAAAAATCACTCCCGAACGCTCCTTCGATGCGAGCCAGTCGCCGGAGCCTAATCCAACGAGCGCCGCACCGCACCAGGCTCCCGTCACATCCTCCACGGCCACGTCGTCCGCGATTATGTGGGACTCCAGGCGCCCGCGGATCGTGGACGCCGGGGAGTAAATGCTTCCGATCCAGAATCCATCCGGTGCGTCAGCTTGGCGTATAAAGCTGTCAGCCATCACCTTGCCTTTCTGGTTCAGCCAGAGACCATAAACGGCAGACCCCGCCTGCACGGGGCGAATATCGTTCGTGAATTGACCCTGAAGAAAGGCGGCCGCGTCGGCACCCGTCACCTGGAGCCAGGCCGACGGCCGATAGGCATGAAACGCGCCTTTTTCCGGGAAAGACATTAATGGTTAAATCATTATGGATGGCCTATTTGTCAAAATCTTACCGTTTTTTATCAGTTTCGTTTGACGGTGGCTTGGATCCGGCTACCTATCAACCCATCAACTTTACTTCTCCCGCCTAGCGGGAGTTTTGGGGTAACTAAGAAAGCAAAGGCGGCCCGCTTAGGGGTAAGCGGGCCGCCACTTTTTTTGCCCGTCGCCGACTGCCTCCCGTCCCGCCAGACAACAAACGGATTCTGATCGCAACGACGGCTCAGCAGATTTTTCAGCAGATTTTCAACAGCCTGCTAGATATTGCCTTCCGGCAACCGACTCCCTCAAGCTGGCTGTTCATGCAGAAAACCTCGGACATCAACGTCGTCGAGACGCGCATCCTGCCCTCGCCCGCAGAGCTCCTCGTGGAGCTGCCCAAGCAGGAGGCCCAGGCGTCTTTCGTCGCACGGGCGAGGGACGACATCCGGCGCATCATCTTCACGGACGACCGCCGCTTTTTGCTGATCGCAGGCCCCTGCTCGATCCACGACATCGACGCCGGACGCGACTACGCGGGCAAGCTGGCCGGGCTGGCGCGCGAGGTCTCGGACCGGGTCATGATCGTCATGCGCGTCTACTTCGAAAAGCCGCGGACCACGGTCGGCTGGAAGGGGCTCATCATGGACCCGCATCTCGACGGATCCCACGACATCGCGGCGGGCCTGCGCCTCGCGCGCGCCTTCCTGCGCGATGTCCTCGATCTCGGGCTCCCGACCGCCACGGAATTCCTCGACCCGATCACGCCGCAGTACATCGCCGACCTCGTCTGCTGGTCCGCAATCGGCGCGAGGACCGCCGAATCCCAGACCCATCGCCAGATGGCATCCGGCCTGTCCACGCCGATCGGCTTCAAGAACGGCACCGACGGCTCGATCCAGACAGCGATCAACGCGATCCAGGCCGCGGCGCAATCGCACACTTTCCTGGGCATCAATCTCGACGGCGCGGCGTCGGCCGTCGTGACCCGCGGCAACCCAAACTGCCACATCGTGCTCCGGGGAGGCTCCGGCGGCCCGAACTACTCGCCGGCCCACGTTGCCCAAGCCGAGCAGCTTCTCGCGAGGGCGGGTCTCCCCAAGGCGATCCTCGTGGACTGCTCCCACGACAATTCCTCCAAACAGCCCGAGCGCCAGCCCGAGGTGATGCGCGCGCTCCTTGCGCAGATCGCGGCCGGAAGCACCTCCATCATGGGCGCCATGATCGAGAGCAACCTCGCCGCGGGAAACCAGGCGTTCCCCCAGGCGCGCGAGAAGCTGCGCTACGGTGTGTCGATCACGGACGCCTGCATCGACTGGCCGACCACCGAGGCGCTGGTGCGGGAGATACACGCGGCGCTCGCCCCCAAATTCAAATCCAGCTAGCCCGTATATTTCATTAACACGCACGACAATCCATGAAATCCCCCATCCGCGTCGCAGTCACCGGTGCAGCCGGGCAGATCGGCTATTCCCTCCTTTTCCGGATCGCCTCCGGCTCGATGTTCGGGCCGGACCAGCCGGTCATCCTCCACCTGATCGAGATCGAGCCGGCGCTCCCGGCGCTCGGCGGCGTCGTGATGGAGCTGCAGGACTGCGCATTTCCCCTGCTCAAGGGGATCGTGCCGACCGCCTCCCTCGAGGAGGGATTCAAGGGCGTCAACTGGGCCCTTCTCGTCGGCTCGGTGCCCCGGAAGGCCGGCATGGAGCGCAAGGACCTCCTCGGAATCAACGGCAAGATCTTCACGGGCCAGGGGCAGGCGATCGCGCGCCACGCCGCGGCGGACGTGCGCATCCTCGTCGTCGGCAACCCCTGCAACACGAACTGCCTGATCGCCATGAACAACGCCCGGGCGGTCCCCGCCGACCGCTGGTTCGCCATGACCATGCTCGACCAGAACCGCGCCGCGACGCAGCTCGCGCTCCGTGCCGGCGCGGACATCACGGCGGTCTCCCACCTGGCTATCTGGGGCAACCACAGCTCGACGATGTATCCGGATTTCGACAACGCCAGGATCGGGGGCCGGCCCGCGACCGAGGTCATCGCGGACACCGCCTGGTTCAAGGACGTCTTCCTCCCCACGATCCAGCAGCGCGGCGCCGCGATCATAAAGGCGCGCGGCGTCAGTTCCGCGGCGTCCGCGGCGAACGCCGTCGTCGACACCGTGCGCGCCCTGACGACGCCGACCCGTCCCGGCGAATGGTTCAGCGTCGCGGTATGCGGCGACGGGGCCTACGGGATCGAGAAGGGGCTCATTTTCTCCTACCCCATCCGCAGCGATGGCTCACGCTGGCAGATCGTGCCCGGCGTCCCCCTGAACGACTTCAGCCGCTCGCGGATCGCAGCGACGGAGAACGAACTGAAAGAGGAGAAGTCCCTGGTCTCCGAGCTAGCAGGCTGTTGAACAATCTGCATATTTTTCAACGGCCTGCTGATTCCTGCGGCGCCGGCTTGAACAATTCGGGAATTGGCCGTTTCCTTCAGGATCACGGACCCCGAAAATAAGACGGAAGACCTGGCCGCAGTCGGCCGGCTGCCGGCGCCGACCGACAACGTCGCGATCGCCGTCAGGCGGCTGGAGGCCGGCACCGCGGTCAGGATAGGCGGCGCGGTCCGCCGCCTGGAGCACACGGTGCTCGAAGGTCACCGGTTCGCCGTCCGCGCGATCGCGCCGGGCGAGCCGCTCCTTTCCTGGGGTGAGCCCTTCGGGCGCGCGCTGGCCGCGATCTCCCCGGGCGAGTATGTGTGCAACGCCTCGGTGCTCGAGGCCCTTGCCGTGCGAAGGCTCGGCGCCGCCCTTCCCTCCCTCCCCAATTTCGCGGACGAGATCGTCCCGTTCAGGCTCGACGAGGCATCGTTCCGGCCCGGCGCCCCGGTGCCGCAGGAGGACGACCGCCGCACCTTCCTCGGCTATGAGAGGCCGGGCAGGCGGGGAACCGGGACCCGCAATTGCATCGTGATCCTGGGAACGACCTCCCGTACCGCGAGTTTCGCGCGCCTGCTCGCCGACCGGCTGAGGCCGCTCGCCCGGGTGTCGGGATGCGACGGCATCGTCGCCGTGGCGCACACCGAGGGCGGCGGCCCTGGCGAGCCCAACAACAGCGCGGAAATCCTGCGCGCCCTCGCGGGCTTCATCGTGCACCCGAACGTGGCGGCCGTGCTCGCGGTCGACATCGGAACCGAGCCGGTCGGCAACGCCCGCCTCAAAAAGTTCATGGGCGACCGGGGCTATCCCCTCGCCGACGTTCCCCACGAATTCCTTTCGATGGGCGGGGGACTCGCCTCCGCCCTCGCCGAGGGCGAGAGGATCGTGCGGCGCTGGCTTCCCGAGGTCGCGGCCATGCGGCGTTCCGAGGCGCCGATCTCCGGCCTCAGGGTCGCGCTCCAATGCGGAGGCTCCGACGCCTTTTCAGGCGTCTCGGGCAACCCCCTGGCGGGCGCCATGGTCCATGAAGTCGTGCGCCGCGGCGGTTCGGCAAACCTCTGCGAGACGGACGAACTCGTGGGCGCCGAGGGATACGTCCTCCAGAATGTCGCCGACCTTCCGACGGCCCGGCGGCTCCTCGGCATGATCGAGGCGTTCAAGCGCCGGCTGGGATGGCACGGCGTGACGCCCGAGGGCAACCCCTCCGGCGGCAACAAGCTTCGGGGGCTCTACAACATCGTCCTCAAGTCCCTGGGAGCCACCCACAAGAAGGACCCCCGCACACGGATCGAGGCGGTCATCCGCTACGCGGAGCCGATGACCGTCCCCGGGTTCAATTTCATGGACAGCCCCGGAAACGATCTGGAGGGCATCGCCGGACAGGTCGGTGCCGGCTGCAACCTGATCCTCTTTGTCACCGGAAACGGCTCGATCACCAATTTTCCGTTTGTGCCGACGCTCAAGGTCACGACGACGACGCGCCGCCACGAGCTCCTCGCGAAAGAGATGGACATCAACGCAGGGCGCTACCTCGACGGCGAGCCCATGGAGAAGCTGGTCGCGGAGTCCTTCGAACTGCTCATTGCGACCGCCTCGGGACGGCTCGCGCAGGGCGAGCGGGCGGGACACGCCCAGGTGTCGCTCTGGCGCAACTGGCGCCAGACCGACGCGAGCCGCCTGGAGGAACTCAGGGCCCGCGCCGTGCCGGATGGCCGGCCCCTTCCCCTCGCGCCCGGCGCGGGCGAAGCCGTTGCCTCCCCGGCCCGGATCGACGCGTTTCGCACGCCAGGCGGCGCGTGGGCCACCGAGCGCGTCGGCCTCGTCCTTCCGACGAGCCTGTGCGCCGCCCAGATAGCGGTCCTGGCGGCCGAGCGCCTTCAGGCGGCCGGGGCGGGCCGCGCCTCCGGTGTTCCGCGCTTCGTCGCCCTCGCCCATACGGAAGGGTGCGGCTTCAGCGGCGAGTCGATGTACCGCCTCCTGCACCGGTCCTATCGGGGCTATGCAACCCATCCCAACGTGGCGGCCGCCCTCCTCCTCGAGCACGGCTGCGAGAAAATCCCGAACGACGCCATGCGCCGGGAGTTCGAGAAAAAGGGCGTGCCCCTCGACCGCTTCGGCTGGGCGAGCGTCCAGCTCGACGGCGGCATCGAGAAGGCTATCGCCCGGATAGAGGCCTGGTTCGCGGAAAAGCTGGCGGCTTCGCCGGGGAGTTCTGCCGAGGACACGGACCTGGGCGCCCTTTCGATCGGGCTTCTCACGGCCGAGCCCGCGGATCCGCGCACGGCGGCCGCCCTCGCAGCGTTCACCCGCGCGGTCGTCGGAGCCGGCGGCTCGATCCTCCTGGCCGAGTCCGATCCCCTGCTCGCGAATCCGGAATTCCGGGGGCCCGTGCTCGGCTCCGCTCCCCCGCGGGCCACGCTCGCCTACGGCGAGCCCCTTGGGGTGCCCGGCCTCCACCTCGTCGAAACCGAAACCGACCACTGGGTCGAGAACCTGGCCGGGCTCGGGGCCTGCGGCGCCCACCTCTTCCTGGGCGTCGTGAGCGGCCATTCCCGGCAGGGCCATCCGCTGCTTCCCCTGATCCAGGTCGCCGCGCCCCGGGACCTCGGCTCGATCGCGGCCGAGGATATCGATGCCTTTCTTTCCGGAGTCCCCGATGCGGACGCCCGGCTGCTCCTGCAACTTGTGGCCGATGTCGCCTCGCGCCGCCTGACGACGAGGACCACGGCCGGGAAGTTCGACGATTTCCAGCTCACCCGCGGCCTGCTCGGGGTGTCGACCTAGCGAAGCTGGCGGACGCGGATCGAATACTTCTTCATCTGCGGACCCGGGGCGACGAAGCGGACCGTCTCCGTCGAATCCTCGGGGAGCGTGAGGATCCGCCAGGGCGCCAGATTCGGCGCAAGGGGCGCCTGGTCGTCCTGGAAGACGCATTGCGCCTCGACCATGACCTGGCCGCGCACTCGGTTCTTCACATTGGCCAGGACCTCGAGGCGGCCGTCGGCAAGCGTCCGCTCCATGAGCCCGGTGCACTCGACCCAGGCCTGGCTCGCGGCGTCGAGCGGCACGAACTTGTCGGTGTTCTCGACCGAAAACTTGGTCGAATCCTGCGGCGCGACAGGCCGCGGCGGCACGACACAACCCGGCAATGCGGCGAGCCCGATGGCTGCGACAAGGACGGACACGGTCTGCTTGGTGGTCATGGTGCGGGATGAGACTGCGATCCGCCGGAGAAGTTCGCTAAAAATACGGGCTTCCGCCAGCTTTTCCGCCGCGCGCGACGCGCGGAAATCCCGCCCGAAAAAGCTGCCTCCCAGGAGATTATATGCGCCCCGGGACGCGTCTATTCCATTGAAAATCGGGCCGTTTGGGATTTGAAACATCCCTCCGCCGAGGACCCATGCAAAACTCCGCAGCAGCGACGATGGCTGACGGGCAGCCCCGAACCTGGCGCCGGCGGCTCAGCGGGCCGCTCGCCGCCGGACTCCTGCTGGCGGCATTCTGGGCTTTCCTCGTCTCGAGCGTCGTGCACAAGAGCCTGACGAGCGACGAGACTGCGCACGCGGCGGCAGGCTACACGTACTGGCGATTCAACGACTACCGGCTCAACCCGGAAAACGGCAACCTGCCGCAGCGGGTCATGGGCATGGGGCTCCTGATCGCGCACACGCGCTTTCCCTCGATCGATTCGGATGCCTGGCGCACCTCGAACGAGTGGAGCATTGGCGACGCGTGGTTTCATCACGAGGGCAACAACGTTGCGTCGATGCTCCTGCACGGCCGAGCGGCGATGGCGCTCCTGGCGGCGGCGTTGGGAGCGCTGGTATGGGCGTGTTCGCGGCGGCTCTTTGGGCCGCTCGGCGGAATGCTGTCCCTCGTGCTGTTCGTCCTCAGCCCGATCGTCCTCGCGAACGGGGCCTTGATGACTTCCGACACCTGCGCGGCCCTGTTCTTTCTCGCCGCGGTCTGGAGCCTGTGGCGTTTGATGCAGCGCATCTCGCCTGGCCGCGTCCTGTGCGCCGGCCTGTGCGCCGGCGGACTCTTTGCCTCGAAGATGTCCGCCCCGCTGATCGTGCCCATGGTGCTGGCGCTCATGATCGTCCGCCTGATCGACGGCCGGGCGCTGCCCTTCGGCGAGCGGGAGATCCGGGAGCGCGGCCACCTGGCGCTCGCCCTGGCCGGGATTGGCTTCGCCCAGGTCGCCATCGTCTGGGCCACCCTCTGGGGATTCTATGGATTCCGCTATGAGGCATTCGCCCCGGGAGCCGGTCCCGGGCAATTCACGGAGCGCTGGGAAGTCGTCCTCAAGCGGCCCGATCCGCTCAGCCTCATAAGCCGCCTGGACCTGGACGCAGGACAAAAGGCGGGCGTCATGCGGATCCTCCAGGCGCGGCATGTGCCCCTGGAGATATGGAGGCCGGAGAGACTCGAGGCGTTGGCGGCGATCAGGCACGACGTGCTCACGGCGGCGCAGGCAAGGCTCCTGGACTCGATCCTCGCCGCGCCGCCGCTCTCGGCGGCCGACCGCCTCGTCGATCTCCTGCGCCGGAGGCGCCTGCTGCCCGAGGCCTACATCTACGGCCAGGTATATGCGCTGAAGTATTCCCAGGCGCGCGCATCCTTTCTCAACGGCGAATCCAGCATCTACGGATGGCGCTGGTTCTTTCCCTACGCCTTTCTGGTCAAGACGCCGCTGACGGTGTTCGGGGTCTGCGGCCTGGCGCTCGCCGCCGCCTTTCGCCGGCGGCCGCTCCTGCCGGGCCTCTACGAAACGGCGCCCCTGTGGACGCTCATCGCCATCTACTGGGCGGCCGTCCTGAACAGCCACCTGAACATCGGGCACCGGCACATCCTGGCGGTCCATCCGCCGCTTTTCATCCTGTGCGGCGCCGCGGCCTGCTGGATCGGAGAGCCCGGCAGGACGGCGCGCCGCCTGGCGCTCGCGCTCGGCCTCCTCATCGCAGCACTCGCGGCGGAAGTTGCCTATCGCTATCCCAATTACCTCGCCTACTTCAACGTCCTCGCCGGCGGGCCGCGGCAGGGCTACAGGCATCTGGTGGACAGCTCCCTCGACTGGGGGCAGGACCTTCCCGGCCTGAAGGCCTACATCGCCCGTAACAACCCGAAGGGGCCGGTCTACCTATCCTATTTTGGAACGGGAAGTCCCTCCTATTATGGCATCCCCGCGCGACGCCTGTATTCGTTTCCCGGCGGAGACATTCTGCCCGCGCTTCGCATGACGAATGTGCCCGTCGCCAGGCTTCGCGCCGCCGTTGAGGAGGAGCTGGCGAAGGACCCCGACTACTCCGTGGTCGGGAGCGCCGCGCCGCAGGGCGGCCAGCTGCCGGTTCTCTTCCTGAAGAATCCCGGCGCTCTCCGGCTGCAGGCCGGGACGTATTTCATAAGCGCCTCGATGCTGCAGCCGCTGCTCTATGACACCACCGGTCCGCTGGGCCCCTGGAACACGCGCTACGAGGCCATCTATCAGCGCCTCAGCGAGGTCGTCCGGCCCCTGATGAGCGTCGATCCCGTGACGCGGGAAAACGCGCTCGGCCGGCGGACGCCGCAGGATTGGTACGCGACGCTGACCCGCTTTGAGATGTTCCGGTTCGCCCGGCTCACCGCCTACCTCCGGCAGCGCAAGCCTGACGACACGGTGAACTACTCGATACTCGTCTACCATCTCGGCGAGGCCGATCTTGCCCGCGCACTCGACGGCCCTCCCCCGGAACTCGGGCTGGATTTGCTGCGGGACATGCCTTTGGCTCCCAAGCAGTGACGGAAGACCCCAAATCAGGAAGCCGCCGTGCCTGAAGCAGGCCCCGATGTCGCGCTGTCCGTGGTTGTCCCCTTCTTCAACGAGGGGGGCTGCGCCTACGCCGTCGTGGACGAACTCTGCCGCGAGCTCGACAGGCTGGGGATCGCATGGGAGGCCCTCCTCGTCAACGACGGCAGCGCCGATTCGACGGCTGCGGAACTGGAGCGGGCGCGGGCTGCGTGGCCCCGCTGCCGCGTGCTGAATCTGCCGGACAACCAGGGCCAGGGCGCCGCCCTCCTCCACGGGATCAGCCGCGCCCGCGCCCCAGTGGTCGGCATGATGGATGGCGACGGACAAAATATGCCGGCGGATTTTGGACCCCTTCTCGGGCTCCTCGATCGGGCCGACATGGCGGTCGGCGTGCGCACGCCGCGGAACGATTCGTTCCTGAGGCGCCTCATGTCGAGGATCGCAAACGCGGTGCGGGGCCGGCTGCTGCGCGACGGCGTGAGCGATGCGGGATGCGCCCTGAAGGTGTTCCGACGGGAGGTCGTTGCGAGCTTCCTCCCCGTGACAATGCTGAATCCATTCATGCCGGCCTTCGCTGTCTCGGGGGGATTTCGGGTGGCCGAGCTGCCGGTTCGCCACCGCCACCGCCGCAGCGGGCGGGCGCACTACACGCTGCGCCGGATGCTCTGGCGCCCGTGCCTGGACCTGCTTGCGATCGCCTGGATCCTGCGGCGGCGGATACCGGTCGATAAAGCCTAGGAAAATCGCCCGAGGTGGAGTTCCGTCGCGTAGTCCATGCGGACCGAACCGTCCACCGCGCAGCGCTCGTACAGCTTGCGGAGGGCGGCAATCATGGGCTCGTGCCGCGGATGCCCCGCCGGAGGGGCGTAGGAGGACGACAGCAGTCGGCCTTTTAGCCCGTCCCAGTTCAGGATCTGGAAATTGTCGAATGCCCGCTTTTCCCAGCCGTCGGGGCCGAAGAAGCCGGCCAGGCGCTCGCCGGCCGCGATGCCCTCGTGCCGGATCTCCTTAAAATCGGTGCCGAAGTCCGATTTGATCGCCTCATACCCGGCGGCGAACGGGCCCTTCAGGATCGCGGTGTTCCAGATCAGGGCGCACCGGCCTCCGGGCAGGAGGATCCGCATGAATTCCATCCGCGCCTTCGCGGGATCGAACCAGTGGAATGCCTGGGCGCACGTGATGAGCGAGACGCTCCGGTCGGCCAGACCCGATGCCTCGGCCCGCCCCTTGACGCTCGCGAATCCAGCGCGGCCGCGGCAGCCCTCCTCGGCGGCGGACCTCATCGCATCGTTCGGCTCGACGGCAAACACGCGAGCGTCCGCGTCGAGGAGCATGCGCGTGAGAATGCCGGTGCCCGATCCCACGTCCGCAACGGCGGCTCCGGGAGCCAGCCCGGCGTGCGCCTGGAGAAATTCGATCAGCGCCCGGGGGTAACCCGGCCGGTGGCGGACATAGTCGCCCACCCGATCCGAGAATCGCCCCAGGGGATCCACGGCAGGGCCCGCTCAGAACTTGTAGGCCAGGCCGAGGGCGACCACCGGGTAGACTGTCGACCAGCTGACGGCCGCCTGGTCGCTTTTCCGCTCCTGCTCCACGTTGTTGCGGAAGTTGGGATCGTTCGAGAGGCTCCCGCCGGTCGAATTCAGGCTCAGTTTCGGCGAGCCCGTGAACAGCCCGCCGACCTCGGTGTAAAATGTCCAGGACGCCGAGGCGCCCACGGGATTTCCCCAGCCGACGCCGACGTAGGGCGCGAATTCACGGCCGAGCTTCACCTTGCCCACGAGGGTGCCGACCTGGGCGGTCGTGTAGGTGTTTCCGTTGAAGGTGTAATTGCCGCCCGCCGAGCGGCCCTTCACGTCGATCTTGCTCGTGTTCTCATAGCCGCCCACCGCGACATAGAAGGCATTGTCTAAGGGATACCAGTCGCCGAGGAACCCGACCGTTTCAAGCTTGAGGTCGGCATGGTAGCTGACGCTGGAAAGCCCGGCCGTGTGGGTGTACTCGAAGTAATTGGCGTTGATCCGGAAATTGATCTGGTCGGGAACAACGGAAGTCGTGAGGTCGACGCCCGCGCCGAGGGTGCTGATCCGGAAGCCGCCGCTTACGTCGCCAAAGGCGGGCACGGAGAGGGCGACGAGGGCAAGGGGGAGAAACTTTCGGAGGTTCATAGTGGGTTGGTACGCGGACACTCATGCCCGAAATTAGTGCCCTGCCAACAAATTATGCACAGCGGAAAAATTCGGAAAAGAAGGAATCCTCCGGGGCTACGCTCCGCAATTCCCAATCCGGTCGCCACAGCCCGCCTTCCCCTCTAAAGGGGGTCGGCGAAGAGGCGACCGACGGAGCGCGAAAGCGCGGAGATGGTGAAACCGCAGGTTGAGTCCCGAAGGGATGGCCTCGGCGGGCGCCCTTAAGGGCAGCCGAGGACACATGAAGCTGCGCCCGTGCCCCTTCCTGATTCCTTCTTTTCCAAATTTTTTCGCCCCGCTACTGCCTGCCCGCCTTCCAAGCCACGTACATCTCCTCGACCTTCGCCCGGGCCCAGGGGGTCTTGCGGAGGAAGGTCAGGCTGGACTTGATGCTCGGGTCGAAAAGAAAACAGCGGACGGGCACCCGCCGGCCCATCTCCTCGAAGCCAAAATGGGCCGAGAGTTCCGTGACGAGCCGTTCGAGCGTGACGCCGTGCAGCGGGTCGCCGGACTTCGATTGGGTCATGGGGAAACTCCGAGTGTCTCCCTCAGCCAGGCGATCATCGCCCGCTTGTAGCCCGGGTCAAATTGGTCCCAGGCAACGAGGGAATGCGGCGCGCCCTTGACGACAATCAGGTCGCAGCGCACGCCGCTCGCCCGGAGTCGCGCCTGGAATGCGAGCGTCTGCCCGATCGGCACGGTCTTGTCCTGATCGCCCTGGATGAGGAGAAACGGAGGCAGCCCCGCCTTCACATGCTCAATGGGCGAGAATTCCCGGAGGACCGCGCGCGATTCGCCGGTGATCTCCTTCGGGAGTCCAAAGAGGCCCTGCAGGGATGGGCTGAGCCCGCCGCGCCGCTCGGAATCCCGCTCGAGGTCGGCGACCGGGGCGAATCCAAGGACCGCCTGCACCCGCGTGTCGGCCGTCGCGTCGGTCGCCGCCAGCGCCACAAGGTGTCCGCCAGCCGAATGGCCGACGAGCGCAATGTGCCGCGTGTCGCCCTTGAATTCGGATCCGTGCGCCTTCACCCACCGGATCGCCGTACGCAGATCGTCAAAGCACGCGGGCCAGCGATTCGCCGGCGCCAGCCGGTAGTTGATCGAAAACCAGGTGAACTTCGCCGCAGTGAGAGGCCCAAACCAGGGAGAGATGTCCGCGGTGTTCCCCGGGACGTCGCTGCCGGACTTGTCGCCGGCGCTCCACCCGCCGCCATGGACGAGTATGGCGATCGGGAATGGTCCCGGCCCCTCCGGAACGCAGGCATCGAGAAGCAGCCGCTGCCCTCCCGCCTCGCCGTAGGGCACGTTTCTTTGCACGTCGCCGAAGGCTGCGGCCACGGCGAGGACGAACAGGCCGCGCACAAGCGTCTTCATCCGTTCAGCGGCTCGAAACAAGCACCGTGTCAGGATCGAGATTCGGGGAAGTCGCCTTGAGTATGATGCTGCCGGGGATCCTTCCGGCCTGGATGATCGCCAGCCCCCGCCCCTTGTAGGCCCGGTGCGCGGCGCCCCGCGGATCCTCGCTGTTGGCGAGGTCGCCGTTGCCAAGCCCTATGATCTTTCCGGGGCCCTGCACCTCGAAGCTCACCTCATTGGCGGCATCGGGGACGATGGCGCCGTTTGCGTCCAGGATCTGGTATTCGACGTGGCAGACGTCCTTCCCGTCCGCGCTGATCTCCGTCGTCCCGGGCAGGAGCCTGACCTGGATCGCCGCCCCGGCCGTCCTGATCGAATACTCGCATGCCGGCCGGCCATCCTTGAGCCCGACTGCCTTGAGAATGCCCGGCTGGTACGGAACGGTCCAGGACAGGACTCCCTCCTCGGCCTCCTCCAGCCGCTTCGTTCCCACGGACTGGCCGTTCAGGGTGAGCTGCACCTCGGGGCAGTTGGAAAAGCAGGACACCGTGATCGTAGAATTCTCGGGCCAGTTCCAATGCTCCTGCAATTGCCCGAATCGCGCCAGGGCGTCGCCGGCCGGCGAGACCGCGGGCGACACCGCGTCGGGCGACGCGCAGATGTAGACCATCGGCTGCGCGCTCCACAGGCTCTGCCGGAACCAGCCGACCGGCTTCTTGAAGCCGCAGAAGTCGAGCAGGCCGGCGCCGTTCCCGCGGCTCGGCCACAGCCTGGCCTCGCCCAGATAGTCGATTCCCGTCCACAGGAACTGGCCCGCAACGTAGTCGTTGTCGCGCGCGGCCGCCCAAGCGCGGTAGTCGTGGTGATTCTCGCTCCCAAAGATGACCCTCTTCGGAAACCGCTGGTGGTCGGCCGGGTAGCGGTCCTCCTGATAATTGTACCCCACGATGTCGAGCCGCTCGCCAAGGCCCACGGCGTCCGACATTCCGACGTTCGCCAGCGCCGCCGTGACCGGCCGCGTGGGATCGAGTTCCTTGATCGCCGCGATCAGCGGGGCCGCCAGCCTGACAAGGTCCTTGGCTGGGGGATTCGTCGGCCGGTAGGCCATGCCAAGCACGGGATGGGAGAACGGATCGTTGGCATAGTCGATCTCGTTGCCGATGCTCCACATGATCACGCTCGGGTGGTTGCGGTCGCGCCGGACAAAATCCCCGATGTCGCGGACCGACCACTCCTCAAAAAGTTCGCCGTACCCGAACTTGCCCGGCTGGCCGACGTTCCAGCCCTCCACCCATTTGTTCTTCGGCGGGGTGAACTCGTCAAAGGCCTCGTCCTTGACCAGGAGGCCGATGCGGTCGCACAGGGCCAGCAATTCGGGGGCGGGCGGATTGTGGCTCGTGCGGATGGCGTTCACGCCGAGGTCCTTCAGGAGGCGCAGGCGCCTCTCGAGGACCTTGTCCGGAACCGCCACGCCAACGCTGCCGCCGTCGCCATGGATGCAGACGCCCTTGAGCTTCACGGGGCGGTCGTTGAGCAGGAAGCCCCTGTCGGGATCGAACTTAAGGGTGCGGATGCCGAATGCCGTGGAAACTTCGTCGACGGCCACACCCGCGCCGCTCACGCGGCTCCGCAGGGAATAGAGGACGGGCGCATCAAGCGACCAGCGCTGGGGAGCCGGCACCTCGATCTCCTGTTCCAGGAGCTGCCTCTGGCCGGGTGCGAGCTGGCCCGCGATCCTCCGCCCCCCGGCCACCCGGCCGTCGGGACCGACCACGTCGGACTGCAGGGCGTAGTCCCGGGAAACGGCGGACGCGTTCACAAGCGTCGTCTCAACGCGGACGAGCGCCGAGACGTCGCCGACCCGGGGCGTGCTTACGAACACTCCATCGGTCGCGAGACGGAGCGTGTCGGCGACGACCAGGCGCACGTGCCGGTAGATGCCGGAGCCCGTGTACCATCGTGAATCGCCGACGCGCGAATGGTCCACCCGGACGGCGAGCACGTTGTCCCCGCCGAAATTGACGTACCGCGACAGGTCGAGGTGGAAACTCTCGAAGCCGTACGGCCGGCCTCCCGCGTACTGGCCGTTGATCCAGACCTGGGCGTAATCGTAGACGCCGTCGAATTGGATTTCGACAACTCTTCCTCTCTGCGCCGGATCGAGCGCGAAATGCTTCCGGTACCACCCGATGCCGCCGGGGGCAAAGCCGCTTCCGCTGGCATTCTTCTGCTCGAACGGCCCCTCGTTGCTCCAGTCGTGCGGCACGTCCAGGCGCCGCCAGGCCGCGTCGTCGAACCTGGCGCCCATCGCGTTCGCAAAGTCGCCGCGGCTGAAGAGCCAATCCCCGTCAAAGTCGACGGTTGTTCTCGCGCTCTGAGCGGCAGCGCCCGGGGCGAACGCGGTCAGCAGGAGACACGCCAGTGCCGGGACAAGGACTCGCCGCAGGAGCACCGGGATAGGGAGTCGAACCAAGGACACGCCACGCAACCATGTTCCTCGCACCGCCCGGGTCAATACGAGTGGCGGTAATAGACTATGCGCTGGATCGCCCAGAAGACGCCGATCGCGGCGATGACGAGCGAGCACGGGATGGCGATCCGGGGGCGAAACCAGGGGCGGTTCCGGAACCAGCCAACCGTGAGGAAGGCGATCGAGATGATGAACAGCTGTCCGCCGTCCACCCCGAAATTGAATCCCAGGAGGGCGATCAGGAACTGGTGCTTGGGGAACGGGACGTCGCTCAGGCTGCTTGCGAACCCGAGCCCGTGGATGAGTCCGAAGCTGAAGACAACGGCCAGCCGGCCGATTCCGAGCCGGGGGCTGAACACATTTTCCAGGGCGATGAAGGCGATCGAAAGGGCTATGGCAGGCTCCACGTACCTGCTCGGCAGGCTGAAGATGCCGTAGGTGGACAGGAAAAGCGTCGTTGCGTGCGCCACCGTGAAGACGGTCGTCTGGGAGAGAAGCTTGCGCCAGGTGATGCCGAGGAAGAAAAGCCCGAGGACGAAAAGAATATGGTCCGTCCCCTCCGGGACGATGTGGTGGAACCCGAGCCGGAGATACATCGCCAATTGCCGGGGCCACGGCATGGAGTCGACATCGAGTTCCGGCTGGCGCGGGGCTGCGGGCTGAGCCGTCGGAACGCCGGGAGCCCGGATCGCGGCCTCGTCCGAGCCGGCCCTGGGTGCCACGCCGGCCCAGTCAAAGGGATCGCTCTCGGTCGAAACATCCTCGATCCAGCACGTGGCGGATATGTGCGCCGAGGGGATCTGGACGATGAAGGCCACGGGATAGTCGACCTTTGCACCGGGCGGAACGACCAACCGCAGGGGATCGCGGCTCGCGGGAAGGACGGCGATGAAGCTGAAGGTCGTGAAATGATCGGTGGCCGGGTCGAGAAAATCCTCCTGGGAAAGCCGGGGCAGGCTGAAACCCTGCAGGATGAGCGGGAGCTGGCCGTCGCCGGCAAAGAGCTGCAGGCCCCGAAGAATCTCCGGAAGGACCCGGCTGATCGCCTGGTTTTGGGTGTCGGCCTTGGCCTGCGTCAGGGCGTAGTACCCCTCGGGCGATCCGATCAAGCTCGTGAGATCCATGTCGATCTTCACGTCGATCGTCCCCGGGCGATCGAACGAGGCGAGCACCTGGGTGATCGTGAGGCTGTGCGCCCTGGCGCCGGACGCCAGGGCTCCGAGGAGCGCAAGGAGCGCGATCGTGCGGATGCGCCGGATCATCGCGGCCGAGGCTGCCTGAGATTCTCGGGGGGCACCAAGGAAAAGCGGCCCGCCACCCGGCGGCTAAAAGGGCGCCAGGAGGCGGCCGTTCTCGCCGTAGGTGCGCGCGAGCCAGCTCTTGGGAACGGGGACGACGCAGATGTTCAGGGTGCGATTGTCGGCCGAGAGCATCGCCGACTGGATCTCGATCCTTGTGCCGTCGGCGTTGAAGGTCGGATGGATGTGATCGGCTGCGGTCGTCTTCTCCCCCATGGAGGCAAGCAGGATCATCTCGCCGGAATGGCGGTCGATGAGCCAGAGGCGGTACTTGAAGTCGTCGGCAACCGCCCAGCGGCCGTCGGCCGATCCGTTCACGTGCCAGATCGAGTGGCCGGAGCTCCCAAGCGGCACCTGGCCCGCGATCCTCATTTCCCGCGTTCGGAGGTTGACGATCCCGACACCCGTCGGGTGCTCGTCGGTCCCGGCAGGGCCCCAGGCATTCATGCGCGGGGGGCCGCTGCTCCCCGGCGTGTGCGTGTAGAGGATCGCGATCGCGACTTCGTCCTTCGTGATGACCGCCTCGTGGGTGATCCATTCGTAGGGGGCCTCGGGATACAGCGGGCGCAGGCCCGTGCCGTCGGCCATGACAGTCCAGGTGCGCTGGGGCGCCTTGCCTCCGGTCTCCCAGCAGAAGACGATCTCGCCCGGCATCCACGGGTTCGTCTGGACGTGGCCGATCTGGAAGGGAACCGTGACGATATTTTTGATCTCGCCCGTCTTGAGATTCATGCTCGCGAGGCCCGAGGGACCGGCGCCCATGCCGCGGGGGCCGAACGGCTTCTCCGGCTGGACGCCGGCCGGAAGGAGTTTCGCCACTTCGTCCCCGCCCACGCGGAAGTACATGAAGTTGTCCGTGGCATCCAGGCCCATGTTGCCATCGGCCGTCATACCGGCCGGGGTGACGCCGCAGACCCGGTCATAGTCGGACTCGGGCTTCATCGCCCCGGCCGCGCTGTCGGCAAAGATCCTCGCAAGGTCGACCTCGACGATCTGGAAGGGTCCGCGGGGACGGAAGCGGCCGGGCATCGGTCCCGGCGGCCGGGGAGCGCCGTTGGCCGGCGCGCCCTCGGGCTGCGGAGCGGCCGCGGTCCCGCCGGCCGGCGGAGCCGGAGGCGGCGGCGCGAGCGGATCGGTCGGATTGGGCATCGTCAGGAAGCGCCGGTTGTAGTCCCCGCTCACGTCCCGCATGATGTAGAGCTTCATCGAGAGGCGGCTCACGCAAAGCATGCCCATGTACCCGCTTTCGGTCACCTGGACGATGTCGCCGGTCTCCTCGTTGACCGCGAATGCCTGGCCGCGCGCGCGGTTTGAGCGGAATATGAGCCATTTGCCGTCCGCGGTCCAATCCGGATGCGTCTGATAGATCTTCGAGTCCCCAAAGGGCTTGCTCGTAAGGAAGGTGAGCGGTGTTCCCGTCACCGGATCGATCACGGCCTTTTTCTCCGACGGCCAGCGGTGGCCGATCTGGGCGAAAGCCATTGCGGAAAGGATGACGGGGGCGCAGAGGATTCCGGCCGATCTCAGGAGGAAGGTCATTTTCATGGGGGTATGGGGTACGGAAAAGACGCATCCTGCGGACAAAGGATTCACCGCGCCACCTGAAATCGCCGCGGGGCCGTTTTCGTTTGCGTCAGGCACCGGCCGTGAAAAGCCTCGGTGCAAAGTCCATGGCAAGCGCAGCTCGTTCGGCGACTTCCCCCCCGGCAAAGATGTCCTCCCAGGCTTCCCCAAACATGACCCCCTCCTCGCGCCCCCCTTTCACCGCCCTCCCCTGGCGATTGTCCCCATCGATCCTCGGCATTGCCTGCGTGCTTGCGGCGGCGGCCCATTCGGCGCCCGCGGACGCTCCCGCCGAGAGAACACCCATTCAGCTTTTCAACGGGAAGAACCTCGACGGCTGGTACGTGGCCATCCAGGGCAAGGGGCGGGTCGCCGAACAGAACATCTTCAAGGCGGCCGATGGCGCGATCCAAACCTACCCGGATGCCGCCGGCGGCTCGCCCCAGCCCTTCGCGGGCCTGATCACCGAGGCGGAGTACGGCGACTATCGCCTCACCCTCGAATACAAGTGGGGTGTCAGGAAGTTCGCGCCCCGGGCGTTCCCGGACAGCGTGCGCGACGCCGGCGTCTGCTACGACGTGCACGGCGCCGACGTGATCTGGCCGAGCAGCCTGGAATGCCAGATCGAGGAGGGTGACACCGGCGATGTCTGGGCCATCAATACGCGCGCGACTTCTACCGTTCATCCCGAGAACCTCAATTTCGTCACGCTCGCGGACGGCGGGGTGCCGACGACGCGTGGGTTCAAGCCGAAGGGCTTCCAGCGTTTCCTGAGAAGCTATTCCTATGAGACTCCGGGCTGGAACCAGGTGGAAGTGACCGTCCGCGGCGACACCGCGACCTACCGGATCAACGGCCACGTGAACAACCGCGTGACCGGACTCAAGACCTGGGACGCAGCCACCGCGAGCTGGAAGCCGCTCACCCGGGGAAAGATCCTCCTGCAGGCGGAGGGCTCGGAAATCTTCTATCGCAACGTCTCGCTCGTCCCGCTCGAACCGCTCCCGACGGCTCCGGCTCCCCTGAAGTTCCAGTTTGGGGCCGGCGCTCCCGCCCCCGGCACCATCGCTGTCGCCCCGACGACGCTGTACTCGAAGGAGGCCGGCTATGGCTTCGAGCCCGCCCCGCCCCAAAGCGGCCCGGCCGCCGCGGCAAAGCCCTTCTCCTTCTCCGTCGCCGTTCCGGAAGGCAACTACAGGGTCACCCTGACCCTGGGGGATCCCGGCGCCGAGACGACGACCACGGTGAAGGCTGAAACCCGCCGGCTGGTGCTCGAGCGGATCCACACGGCAGCCGGCAAGTTCGAGACCCGCACCTTCACGGTGAACGTCCGCGGTCCAAAGATCTCCACGGGTGGCGAGGTGAACCTGGACAGCCGGGAGATGAACCTCGCCACGCGCGAACCCATTTCCCGCAGCTGGGACGACAAGCTCACGCTCGCTTTCAGCGACACCCATCCCGGGCTCGCCTCGCTCGAGATCGAGAAGGCGGACGACGCCATCACCGTGTTCATCCTTGGGGATTCCACGGTCACCGACCAGCCGGGCGGCCCGGGAAACAGCTGGGGACAGATGGCTCCCCGCTGGTTCAAGCCGCAGGTGGCGGTCGCCAACCATGCCGAATCCGGCGAGACCCTGAAGGGATTCCTCAAGGAGAGGCGCTGGGACAAGGTCCTCGATTCGATCAATCCCGGCGATTACGTCCTGATCGAATTCGGGACGAACGACTCGAAGAACAGCGGGCCGCAGAACATCTATCCCAACCAGGATTTTTCCGAGACCTATGCTCCGGCCGACACCACTTACAAGGAGCTGCTCAGGCGGTTTGTGGCCGACGCCCAGCAGAAGGGCGCCGTCCCGGTCATCGTTTCCCCGTCGGCGCGCCGGGGCGAGGTCGCGAATCCAAGCAGCCTCGGGAACTACGCCGCTGCTGCGATGGCGGTCGCCAAGGAGCTCGGCGTGGCATCGATCGACCTGAACACGATGGGCCTCGAAATCAATGCCGCCCTCGGGGCGGACGCCCCGCAGCAGTTCGGGGACCGGACGCATCACGTCACCTACGGGAGCTACCTTCAGGCAAAGTGCATCGTGGAGGGCATCAAGGAGGCCAGGCTGCCTCTCGCAAAATACATCGTCGACGACTTCGGGAATTTTGACCCCCGGCATCCCGATCCCCTACCCGCCAACTTCACGCTTCCGGCGGATCCCGGCGGCGGCGGGAGGCGCAGGCCGCCCGAGGGCGCGCCGGCGCCGCCAAAGCCCGCAAACCCCTGACGATTCCCATGGCATCCCTGGCCGGCCGGTTGCCGCCAAAACTGCGGCAGATGACTTCTTTCCAGATGACCTGGGCCGTCCTGGCCCTCGTCTGGGGATCCCTGATGGCGGCCTGGCAGTGGCCGCTCCTCCAGCTCTCGGACCAGGGCATCCTGGCCATCGCCCCCGGCTTCGTCGTCTACCTGCTTGTCCTGACGCTCGGGATCGGCGGCTTTCTCGCGATGACGGGCCTGCCCCGGGAGAGGACCGTCGAGAGCAAGAACATCGGCCGCATTGCGCGGCTGGATCACCTGCGATTCTTCGCCGCCTCGCTCGTCATACTTTACCACTATTTCGGGAAGATCATCCCGTTCGACCAGAACAGGAGAAACATCGTCTTCAACATGATGACCGAGGGGAGTTCCGGCGTGGACATTTTCTTTGTCCTGAGCGGCTTCATCTTCGGGATGATCGGCTACGAAAAGAAGATCCGCTATTTCGATTTCATCCGGTCGCGCGTGGTCAGGATCTACCCCCTCTACCTATTCGCGATCCTCCTCATCCTGGGCACGCACGCCGAGCGGTTCCTTCCGCTGGATTCCGTCCTCCTCCTCTTCCCGATATTCATCGTGGGCTACCTCTTCGCGCTGCCCGGCTTCGGCCAGCTCTGGACGATCGGATTGGAATTCCAGTTCTACCTCATCTTTCCCTTCCTCGCGGCGTTTCTGAACCGGAACGGCTACCGCTACCTGATCGGGGTCCTGGCGCTCGCGATCGGCCTGCGAGCCCTTTACTACACCGAACTGGGAAGCGTCAAAAACCTGAGCTACGGCTCCCTCCCGGGCCGGATCGACCAGTTTCTCATGGGAATCGCCGCAGCCTGGCTCTACATAAGGAAGCGGGAGGCATTCTCCAACCCCCTCAATCTCCTGGTGGGAGCGGCCCTCGCCCTCGCCTCCTTCCAGTGGCTCGTCGCCTGGAACGCGGTCGGGACCGGCACGAATTCGCCGCTTTGGATCGTCTGGCCGACAATCAACGGCACGGTCTGGGCCTATTTCGTCCTCAGCTACATCTCCTGCAGGGTCCCGATCCCATCATTCCTGGACAGGACACTCACGAACCTGGGCGCGCTCAGCTTTTCCCTGTACGTCATGCACAACTTCGCGGTCGACTGGTCGCTCAAGTACGCGGCCTCGCTCACGATCACAGGACAACCCGACACGGACGCGGCGCTCAAGGGCCTCTTCATCTGCATTCCCTTCGCCGTCCTCATCTCGTGGGCGACGTACCATCTGATCGAGAAGCAGTTCTTCATCTACCGCCGCAAGTACGTCGAACCCATCGAAGCCTCGACGTGATCGGGTCAGCCGCGCATGTCCTGGCCGCCGTCGACGGTGAGCGTCATGCCGGTGACGAACGCCGCCAGGTCCGATAGCAGATAGGCCGTTGCGCCGGCGACATCCCGGGGCAGCCCGATCCGGCCAAGGGGGAATCCCGCGATCACCCTGTCCCGGCCGATCGCATCCACGGGGCCGCGGGACATGTCGGACTCGGTCCAGGCGGGCGCCACGCAGTTGACGCGGATGCGGTCGGGGGCGAGTTCCTTCGCCATGCTGCGCATGAAGATGATCTGGCCGGCCTTGCTTGTCGCGTACGCCGAATACACCGCGCTCCCCCTCTGCCCCGCCGTGGAGGTGTAGATGACGATGCTGCCGGACCCGCGCTTCCTGAAATGCGGCACCGCGGCCTTCACCGATAGGAAGGTCCCCGTGAGATTCACGCTCATCGTCCGGTTCCAGAATTCGAGACTCATCTCCCCGATGGGGCTCCCTTCGAATATCCCGGCCGAGACGACCAGGCCGTCCAGCCCGCCGAGCGCCTTCGCCGCGGCGTCGATCGCCGGGATGATCTCGCCATCGCTGCAGACGTCGGCCTTGAATGCGATGGCGGAGCGGCCGAACGCCCGTATCTTTTCCATAGTCGCGGCGGCGGCGGTCTCCTCGGCCCGGTAGCTGATCGCGATGTCGGCTCCGGCCTCGGCGGCCATGACGGCGGCTGCGCTGCCGATGCCGCGGCTCCCGCCCACGACGAAGATTTTCCTGTTCTTGAGGTCGATCATTGGGGAGCGCGACCCTGATTAGACGGCGATTGCCGCCCGATCAATGCTGACTGAAGCACGGCATCGGGAGCCGCCTGCCGCCAGGCCGTGAGCCAGAGGGAGCCCAGCATCTCGCCGGCCGCAATCAGCCTTCCGTCGATGAATTCGCGGCCCTCGCGGCTGCCCGGCCCGCCATCCTCGAGCTTGCGCTCCTTCACCAGGCGGAAAAGCGGCTCGACCGTGCGCAGCGTCCCCCGAAGGTAATCGACGACATCGACAAACGCGGGGTCCCGCCCGTCAGGCCGCGGCGCCAGGTCCAGGGGCCGGGCGGGCCCGAGCTTGGACTCCAGCTCGGTGACCGTGATCCCCTCCTTCGCGATGAATACACCGTCCACAAGCGCATGGAAATCGTTGGTCGGATATCCGCTCGGGTTCGGCCCGATCCAACCGGAGCGATAAACGGTGACGTGCAGCGGCTGGGAGCCGTCGCCGACAAAGTGCCCCATGACGCCCATCACGTAGACGCAGTTCGCCCTGGCATTCGCAATCTCGTCGGCGGTGCCGTAGCGCTCGTACGTCTTCAGGTAGGAGAATTGCGCCTGGAGCTTGGCGTAGTATTCGGAGATGGCCCAGGGCAGAAACCCGGGCCACTCGAGGACGTGCTCCCTGTCCTTGCCCGGATCGATCGCAGGGAACCGGTCCGGGTGCGCCGCGCGCCCCGCCGCGAACTCAGCCACAAACTCGTACCGAAAGGGAGTCAGCGACTCGATGGCGATACCCGCATCGCCGATCGCCTCGAGCTCGATGAAATGGTCCAGGCCGTTGTCATGCTGGAGGAGTTCGGCCCGGGACCTGCGCCAGCGGTCGGGTTCCTGCGAAAGGAAGACGATCCGCTCGGCGCTGGCCGGCTCGCGAACCCACGCGGGGAAGTCGGCGGGAAGCGAATCGAGCGCGAGCTGGTTGATGATGCGGTGGCCCGGCTCGTACCAAGCCCTTGAATGGACGGGCGCCGCGGCGAGTACGAGAAGGGCGGCCCAGCGCGCGCGAAGGCGGATCTGCGTCGTCATGGCTCAAGCTGCCATAGCTTCGCGACGGCTTCAACATCGGGCGGGCCCTTGGTCCGATTTCCGCTCGCGCCCTCCGGATCCGTCCTGCAAGGTCGGCGGGGTGCCCACCCAGCCGACCGCGACACCCGACCCAGCCAAGGCCTGCCCCTGCGGCAGCGGCAAATCCTTTGGGGACTGCTGCGAACCCATCCTGGCAGGCCGGCGGCGGGCAGACACTGCCGAGCAGCTGATGCGCGCCCGCTTCACCGCCCACGTCGCGCACGATTTCACGTTTCTGCACCGCACCTACCGGCCCACGGCGGGCAAGCCCTATGTCGAACAGCCGGGCAAGCCCGCGACGGAATGGACGAGGCTCGTCGTCCACAGCCACGACGCCGGAAGCACCTTGGGAACCGCCTGCGTCGACTTCTCCGCATACGGCATCGAGGACGGCGCAGAGACGGTTCTCCACGAGAAGGCTGAGTTTGTCCTCCAGGATGGAGCCTGGATCTACACCCGCCCCTTGCGCGAAGGGCCCGCGCCATTCAAGGCGTCGGCGCCAAAGCCGGGACGCAACGACCCCTGTCCCTGCGGCAGCGGCAGGAAGTACAAGCAGTGCTGCCTGCCGAAGGCCTGAGGGCCTCAGTTCGCTGCAGCCGGGCCGACGACGACCACCATGAAGGAGTTCGGCACGGGAGCGGGACGGGAACCGCCGGCGGCGGGCGGAGCGAATTCGGCGGTGGGGAGATAAATCGTGTGCGTCGATGGATCGATGCCCATCGTCCGGGCCCCGGCCCTGGTCTTGACGGTCTGGACGATCTCGAACTTCCCGGGCGAGGTCTCCCGGGCGACTGCGAGCGTGCCGTCGCGGCAGCTGGCAAAGGCGTCGCCGTCAAACTGGGTCGCATCCACGCCGGGGCCGATCGGAAGATCCGCAAGCACCTTTCCGTCATCCGCGCTCATGACAATCAGCTTCTGGGGCTTCCGGCATCCGATGAAGAGCCGGCGGTGCTCCCGGTCCATCGCCATGCCGACGGGGGAGGCGCCGGGAGCCGTCGACCACCGGTCGATG
>CAZJNA010000005.1:0-54538 GCA_964547325.1 uncultured Opitutaceae bacterium | reverse complement strand
TCGGCGTAGATCGTCGGGAAGGTCGAGACGCGGATGTCGAGGGTGTTGCCGCCGGTCTTGAAGTTGATGCGGCCGTCCTGGGGAAGCCGGCGCTCCGAAATGTTGAGCCGGGCCATGATCTTCACCCGCGAAATGATGGCGTCCTGGAAGCGGAGGAGGTTCTCGGGCACCGGCACGGGCACGAGGAGGCCGTCCACCCGGTAGCGGATGCGCAGCTCGTTCTCCTGCGGCTCGAAATGGATGTCGGTCGCCTGGTCCTCGACGGCCTGGGAGATGACGTCGGTCACGAAGCGGACCACGGCCGCGTCCTCGTCCACGATCTCCTCGTCGTGGCGCTGCGCCTCGGGGGCGACGTAGCCGTCGTCGCTGTCCTCGAGCGTTCCGGAGCCGACGCCGAAATTCTCGATGATGAGCTGGTGGACGCGCTCGGGAACGGCCAGGTGCCAGACGAGCGGCCGCGGCGTGAAGGAGCGGATCCAGTCGCCCATGGCGCCCTCGGGCGGCCACGACGTGGCGAGGTGCAGGGGCTGGAGCGCGGCCGGCGCCTCCGCGCCGTCCTTCTCGGGGCCCCTGCCATGCTTGATGGGGATGAGCTGGTAGTCGTGGACCAGCCGCGCGGGCAGGAGGCCACGGGCCTCCGGGTCGGTCTCGAGATTGCTCGCGATGCCGAGGCCGGTGGCCTGGGCCAGGGCGGCCAGGGCCTCCGGTTCGCCCATCCCGAGCGCGGCGGCAAGGGCGGTCAGCCGCCGGTCGCGCGGAGCGTCCGCCACGGCCTGGCGCTGCTCATCGGCCAGGCGCGCGGCCAGGGAGGAGGGCAGCGGATCCTCTGCGAGGGCGGCCATCGTTCAGAAGCGATCCAGCAGGTTCTTCGCCTTCGCGTTGTGGTCGGGCTGCTTCGATGGATCGTTGAGATAGTCGTTCACCTCTCCCTTGTTCGACATGACCCCGATGCTCTTGGTCGTGTCGGTGGTGGTCTCTTCAAGCGGTATCACATGCGGACGGACGAAGAGAAGGAGCTCCGTCCGGTCGAGTTCGTCCTTGTGCCCGCCGAGCAGCTGGCTGATGACCGGAATCTCATACAGGAGGCCGATCTTGTTGTGCGTGGTCGACTTCTGCGTGCGCTGCAGGCCGCCCAGGACGACCATCTGCCCGTCCTTGACGTTGATGTAGGAGGTGGCCTCGCGGTGGCCGATGATCGGCTGGCTGTTCTGGTCGATCGTCACGTTGCCGATGATGTCGTCCACCGTCTGGTCGATCGTCAGCTGGATGTAGCCGTCGTCGCCGATCAGCGGGGTGACCTTCAGGTCGAGCGAGATCGAGGTGTATGCGACGCTGGAACTCGTTGCGAAGCCGTTCGAGCTCGTGCCTCCCGATACCGGCGTCGACTGGGTGCTCGTGATCAGGGGATCCTTTTCGCCCACCACCACCTCGCCCTGCTTTGCGTGGGTCGTCATGATCGTGGGCGCCTGCAGGACGCGGACGAAGTTCTTCTGGCCGGTCGTCGTGCTGTTGAGAGCGGCCTGGAAGGCGAGGGGATTGACGATGCCGGATGTCACATCCCAGCCGGGAACCGACCCCGTGAAATTGGTGATATGGGTGCCGCGGGTGCCGCTCGTCCCCAGGGTGAGTCCGAGGGCGGTGAGCCCGCTCTGGTCGGTGTCGGAGAGCGTGACCTCGGCGATGACGACGTCGATCCGCACCTGGGCTAGGACAATGTCGAGCTTCGCAACCAATTCCTTGATCAGCCGGATGTCGTCGACGGTGCCCGTGACGATGATCGAATTGCTGCGCTCATCCGCCAGGACAAGGGCGAGGGAGCTGAACTCATTGTTGCTCCCGGCGTTGGCCCCGGCCTGCGCATTGGAGGCATTTGCCGCGGGCGCGGCGGGCAGGTTCGGAACGAGCGTTCCTCCCGGGGTGATGCCGGGGATCCCTCCGGGGACGCCTGTTTGGGTCGTCTGGCCATTGAAGGTCACCTCGCCCGGGCGCAGGGACTGGGCGGTCGCCGCCTTCTGGGCGTTTGCCGTCTGGCCGGAGACCAGCTGCTGGATCAGCGGCGCGACGGTGTTCGCGTCCGCGTGCTTGAGGTAGATGACCTCGTTCCTGGTGTTGGGATCGGAGCGGACGTCGAGCTTCTCGATCAGCTGGTCAAAGAGCTCCTGCTGATGAGAATCGCCGATCAGGATCACCTGGTTCGTCCGGTCGTCGGCGCTGAACGTCGTTGCGCTGCCGATCTGGTTCTGAAGCGGGCCGGAGAGGATCGTCCGCAGCCGCGTGACGACATCGCTCGCCTTTGCCCCGTTGCGCAGCGTGTAGAACTTCGGCGTCAGGCCCGCCATCATAGGCCTGTCGACCTCCTGGATCAGGTGTTCGGTCCGCTGCAGATTGGCGATCGTGTCGGTGACGAACGCGGCGTTCGCCTTTTCCAGGACGACCACGCCGCCCGCGATGTTCGGCGAGAACATGCTGTTGATCAGCGCGGGATTGAAGAATTCCGCGACGCGCAGGAACTGGAACTGGAAGAGCTTGGTGGCGATCCTTCCGCTCGGCGCCATCCCGAGCGTGGATCCCTCGATGTATTCCGGAGCCTCGGTCCGCGCGAGCTGAAGCGGAACAACCTCGAGGAACTTGTCCCCCATCGGGATGACGGCCACGAGGTTCTTCTCGAGGAGCGTCTCCAGGGCGATCACGAGGTCGGACTTCGACACCTGGGAAAGCTTGATCGTGTACGTCGCCGGCGGCAGCGCCTGCGGGCGGATCACCGTCCGGCCGGTGAGGTCCTCCAGGGTCCCCAGGACGGAATCGACGTCCGCCCCCTGGATATTGTAGTCGATGAGATCGTTTGCCGATCTGCTGATGCGGGGCACCGGCCGCGGCGCGGGCGTCTGGGCATCGAGGCTGAGGGTGGCGGCGGCCAGGCCTGCCGTGAGGCACAGACGGAAGATGCGCGGGGTCATGCGGAAAGGGGAAACGAGAGTGGAAATGCTTGGGAAGCCGCCGGGGCGGCTAGGAGAAGGGAAACGTCCAGGATTGTAAACGGCGTTGTGGTAAGACGGCAATGCAGCCCGAAGGTTGCCTGTTTTTCGCTTTCCGCCCACCCCATCCGTGCATTATCTTTATTCATGCCCAACAGCTTCGGAAAGCTCTTCACCGTCACCACTTGGGGCGAAAGCCACGGCTCGGCCGTGGGCGCCGTTGTGGACGGCTGCCCGCCGCGGCTCCCGCTGGCGGTTGGGGACATCCAGGCAGACCTCGACCGCCGCCGGCCCGGCCAGAGCGACATCGTGACCCCCCGCAAGGAGGAGGACAAGGTCGAGATCCTCGCCGGGCTCTTCGAGGGACGGACGACCGGCGCCCCCATCTCGATGGTCGTCCGAAACACGGATGCGCGGCCGGGGGCCTACGACGAGATGCGCGAGAAGTTCAGGCCCTCGCACGCCGATTACACCTACCAGGCAAAATACGGAATCCGCGACCACCGGGGCGGCGGCCGCAGCTCCGCCCGCGAGACGATCGGCCGCGTCGCGGCCGGAGCCATCGCTAAGAAGATCCTCTCCCTCGCCGGATCCGTGGAAATCCGCGCCTACCTCACCCAGGTGCACGACATTTCCGTTCCCGCCCGTGCGCTCGAGGAGTTTCCCACCCTTGCCGACGTGGAGGCGACGCCCGTGCGCTGCCCGCATCCGGCCACGGCCGGAAAGATGATCGCGCGGATCAAGCAGGTCCGCAGCGCCGGCGATTCCGTCGGAGGTGTCATCCGCTGTCGGATCCGGGGCGTTCCTCCCGGACTCGGGGAACCCGTGTTCGACCGGCTCGAGGCCGACCTGGCCAAGGCCATGCTCTCCCTTCCCGCGACCAAGGGATTCGAGATCGGAAGCGGGTTCGCAGGCACCCTCCTCAAGGGTTCGCAGCACAACGATGCCTTTCGGATGGGGGATGGACGCGTCCGCACCGCGACGAACCGCTCCGGCGGCGTGCAGGGAGGCATCAGCGACGGCGAGGAGATCTACTTCGACGTCGCCTTCAAGCCGACGGCCACGATCCTGCAGCCGCAGGCGACGGTGGACGTGCGCGGCCGCGAGACGGAACTCAAGGGCCGCGGCCGCCACGACCCGTGCGTCGTGCCGCGCGCCGTCCCGATCGTCGAAGCGATGGCGGCCCTTGTCCTCGTGGATCACTGGATGCGCAACGCCGCGCAGAACCAGATCTTCAAGTTTTGACCAAGCCCTTAGTCTATCTCGTTCTCGGCCCGACCGGTTCGGGCAGGCGGGAGGTTTTGGCCGATCTGATCGAGGGAGGCCTCGCCGAAGGCGAACGCGCCTTCGTTCTGCTGCCCCAGGCCGAGCCCGCTGGTCCCGAGGACGCCAGGCTGCCAAATGCCGGACGTTGGAAGGCGCTTGAGTCCGGCATAGCAGCCGAGTTCCCGGCCGAGATCACACACGTCTTCGTCGTGTCCGACGGGCGCCGCAACCCCGTGGAGCAGCTTGAGGCGTTCAAGCTTTGGATCGATGCGAACGGCGCCGAACTCGGCCGCATCCTTTGCGTCGTCAACTGCAGGCTGGCCGAGATGAATCCGCCGCTCCAGGCCTGGTTCGACGCCTGCCTCCATTTTTCGGACGTCGCCCTGCTCAACCGTCGGGAGGGCGTCGCGAACAAATGGTTCAGCGACTATGTCGCCCGCTGCGAAAGGCTTTTTCACCCCTGCCTCTTCGAGATCGTGAAGGCGGGGCGGGTGAAGAATCCCGCCCTCGTCCTCGATCCCCAGGCCCGGCGGGTCTCCCACGCCTTCGACGCCGAGCAGGACTGGCTCGTGACTGACGGCGAAGGCGACGAGATCGACGAGCAGGACGAGGCGGAGAACGAGGACGAAGTCGAAATCGCCCCCGAGGAGGACCCCTACCTCATCCGCGACGCCACCGGCCGCCACGCCAAGCGGATTCCCGACATCGCCAAGTACCTCGACAAGCCTCCGACGAAGGAGGGTTAAATTCCTCCGGGCAGAAGCGCCGCGTAGATGATTGCTGCGAGCGCCAGCGAGATCACGCCGCCCAGGCGATAGATTCCAGTCCGGTCCTCCGAGGCGATCGCCATGAGCCGCAACCCGACCGCCGGGGCGAGCAGGTGGATCAATCCCTTGATCACCTGGAGCCAGCCGACGATGGTCAGGACGGTCAGCAGGCCAAACCAGACCCGGTGGAACGAGACGATCAGGGCGCCGATGACGAGGCAAAAGAGGCCGTACATGATCGATCCCGCCTCGCCTTCGCGCCGCAGCCAGGAGAAGAGGCGCGCCCACGCGAGGGGCTGCAGAAGGAGCGATAGGCCGATGACGGCAAAGATCAGGATCGAGAAGAGTTCGATTGCGCGCTGGGTGGGCATAGGCTTTGGGGGTTGCCTCTTGGACCGATCCTGCGACTGCGGGTTCGCACGGGCTGCTCGAAATACCGGTCTTTCCCGGCCTTCATACGGTTGACGTGCGTCCTGAAGTAGGGATCCCCCATCAACTCGGCCGTTTCGATGGACGGCGAGTTGCGCGTTCGCTTTTGATCCGGTTCCTATTTCGCCGCAGCGACCGCAGCCACGAAGGCCTTGGCTTTCGCAGTGATCGCAGGCCAGTTCTTTTCCTTCAGCGATTTCGCATCCACGAGCGAGCTGCCGGCGGCTGTGGCCATCGCGCCGGCCTTCAGGAATTCACCGACATTCTCGGGATTCACACCGCCCGTGGGGACGAAATCGATGTGGGGCAGGGGAGCCTTGAGCGACTTTATATAGGCCGGCCCGAAGAATTCCGCTGGGAATATCTTTACCGCATCCGAGCCCGCTTCCCAGGCGTTGACCGCCTCGGTCGGGGTGAGCGCTCCGCTGAAGATCGGAATCGAATAGCGCTTGGCCATCGTGATGACGTCGGGCCGCAGAGCCGGAGTGACGATGAACTTCGCTCCCGCGAGAATGCCCGCGCGCGCGGTTTCCGCGTCGAGGACGGTGCCCAGCCCGAAGATGAAATCCGGCAGCTCGACCGTCGCCTTTTCGAGCATTTTGATCGCCCCCGGGGTGGTCATGGTGAGCTCGATGCTCGTCAGTCCGCCGGCAGCGAGCGCCTTCGCGCAATCCAGGAGCCCGTCCGGGTTGTCGGCGCGGATGAGGGCGATGACCTTCTCGGCTTTGATTTTGGCGAGTACGGCGTCTTTCTTCATGGGGGGAAGGCAGCTTAGGCCCGGTTCCCGCTGAGGCGAGGAAAAGTGGGGCGCCGGCCCGTTTGCAAAACGGGCATTTTCGCAGAGAATTTCTCACGCAATGCAATATCTTCCGATCCACCTTCCTTCGGACGTTGGCATCGATTCGGTGTCGGTGACCTCCGAGGATACCCCCCGGCCGGATGCGACGCTTCTCGACGCGTACTCGGCTGCGGTCACCTCCGCGGTCGAAAAAGCGAGGGCAGCCGTGGTTCATATCGAAGTTCAGGCGGCCGCGAAGGAAAAGGGCCGCCAGGGTGAACCTTCAGGCGGAAGTGGTTCGGGATTCTTCATTTCTCCGGACGGCTACCTGCTGACGAATAGCCACGTCGTCCACGGCGCAGCCGCGCTCCGCGTATTCCTGGCGGACGGGCGGAAGCTTGCCGCCGACCTGATCGGCGACGACCCACACACCGATCTCGCGGTTCTGCGCGTCAGTGCGGACGACGTCACCCATTTGGTGTTGGCGGACAGCGGAGCCATCAAATTGGGGCAGATCGCCATCGCGATCGGCAGCCCCATGGGTTTCCAGCAGACCGTGACTGCGGGTATTGTGAGCGGCCTCGGCCGCTCGCTCCGGGCGTCTTCCGGCCGGCTCATCGACAACATCATCCAGACGGACGCCGCCCTTAACCCGGGAAACTCCGGAGGCCCGCTCGTGGACGCGCGCGGCGCCGTGATCGGCGTGAACACCGCCATCATCCGCCCCGCGCAGGGGATCTGCTTTGCCATCGCGGGCAACACCGCCCGCTGGGTCGCCGGCCTCCTGATCAAGGACGGAAGAATCCGGCGGAGCATCGTCGGCGTCTCCGGGCAGACCGTTCCCCTTCTCCGCAAGCTCGTGCGGCACTACCGGATTCCCATCGAGACGGGAGTCCTCGTCGCCGGCATCGAGGAAGGCAGCCCCGCGGCCGCCGCCAAGCTTGAGACGGGCGACATCATCGTCGCCCTTGAATCGGCCCCGACCCCGTCGGTCGACGCGCTCCAGGCGCTCTTGACCGCCGACCGGATAGGCGTGCCACACAGGCTGTCCGTCCTCAGAAACTTCCAACAGCTCGCGCTCTCGATCACACCCTCCGAACTTCCGGCGGCTCCTCAGGCCGGCAAGTGAGATTCGAAGCATCAGGCCAACGAAATCTCCAAGAGAGTCGCCGCCTCGCGCATCCGACGGTCGTTCGTAAGGAAGGGGCCGCTCAGGACTGAAAGGTAAGTGGCCAGGTGTATGGAGTCGAGAGTCCGGAGCGGCACGTGCGGATGCACGTCATGCATCAGATCTCGCGCTTTTCGGACAATGGCTCCGTTGAGCGGCGCCAGATACAGGCTTCTCACTTGGATTTGCCGCTCAAATCTTGCCCACGCTGTTTCACGCTGAACCCTGGTGATTTCCCCCAGTCGCTCTTTCCTCAGGAACGAGGAATAGATCTCGGCGTATGCCAATTCAGAGGTAACGAGAACCGATTCTTCGGTGCGGGTTGCATAGGCTTCGGAGTCGACCTCCGGCACGAAGAGCTTCGTAAGAATGCAAGTGTCGAGGTACATCGGCGGTCAGGGCCCGCTGTCGCGTTCTGCTCGAATGGCCTCAGTAGAGTCTGACGTCATCGGCATTGATCGCAGCAAGTCCCAATCTGGCTGGTAGGGCCTTCCGGTGATTACAGGCTTATAGCGAACCAGCATCGCCGCCGGAATGCCATCGCTCGTTATTACGATCTCTTCGCCCGCCGCCGCGCGCTTGAGAATGCTCGACAGCTGGTCCTTTGCCTCGCGCACGCCGAGCACGTCGCGGCGGAGACCGTATTTCGCGGCGTCCTCCTTGATCTTCGCCGCGGTATCGCCGGTTTCAGGGTAGGTTTCGGAGCGGGGCCTCTTACGCTTCATTTGCCGATTGTGGCCTCACGTGGCCACAATGTCAAATATCGCTTCATTGCCATTAAATTCCTGGGGCCCCCATGCAGGTCCTTCCATGTCCCGAAGGGATAATGAGCCCCTGCATTGGCGGTCCCCGCCGATCCGCCGGCAAATTTCCTTGCCCCTTGCGCCCCTTGTGGTTCCCTCATCCCTCCCGCTCTTGCCCGGGTGGTGGAATTGGTAGACACGCAGGTCTCAGAAGCCTGTGCCTTAACAGCATGCGAGTTCGAGTCTCGCCTCGGGCACCATTTCCGGCGGGCGGTAAGAGTCACGTCTGGAGGAGCTTCCCGCAAGCGGTAGCGAGCCTATTGATCGGCGACGTACCCGATAATTTCACGGTAATTTCACGGGGTCAGGTTGGAAAAGTTGAGGTTGGAGCTTTCTTGCGCGATCGGTAGCGAGCGAGATTCCGGCTGATGCCTGAAGACGCGCCCGCACCGATTGGACTGGCCTGGCGCCGGCCTCCAGACCTCCGCGATAAACTTTTCAGCCCGGCCCCGCGGAATTGCCCTTGAGAGCCGATCTTGGGGGCGACACCCCATAGGCCCCGGCGTTCTTATAGGATAAAATCGCGCGAAGGCTTGATGCGCCAAGGCATTCCCGGACCGCCGCCGAATTTTTCCCTATGAAGAAATACCATTCGACAATCCTGATCGTGGACGACGAGCCCCATGACGTCACATTCATTGAAAGTTCATTCAGGACAATCGGCGTAACCGATCCCATTCACTCGGTCCATAGCGGGCAGGAAGCGATCGCTTACATGATGGGAGATGGCAAGTATTCTGACCGCGGTGTCTACGCCTATCCCACTTTCATCACAATCGATCTGAAATTGCCCGGGAAAAGCGGATTTGCCGTATTGGAGTATCTCAAGAAGAATCCCGAATGGGCCATCATTCCCACCGTCGTCTTAACTTCTTCGCGCGATCTCGACGACATCCGCAGGGCCTACAGGCTCGGAGCCAGCTCCTACCATGTGAAACCCGCCTCGCTCGACGCCCTCCGCCACCAGGTGAAAGTGCTGCACGATTATTGGATGACCTGCGAGGTCCCGGAGGTGGATGTCACAGGGCGCCAGCTTCCCACGAATAGTGCGGGCAAGCTGGGCGAGAAATTTCCACGGGAAAGTTTTGCAGAGAGACTTGCTCAATAGGGGGCAAGTCAAGGAACCCCGCCCGAATGGCGCTAAGGTAAGAGGCAACATCGTTAAAGAATCAATTGTCGCAGGACGGTGGAGCGCGTTGTCCCCAACGCGCTGGTTCGTCCGCAGAGCCAGACAAGCGCGTTTGGGACAACGCGCTCCACCCACTTCAGTCGGACCATGCCTCACTTGGTGCCATTCGAGCCCCACCCCTTGCTTGTTCTCGACCAGGTAGCCCCATCTGCTAACAAATTACGGATCGGCCCCCGGATCGGTCCCTGCGAGAATCATGACAAGGAAATCGACGGAGCTCTCAACATGCAATATCTCACCCGACGTCGATTCATCTCCACACTATCGACGGCCGCAGCATCGCTACTCATGACGCATCGTCTCCGCGCATCGGATGAACCTGGGTCAACGAGAAGGCTTGGCATCGCCTTTGTGGGCCTTGGAAACTATGCGACCAACGAGCTTGCTCCTGCAGTCAGGCTCAGCCGGCGCTGGCGCATAGCCGGTGTGGTCACGGGAAACAGGGCCAAGGGACTTTCGTGGGCCACGCACGACAAATTTCCAGAGCGGAACGTGTTTGATTATGCCAACATGGGCGAACTCATGCATTGCCCTGAGATCGACGTCGTTTACGTCGTCACGCCAAACGGCCTCCATGCCGAGCACACGATTGCCGCTGCGAAAGCGGGCAAGCATGTGATTTGCGAGAAACCGATGGCGACAAGCATTCAGGAGTGCGATGCGATGATCGAGGCCTGCAATGCAATGGACCGCCGTCTTCTCATCGGGTACCGGTTGCATTACGAGCCGGACAATATCGAGTTTGCGCGGATGGCCCGGGAAAGAGTGTTCGGCAACTTCACACGCACGATCGGCGCAAACGGCTTCGATATGGCGATGGATCGATCGGCCAAGAACTTCTGGCGCTTAAATCGAAGGCTCGCTGGTGGAGGGCCCCTCATGGACATGGGGGTCTACGTGATTCAGGCAAGCTGCACCGCGAAGGCCGAAGCCCCTCCCGTATCGGTTATCGCCTCATTTGGAAAGGTGACAAGGCCCCGGCTCTTCTCCCAGGTGGAGCAATCCGTGGATTGGACGATGGAGTTCGGAGACGGATCCACGGCTCAATGCAGCACGTCGTATGCAGCCCAGGTCAGCCGCTTCCGGGCGGACGGCGAGAAAGGTTGGGCTGAATTTGTATATCCGGCTTTCTACTACGATAAGCCTGTTCTTACTACGTCCCGGGGGCCGGTCAACCTGCCCGCCGTCAATCAACAGCTCGCCCAGTTGGATGCCATGGCCATGGAGATATCGACCGGCGCAGCTTCGCTCGCTCCCGCGACGATGGGGCGCCGCGACGTGTCAATCATCACGGCAGTCTACGAGGCGGCCCGAAGCGGACGACGCGTCGCGGTTGTGTGATCTCCCGTTTGCGATTTCGGGCAATTGCGCAACGATTCGGGCGAGATTCAGTGCGCGGCATCGCATATCCCTAATGGACTGCGCACACTTCAAAAGCAGGACTCCAAAATGAAGAAACGAAAACTCGGAAACAGCGGCCTCGAAGTCTCGGCCCTCGGGCTCGGCTGCATGGGCATGAGTTACGGCTACGGCCCCGCTGGAGACAAGGGGGAGATGATCGCCGTGATCCATGCCGCCGTTGAGCGCGGCGTCACATTCTTTGATACAGCCGAAGCCTACGAGCCGTTCTTGAACGAGGAGCTCGTCGGAGAGGCGCTCGCTCCGGACGATCTGCGCGACATCGACGCCGCAGCCGCGAAGATCACGGTGCAGGGTGCGCGTTATCCGGCGCATCTCCAAAAGCTGGTCGGTCGCTGAACCACTGCACCTTCCTCAATTCCAACAGCAGGAGTCCGCCATGCAGATCAAGAGAAGCGGTTCCCAGCCCTCTGGCAAAGGCCCGACCGACTGGTTTTCCGGCACCGTGCGCATAGATCCCCTGTTCCAGGCGGACGCTCCCGCCCGCGCAATGGGCGCGAGCGTCACGTTTGAGCCCGGCGCGCGGACTGCCTGGCACACCCATCCGCTCGGCCAGACCCTGGTGGTGACGGCGGGCTGCGGCCGGGCGCAGCGTTGGGGCGGACCGATCGAGGAGATCCGGCCAGGCGATGTGATCTGGTTTTCGCCGGGCGAGAAGCATTGGCACGGCGCAGCGCCCACGACAGCCATGACACACTTCGCCATTCAGGAGCAGCTGGACGGCAAGGCCGTCGACTGGCTGGAAAAGGTCAGCGACGAGCAATACAAGGCGCCAATCTAACTTGTTCGCCCATTGACGGGATGGAGTCGACCGGCCCCATTGAGAAACTCCCCTGCAGCCGCTTGCTATTATCGTGGCAGTGAAAACTTCAAGCATCGATATCCTCGAAAGTTCCGAATTGCCCACGGCCCAGGCCCACGCCATCCTGAAGGTGCTCGAACAGGAAATGGCCTCATCCCAAGATATGCTGGCAACCAAAGCAGATTTCACCGCCTTTCAAGCGGTGATCAGAGCTGACATGGTTGCCTTTCAGACATCCATCAAGGCCGATTTAGTTGCTTTTCGCACCGATTTCAAGAGTGACATCGCTGCCCTTCGGGCGGAATCCAAGAGCGAAATCGCCGCGCTTCGGGCGGAAATGAGAGAAGGCTTTTTGGCATTGAAAGCCGACATGCACGCGTTCGAGGGCAGGCTTTCATGGATGGTCTTGAGCAGCTTTCTCGTCCAATTGGGCTTTGTGGCAGGCGCTGTGTATTTTCTCTACGCGCACCTTGGAAAGTAGCCGGACCTGCACCCCTGGCCAAAATCCCCGCATACCCGCCGGGATAGCGACACCCACGAGGAACATTTTCATCAGCCTCACTTAACCCCAAACAGGATAGACACCATGGCCGACACTTCACCCGAAAAGCAGCTGAGCCGCCGGACGTTCTTGCAGTCCGCCGGCGCTTTGGTTCTGGGCGCAAATTTTCTCCAGGCGGCAAGCAGCGCCAGGGCCGCGGATGTCGAGGGCGCGCGTCTCGCGACGCCGAGCGGCAAACCGCTGCGGGGCCTGTTTCCGATCATGGAAACACCCTTCACCCACGACAACAAGCTGGACACCGACGCGCTCGCCGCGGAGGTCAATTACTGCAATCGCGGACAACTTGGCGGCATGATCTGGCCGGTGTTTGCGAGCAGCTGGTCGACCCTTTCCGACGCGGAGCGCATCGAGGGTGCAGAGACCATTTTGGCGGCCGGCAAGGGCGGCAAGGCTGCGATTGCCATCGCGGTTCAGAACATGGCGTGGGACACGGCCACGTCCGTCCGCTATGCGAAGCACGCCGCCGACCACGGGGCGGACGCCATCGTCTCCATTCCTCCGAACAACGGATGGAATGTCAGCGACCAGGCGGTCGTGGACTATTACAAGACGATCGGCGCGGCGACCGATCTGCCGCTGATCGTCCAGACGCGCGGAACGATCAGCGTCGATCTCATGATCCGGATGTTTAAGGAAATCCCGACCATGAAGGCGACGAAGGACGAGGTTGGAGATCCCCTGAAGCGCGTTTCCGAATTGATCCAGCGGACGGACAACAAGCTCGCGGTCTGGGCGGCTGGCGGCGGCACCGGAGACTTGCTGCTCCAGGAGCTGCCGCTCGGCTTTGTCGGCCTGTGCCCGACGCCCCAGTATGCCGATCTGCTCCAGCAAGTGATGGAGCTATACTGGGCCGGCAAGAAGCAGGAGGCCTTTGACATGTACGGCCGGGTGCAGGCGTTCGCCTCAATCCCCGGCGCCACCGGGTACATGATGGTCGCTCGCGGGGTGTTCAAGGAGACGACCAAGTCGCGCCCGCAGCCTATGGAGCCGGAAGCCAAGACATCGGGCGGTGGAGCCGGGGCGGGTGGCGGGGGTGGTCCGGGCGGTCGCCGCAACGCTCCGTTAACGGACGCCCAGAAGGAATCGATACGCAAAGACTTGGATCAGTATCTGAAGCCCTATCTGCGGGCTTAAGCTTAACTCGGATAACAAAAAAAAGGATCAATCGTGAAATCAAGAGACGACGCTATTATTGAAATCGAATCGCCGATGGTCGGGGTCGCCTTCACCCATGAGACCGAAATCGAGCCGATCCTGGGGCGCGGGAAGTGCACGATCTGCAAGTGCGATGCTTACAACTCCGACTCGCAGCATGACGGGCACTGCATCTGCGGCCATCTCGCGGCCGATCACGCATTCTGATTGGTCGGGAGCTTGGTTGGGGTGCCCAATTTAGATTTTCGTGGAGCGGGTCAGTTTTTTGAGGCCGCCTTGGCGATCTCAACGGCATACACCTGCAGGGAGCCCTGCATCTTGGACCGGAAAATGAGCCACTTGTTGTCGGGCGTGAACATCAGGTTGGGCTCGACCCCCGTCCGCTTGCTGTAGTCGTGCTTTGACATGTTGACCAGCCGCTCGGCGGCGAAACGGCCGATCTTCACGTCCTCGCCGCCGGCCTTCAGGGTGGTGGGCTTCTCGTCGACCGGGGTGAAGAGATAGATCCACTTGTTGTTCACCGGAGGAGCGAGCGGCCTCGAGTCGGGGAGGGGCGTCATGTTCGCGACGCCATCCGGGCCGGCTCCGTCGCCCGAGAAGAGCTTCCCGTCCCAGGACACATTGTAGTGCACGGACCACTGTTCCCGGGTGAGGGGATAGCGAAACCGCTCGCCGGTGCGGACATCGATGCCAGCCAGCCAGAACTCGACGGACCGCGGGGTCTGCAGGTCGTACCAGATCATCCGACCGTCGCGGCTGAAAAACTCATGGCCCGCGATCTCGTAGGGCATGGTGCGCGGGTGAATCAGGCGGACTCCCGTGCCGTCCGTATGGATGGTCCAGATCCTATCGACCTCATGCCAGGCGCCCTCGTGGCAAAACAGGACCAGTCCGGGATCGGTCGGGGAGGACTGGATGTGGTTCAGGTTGTCGTGGCTGGGAAAAAAGGTCTTCACCGCGCCGGTCCGGATGGCGACCGTGAAGAATTGCAGCATGCGCGGGCCGCGGCCGCCGCGGCGTTCGCGGGGAGCGCCTTCGGCGGGCGGCGTATCCTGGACAGGCGGGGTCGCCGGGCCGCGCCCCGCCAGGTCGGCAGGACCGGGCACACCCGTCTTCCCGATGATCAGGGTCTCGTCGGCCGATACTCCCCCGAATTCGCCGGTGAAGGGCAGCTTCACTATCTCCCGGGTCGCCTTGGTATCCACGTTCGTCGCGTAGATGACGGTGTGGCCGTCTATGTTTCTTTGATAGTAGACCGTGCGCGTCCTGCGGCCGACCTCGATGCCGGCGCTGCTGCCCATGCTGTAGCGGATGCCGGGCGCGATGAGTTCGATCTCCCGCGTCTTCAGGTTGACCGTGGACAGGCCGCCCGGCGTCACGATGATCATCTTGTCCCCCTCGGGCGTGAAGGCGTTCTGATGAAAATAGAGGCTGGCGCTGCCGGGTTCGCGCGACAGCCGCACGATGCGATGGCCGGTGTCCGGATCGATCCACTCGGCCGGGGGCGTTGCCGGAGTGTCGGCGGCGAGCGCGCGGGAGGCGGCTAGGGCCAGGACGGAGAGCAGGGAATGGGAAAGGCGCATGGGGGTGGTAGGCTAACTCAAGTGGGGATTGCTTCGGGGTCACGCGAGACGAGCCAAAAAGCCGTTTGGTTTCGAGGTAAAGAAGGGCACGGGCCGCCGGGGCGACGATCCTATTCGAACCGGCCGTGCGGTTGCATTCCGCGCTCGAAGCTGAAACAAGCTTTGCACCCCGCCATGACGACGATCGCAACCTGCTCAAGCATCGATGAGGCCCAGTTGATAAAGTCGCTGCTCGATGCCGCCGGAATTGCGGCATTTCTTCCGGAAGAGATGACTGCGAACAGCGCGCCGCAGCTGGTGTTCGGATCGGGCGTGCGCGTGCAGGTCGAGGACGAGGATGCCCCCGAAGCGCGCCGCATAATCGAGCCTCCTCGGGCTTCGGGCAACCCGGCGTGATTTGGATAGGCAAATTCGCGCCATGGGCGGCTGCGGGCCGGCCTATTTTCCAACAGCCCGGGACACAGAGGTATTTCACGTGCGCTATGGCCCTGCTCTTCATCGTGCACTGCGTCCATGCCGATGTGGTGCTCGTGCCCGGTGCGGTATCGGTGCCAGGCGGCGGGATTGTATCGCTAAGAGTGATGGTTACGAACCCAGGCACCGGGCTGTTGGTCTGGCCTGTGAAGAAGTCACTCGCCGGAAGGCTGCATTCCGGATCCTCCCGATCTGAGGATGTCCTGCTGACGACGAACGCGCCGGAGGGCGCGCTCACCGTACAGCCGGGCGGTTATGTTCAGTTGGCGTATCAATTTCCGCTGCCGGCAGGCATGGCCGGGCCCGTCGTCCTGGAGCTGACCCAACTCGGGGCCCAGCCCGTGATGTTTTCCGTCCTTGAACGGGACGACGCCGCCCGAGCCAGCGAAGCCGTAGCCCAGAATTCCCGAACCAATCCTGAGCAGATTGCTCACGAGACCGCGCTGCGCCGGGGCACGCGGCTGCTTCCGGGCCTGTCCCGGTACGAGCCGAATTATTTCGCGATGGGCGGCAGCGGAGGCCTCAACTCGAAGTTCCAGCTGAGCCTGAAATTCCAGCCCTCCGATCTGGTCCCGTTCTATTTCTCCTATTCCCAGACGACCCTCTGGGACCTCCACAAAAACTCCTATCCGTTTCACGACACGTCCTATCGTCCGCGGATTTTTTTCCAGAAGGATCTGCTTTGGGTCTCCAAGGACAACAAGGTCTGGTTCGGGCTGGAATCCGGTCTCGGCCACGAATCCAACGGGCAGGCCGGCGTCCAGTCGCGGAGCATGGAGGTCTACTATGCGCGCCCGCGCCTCGACTGGGCGGCTCCGGGCGATTTCCTCTTCTTCGTATCGCCGATGGTCTACGGGTATTTCGACAAGGCCCAGAATCCAGACATCGCCGACTACCGCGGGCATGCGGACCTGCAGATCGGCGTGACGAAGAATGGCTGGCGCCTGAACACGACCCTGCGAAAGGGGGACAAGGCCCGTTACGGAAGCGTCGAGGTCAATGCGATCCTGCCCCTCCGGTCGAGCGACAGGCTTTTCGACGAGCTCGGCGCCCGCGGAATGAACGGCTACTGGTTCGTGCAGTACTTCGACGGGTGGGGCGAAACGATCCTGGACTACAACCGCAAGCTGAAGGCGCAGTTTCGCACCGGCCTGATGATAGTTCCGTAAGATGCGGTCCGCGATGCGGCCGGGCAGCGGGCCTGGCTCCGCTGCCGGCTGACAGGCACTTTTTTGCCCGCTTTTGATCGCAATGGGATAATTGCGGGCTTGGACTGGCTGCACCCGAATGAAACAGCCGGCCTCCGGGATCGACAAGCCCCCAGTTGCGCTGGGCGCGCGGTTTGCCGCCTTCAAACGGCTGCCGCCGCTCTTCCGGATTGTTTGGGAGACAAGCCCGGTGCTCTGCGCGGCGACGCTCGGTCTTCGGGCCATCGTGGCGTTTGTTCCGATCACAAGCATGATCGTGGCCAAGCGCATCATCAACGACGTTGTCGCCACGATCAGGCACCAGCCTCTGCCGGCGTCCGACATTTGGGTCATGATTGCGCTCGCCTTTGGGCTGACCGTCGCGGCCGACGCACTGGCGCGGATGATTTCGCTGACCGACAGCCTTCTGGGGGAGCGCTTCAACCATCGCATGGACGCGATGATCATCCGACACGCGTCGTCCCTGGATCTGGCCTCGTTCGAGGATCCCGTATTCTACGACAAGATGGAGCGCGCGCGCCAGCAGGCGCGGGCGCGCGTCGGCATGCTCGTCGCCGTGGCGACGATGGGGCGCCAATGCATCACCCTGATCACGATGATGCTGGCGGTGGCCGCGTTCGCGCCCTGGCTGCTTTTCCTGATGGCCGCGTCGGCCGTGCCGGTTTTCGTCGGCGAGACCAAGTTCGCCCTGCTCAACTACTCGCTCCTTTTCCGCCAGACGCCCGCCAAACGGGAACTCGACTACATCAGGTATCTCGGAGCCAGCCGCCAAAGCGCGAAGGAAGTGAAGATCTTTGGGCTCGGCGACTACCTGAGCCGGCGCTTCAAGCTGGTTTTCGAATCGTTCCATGAGGAAAACCGCGGATTGGCGGTGCGTCGCGCCAGCCACGGAACGCTCATCGGGATCCTGCCGAGCTCCGCCTATTACGGCGCCTACGTCTATGTCGTACTCAAGGCCCTTCACGGAGCGCTCAGCGTCGGCGGCCTCAGCATGATTGCGAGCGCCTTTTCCCGCTCGCGGGACATCATGGAAAACATGGTGGCGCAATTCGTGGATGCGTCCGAGCAGGCGCTCTATTTGCGCGACCTCTTCGAGTTTCTGGACGCACGCCCGACGCTGGTGCCGGGGACCCGTGCGGTGCCCAAGGCGGCGAAGCAGGGCTTCGAGTTTCGGGACGTTTCCTTTTCCTATCCCGGATCTTCCAAGAAGGTCATCGACCGCCTCAGCTTTTCCCTTCGGCCTGGGGAGAAGATCGCCTTGGTCGGCGAGAACGGAGCTGGCAAGACGACCCTGACCAAGCTCATGGCCCGCCTGTATGAGCCGACTGGGGGCCGCATCCTTTTCGACGGCGTCGACCTCCGTGAATACGACCCCGACGGACTGCGCGAGGCGATCGGCGTCATCTTTCAGGATTACATGCGCTATGACATGCCGGTGAGCGCGAATATCGGCTTCGGAAGGGTCTCCGAATTGGAGGACCGGGCCAAGATTCGCCGGTCTGCGGAGAGAAGTCTGGCCGCTGAGGTGATCGATAAATTGCCTCTGGGGTACGACCAGATGCTGGGCCGCCGTTTCGAAGGCGGCGTCGACCTGTCGATCGGCCAATGGCAAAAAGTGGCGCTGGCCAGGGCTTACATGCGCGATGCGCAGATCCTCATCCTGGACGAGCCCACCGCCAGCCTCGACGCACGCGCTGAATTCGAGGCCTACAGCCACTTTGTCGACCTGAGCCAGGGCAAGATGGCTGTTCTCATTTCCCACCGCTTTTCCACGGTCAGGATGGCGGACAAGATTCTTGTCCTGGACCAAGGCCGCCTGCTCGAAAGCGGCAGCCACGACCAGCTTGTCGCCCAGGGGGGCAAATACGCCGAACTCTTCAGCCTCCAGGCCGCGGGCTACCGCTGAGCGCCGGCCGTTTTCATCCGGGCCGGCCTTTCAGGGTTTTTGCGCCTCCGCAACAATGGTCTCATAGCGATTGTTGGAATCGCCGATCAGCCTCCCATGGCCTTCAAGATCCCGAAGCGCGGGATCGTCGCTCTTTCCCGGCTCGAAGAAGGCCACGTCCGTGAGCCCGACGGTCTCCAGGCTCGAGCGGAGCGTTTCGGCGTCATAGACGAAGCGATGGCCAAATCCGTGCATGAGCCGATTCATGACATGGCAGGGTCGGGCGCCTGTTTCCGGCAGCTTGTTGAAGGAGACGGCCCAGTCCATGTACCTCTGCACGTCGGCGTCTCCCGGCCGGGTGAAAAGGGCGACGAGCTGCCCAAGGTCCGGCGTCGCAATCCTCACCCGCCCGTTCGGCTTCAGGATCCGGAGGATCTCCTCCAGGAGCCGGAATCCCTTTCGATAGGTGATATGCTCGAAGAGATGCTCGAGAAAGACATAGTCCCAGCTTGCGTCCGGAAAAGGGAGGGGCTCGGTGACGTCCAGATGACTGATCTCTGCCGATTGCGGCGCAAGATCAGTGTTGAACCACCCGGGAATGGGATTCTGCCCCGCTCCGAGATGCAATTTCAGCTTCGGCTGCGATTCCATGTATCCGGCTGGTGCCCCGCCTCCCTTGCCTAGCATTTCAGAACTCCGTCAATTGGCGCGGGCTGTTCATGCTCGAAGCCCGTGGACTCCAGCAGATCCTGCCAGCCCCGCGCATCGCGCGGCGGCAATTGACAGAAGTCGAGCAGCTCATTGAACGCTTCATGCTCCGAGGTGATCCGCTCGAACGACACCGTCAGGGTCCCGCTCCACCTGTCCATCCAACAGGGCCGGGTGTACCGGTCTCGGATCCACTGGGTCGCCAGGTTGCGAAACCAATGGCCGGATCGCGATATTGCGGGCCGCCTTGGAACGCACTTTGTCAGCACGATGGCTCGCGCCCCAGGAAAGACTCTCTTCCAGACTGGGTAGGTTATGCTATTGCGCGGATCCTTCCATCCCCATCCGCCGCAGGGGACGTCGCCCCCCCAAAAGTCCGACAGGAGGCGGTTCCGGTCGATCGCCTGCGCAAAGCCGGCTGCATCCTCCTCCGAGCCGAGGGACTCGATTGCTTCCTCCACGGCCTCGTCCATCATTCCCTTCTCGTCGCCGAATCGCGCCAGGATCTTCCGGTTTTCGTCGAGAAATGCGCGGGACTCGTGGTACTTCCTTGCATCGGGCGGCCCCGCATCGGCGCCTACGAACAAGCCCGAGTGGCGCAGCAGCTTTGCCAGATACGACGTGCCGCCGCCGTGGCAGCCGCAGATCACTATCGGGAAGCCGCCATCGCCGTGAGGCTCGTCTGACGGAACCGGGTCTCGTGCAACATTCATGGGGCCGGCCGTCGAAGACGGGTCAGACCTTGGCCTGGCTCCCGGCGAATGCGCACGGCAGGGACGAGGTGCGCCGGAATTCGAGCGTGGCCTTCATGTCGTAACAATGCCGCTCGTCCAGCTTATAGCTGCGAAGCAGGTAGAGCGAGGCGCATGCGCCCAAAAAAGGGAATGCGAAATAGGCCAGCTGCATGAGCCGCAGAGTCGAAGGAGGCTGGGCGCCGCCCAATTTGGCGTTGAATCCGATCCACACCAGGACGAAGCCGGATATAAGCGTCCCGACCGAATTGCCCACCCGGTCGAACCAGCCGAGGACCGCGGAGTACGTTCCCTCCCTCCGCGTTCCCGAGACGATCTCGTCATAGTCCGCGACATCGGCCAGGCAGGAGTTCGCCAGCATGACCGAACCCGCTCCGGCGGCCCCGTTGGCCACGTAAACGATGATCTGCCACCACGGCATGCCAGGTATGTAGACGAAGAGCTTGGCGACGCTGCCGACGGCAAGGATCCAGGCCGCCGCCGAAAGCGCCCGCCGTTTGCCAAAGCGGATCGCGCACGCCCGGAAGAAAAAGAGCGAGAGGATGGCGGCGACCTGGAAGACGGTTCCGTTCCAGCCCTGCATGATGGCGGCGCGATGTATGTCGCCTCGGAAAATGTAATAATAATTCAGGTACAATCCCAGGGAGCTGACAATATTGTAGCTGAACGTGAAAATCGTGCGGGTCCCGACAATGACTATGAACGGCCTGTTTCTTAGCGTAGCCTTAAGCGTCTCCGGAATCGAGGCGGGATCGCGCGTTTTCGAGATGCTCGCGTACAGCCGCTCGCGATTCACGGCAATGGGGAACAGGGCGGCGACGAGCAAAAACGCGGCGAAAATAAGGGCGAAATAGTGCAGCCCGGTGATGGTGCCGTGGAAGACTTTCAGCTGGGTGAACGGGAATATCCATTGCACGGCGATCGAGATGAAAAACACCGAGACCTGCGTGAAAGTGTTCAGCCTAGTCCGCTCATGATAGTCGCCGGTCGCCTCCATGATCAGCGCCGAGAGCGGTACCGCATAGAATGCATAGACGGTCAGGAAGAGTAGGGACGTCGCCAGAAAGTACACAACCAGCTGCGAAGGGTTGAGCTGGGCCGGGAAAAACCATATAAGGATGAAGAAGCCGACCAGCGGCACGGATGCCGCGAGCATCAGCGGTCTCCGCCTTCCCCATTTCGAGCGGAAATTGTCGGAGTACTTGCCGACAAAGGGGGCCAGCATTGTGTACCACATGGTCTGCACGAACGAAATCACGGCCAGAACCGCCGGACTCAGCCCCAGCGTTATATTGAAGATCGGATTTGTCAGAACGTGGAGCGCCCCCGGCGCGGTGCTCGACGCTATCGATGCGGATGCAAACCCCGCTTTCTCAATCGGAGGAATCCGGTCAGACGGCCTTGTCTCGGTTGCGGCCGATTTCATATGAGTAGGATTGATGCGGAAACCGCCCTCCGGGCCCGGCTCCGCCGCCAACAGTCCGCCGGTCGTCCGTATAGGGAAAGAAGCCCTTGTCCCGGGCGTAGCGGTGAAGGTCCGTCATCGAGCTCAGGCCAAGCTTTTTCAGCAGCCGCGAGCGGTATTTCTGCGGGGTGTTGATGGACAGGCCGAGGAATTCGGCGATCTCCCGATCGGTCGAGAGGGCGCCTATCATCGGCATCAGGGTCTGTTCCCGCCGCGTCAGCACCTTCGAGAGCGCCATGGGATTTCGACGAAGGGATGCCTGTTCGCGCTGGAAGCTTTCGCAGAAATAGGTGCCTCCCTGCGCCACCCGCGCGAGCGCATGGTCCAGGCAACAGAGAGTCGCGCTTCGGGTGTCGAGAAATCCCTGGAGCCGGAATTGCTCGACGCGGGAGACCGTCTGCTCGTCGCAGCGCGAGGAAAGAACGAGGATCTTTGAAATGCACTCGTGCTGCCGCAGGCCCTCGACGAGTTGAAAGCCGTCGATATCGGGCAGCGACAGGGTGACGACGATCATCTCGGGCCTGACTTGGGCCAAGGCCTCCTTCGCCTCGCGGCCGCTCGCCGCGGCCAGCACGACGTCGAACTGAAACTCCTTGACGCAGATGGCGGAGAGCGCGTCCAGCCACAGCCTGTCGTTCAGTATGAGGCCGATCTTTAGAGGGGAAAACGACTGACCAAGCATGGACGGGGTGGGGCGAGTGCGAAACCTGCAATGCAGCACAAAGAATACAATCAAAAAATCGGATCGTGCTGTTATATTTTCATGAATACAAAAGTCTGCACGAAATCCGCGGAGCCCGCTTCCGAACGCGGAGAATTTCCCCCCGCTCTGCGATCTAGGTAGAAACCCCTAGATGAAACTGCGGGTCGGACTCGAATACCGGCCCGAATGCGCGACGGTGTCCTGAAAATAGGACAAAAAGTCGTTTGCTTTGCAGAAAGAACGGAGCCTCGAATGAGGCGTCGGCAGAAATTCCTCCAGCGTTTCCCGAATATAATCGCCGTCCGAGACCAAACGCCCTCGATGCCTCCCTTTCTGCATAACACCTATGCAAAAAAACAAAAAATAACAAAGCGACATAACACACACCATGAGCGACATATTGGATCTGGTTTCATCTGAGCATTCGGCGACGGCCGAAAACGACGGCATGGCGCTGTCGGCGGGATGCTGCTGCTGCTGCTGCTGCTGCTTCAATATCGGTAGCGGTTCGGGCGGCACTGGCTCATAGCTCTGATCGGCTTCAAGTCTCCACATCGGGACTTATTTGCTAACGCGCCGGCATCTCGACCAGGCGTCGGATGCCGGCCTAGCCATGCGTTGAATGGAGCGTCTTTCGACGAGCTCCTGGCGGAAAATTTCCAGCATAACTGTTATGCGGGAATATAGAACAAACGACAGAACAACCAAATAAGTGACATGCTAAACCTAGTATCGTCGGAATGGTCGGCGTCAGGCGAAGGCGAGGGCTTTGCCCTGGCCGCCGGCTGTTGCTGCTGCTGCTGCTGCTGCTTCAACATTGGAAGCGGCAAAGGCGGTACGGGCTCTTAAGGCCGAACAGCTGCAGACTTCCGATGGCGGAGGTCTTGATCGCAAGGTTGACATCCGGAATCACCTCCGGGTGTCAGCCTTTTGACATTTTACACCAAAATGGACACGCAAAAGCTTCCCCAACGTCCCCGGCTTCTTCCCTGGACCCGCACGGTTTCCTCTCCCGGCCGCGTGCTGTGCTATTGCTCGAATCGACTGGTGAAATTCGAGGGAAAGGCCTGCGACAGCCTGTTGCCCGAGCTACTCGCGCTTCTCGACGGCAACCGAAGCAGGAGCGACATCGTCGGTTCGTTTCCCGAGGAGCACAGGACGTCGGCTGAGGAGGCCATGGTGCGGCTGAACGACCATCGACTGCTCCTCGACGGGCCGGCCGAGGATCGAAATGGGGCCACGCATGGGGGGCTCCATTTCATCTGCCTGCCGGAAAGGGCCAATCCGAACGATGTCAGCGCCCGCTTGAAAGGCGCCACGGTCGACGTCTACGGGGCCTCGGGGGTGGCCGCCCGGATGATGGAGCAGCTGGGCGAGCTCGGCATAGGCCGCGTGCTTTTCCACGAGGAGCTGGGAGACGCGGCCGCGCGGGAGAGGCCGAGCCTGGCCGTGGTTGCGCCGGCAGCGCATCAGATCGGAGCGCTTCCGGCCTGGAACCGCGGCGCAGTCGCCGCCCAGGTACCGTGGCTCTTTGCATCGGCCGATTTCGGCACGCAGGGCTTCGCAGGACCGTTGTTTCTTCCGCCCGAGACTGGTTGCTACGAGTGCTTTGCCCGCCGGCGGCAGTCCCACTCGTTCTTGAAGGATAATTTTGATAATCTGGACGGCGGCCTGCGGGCGGGCGACGCCCCGTTTTTCTTCATCGACCTGTTGGCAGGGCTGGCGACTTCGCTATCGGCGCGCTGGCTGGTTTCCTCCGATCCGATCATTCCCGGCCGCTGTCAGGTGATCGACGCCGGCAGAATATGCGAGGTCAGCACCCATCTCTTGTATAAGGTGCCGCGGTGCACGGTCTGTTCCGCGGCGACGTCGATCAGCCCAGTGGCCCCGTGGGGAATCAAGGCGAAAGCGGAGGAGCCTCGGCGATGAGTCTGCGCGATTGCGTTTCACCGACCCTGGGGATCATCGGCAAGCCGGTCGAGCTTCTGAGGGACGCCGACGATCCGCCCTTCTACCTGTATTCCGCGGCCACCGGCGACCTCAAGGGCATCCTTGGATGCGACGACAGGCTGTTTGGAGCCGGTGCCGGCGCCACCCAATCCGAGGCCATGACCGCCTGCATCGGGGAGGCGCTCGAGCGGTACGCCAATCTGACCGGCTGCGAGACCGAGACGAGATTCTGCACCTGGCGCGAACTCGGCGAGCCGACCCCGCATCCCAGCCGCTACGCGCTGTTCAGTGCCGATCAGTACGCGGCCGGAATCGGCATGGTTCCATTCGAGGAAACCTCGAAGGTGGAGTGGATCCGGGCGACCGACCTGCTGACCGGGGAAGGCTCCTGGGTGCCGGCGCAATTGACGCAATTGCGGCACGAATATCGCGAGGGCGAGGAGCGCATAGGTTATTCGACGAGCAGCGGATCGGGCCTGGGCGCCTCACCGCAGCAGGCAATATTGACGGGCTTGTTCGAGGGCATCGAGCGCGATGCGACCATGCGCGCGTGGCTGCTCCGCCTCCGGCCCCCGATCCGGCGGAATCTGACTGTGGCGGACCTGGGCCTGCCGAATGATTGGGATTTTTTTCTCTCGGAGCCCCAATGCGTGCTGTGGGATCTGTCGGCGCTTGTCGGGATTCCGACCGCCATGGCCGCAATCCGGGGCGTATGGCCGGTCACTCCAACCCTGGCCTTCGGGAGCGCCAGCGCTCCCACCTTCCAAATCGCGGCCCGGAAGGCCGCAATCGAGGCCTATCACACAAGGGCGTGGGCGAAATCGCTGATTGCCAATCGGAATGCCTGCGAACCGGATGAAGCCCTGATCAACTTCGAGGATCACGTCTATCTGTACGCACATCCTGCCGCGGCGGCGGCCTGCGATTTCCTTTTTCACCAGGGGCCGGGCGAATTCGTCGCGGAAAACACGGACTTCGTCGCCCGATCGCAGGAGGGTATCCTGGCCGAGGCGCTGCGACGGCTGGCGAGCCGGGGAATTGGCTGCCTGAGCGTAGACATAACCACGGTCGACCTCCGCCAATCCGGTCTGACGGCGGCGCATACCCTCTGTCCGGAACTTTGCCGGCTGAGCGTGGGACTCATGCCTAAATTTCTCGGCAGCGGGCTCCTCGGCGAATTCGGGCGCAGTGGCCGGGGCGGGCCCGACTGCGAAACGCCCCTCAACCTGGCGCCGCACCCCTTCCCATGAATGCGCCTCCGACCGCCACTCCGGGGTCCCACCAGATCCCAGCGCACCAGGTATTCAACCAGCCGGTGGGCGAAATGCTCGATCCGGCCGAGGAATTCCATTGCGCGTCGAAGTTGCGGCGGAGCACGGCCCTGGCGCAGCTGTCGGGCCTTTCGATGCTGACATTGAGCCCCAGCCTGCAGGCCCGAACGCGCCAGGCCTGGAGGCGGGTGCCGAGCTTGCGGACAATCGCGTTGCCCGATCCGCTGGCATTGACGGGCTCCCTTGGCGAATTGCTGGCCAGGCGCTCGTCGACGGCTGAAGGAGCGGAACCGCTGACTTCCAGCAGGCTGGCCACCCTGCTTTACGCGGGCAACGGGCTTTTGGACAGGACGCGGCCGACGGCGAGCAGGCGGACGATTCCTTCGGGCGGAGGCCTATATTCCACCGACATCTTCGTCTGCGTCCGAAACTGTCCGGAACTTGACCAGGGCATCTACTATTATCATCCCGCCATCCATTCGCTGCTGGAGCTGGCCCGGCCGGATGCCGCGATCGACGACTGTTTCGTGGGGCTTCCCGCCGGAGCGGCGGCATTCCTGATCCTGGCGAGCTCGTTTTGGAGGAGCCGCTTCAAATATGGACTTCGCGGGGTCCGCTTCTCGATCCTGGAGCTGGGGCACTCGGCCCAGAACATCCTGCTGGCCGCGACGGAGCTCCGGATCGGCGCCTGTCCGTGGGGAGGCTTTTACGAGGAACCGCTTGACACACTATTGGGCCTGGACGGCCTCACGGAGGGCGTCTGCTACGCTGTCGTCCTGACAGGTCCGCCGGCTGGCGACTCCAAGACGCATGAATGAATCTTTCAGAGAGCGCTCCTCCTATCGCACCGGCTTTTTCGCTTGGTTTGGGCTGCACAGCGCCCTGGCCGCCTTCATAGTGTGGCGCCTGCACCCTCCGATTCTGCCTGTCCGCGAAAACGCCGCGATCGGCAGCGTGGCGTGGGGACTGGCCGGAGGCGTTGCCCTGCTGCTTGTCACCCTGGCGAACCCGTGGATCTACTTCAAGGCGCTTGGCCAGGTTTCGCCGAGGGTGATCGCTCCGCGGCTGGCCTTCTTTCTGATCAATAGCATTGCGGAGGAGATCGTGTGGCGGGGCGGACCGCTGAGCGTCCGTGCGACGGTTCCCTTTTTTGCTGCCGTCATGGTTTCAACGATCGGATTCGCCGCCTTTCACATCCTGCCGCACGGCTTGCGGGGGTTTCGGTTCCATATCGGGACGGGCATTTTCTTTTCGGTCCTGGCGTATGCCACGGGCGGAATCCTCGCACCCGTCATCGCTCACCTTGCGTACAACGCGGCCATGCTGGGAAAACCGATCCTGCCGGATCGATCGAGCGCGGCTGCCGCGCCCTGTTCCTAGCCTCCCGCATCCACTCACATGGCTGACGCGGTCATAGAGGTTTCACATATCTCCAAATCCTACGGAAGCACCGTCGGCCTTCGCGACGTTTCGTTTTGCGTCGAAAAAGGGCAGGTCGTGGCCCTGCTCGGGCCGAATGGAGCGGGCAAGACCACCCTGCTGGAAATCATCGAAGGCTTGCGCAGGCCGGATTCCGGGGAGGTCAGGATCCTGGGAGCGCGCGTCTCGAACAACCAGCATTGGGGCGGTCGAAGCGTCGGAGTCATGCTTCAGGAGAACCGCCTGCCGCTGAAGCTCACCGTGGCCGAGATTCTGAGGCTTTTTCGCTCGCTGAGGCCGAACGCGATGCCGCTCAAGGAAATCGTCGACCGGTTTCAGCTCTCCAGGATCCTGTCGAGAAAGACCGAGCATCTGTCCGGAGGCGAGCGGCAAAGGGTGGCGGTCGCCATCGCCGTGATGCACCGTCCGTCCGTTCTTATCCTGGACGAGCCGACGAACGCCTTGGATCCGATTTCCCGGCAGGCGTTTTGGGAGGAGCTCCTGAGGATCAAGCGGGAAGGGTGCTCCGTCCTTTTGGCCACGCATCAGATCGAGGAGGCCGAAGCGATCAGCGACCGGGTGGTGATGCTGAACCGAGCCAGTCTGATCGCGGATGCGACCGTCCGGGACCTGATCGAAGGTACCTGCCCGGGATTTCGGGTGACCTGCCGGGCGAAGAAGGTGGACTCGCTTGGCTCGGGCGACATCGGCCTGGTCGGGCCGGATTGGCAATCCACCGCTTCCGGCTTGTGCGGGAACGCGGCCGACCTTGGCCAGGGACTGGCCAGGGCGGCGGAAGCTTGGGCCACCGCCGGTGCCAGGATCGATTCCGTGGAAGTCGCCCGTCCGTCGCTTCGGGAGGTCTTCTTTGTCCTTTCCGGGGAGGAGTATCGCCGATGAGTCCGCTGCTGCAGCTGTCGTGGGCCTTTGCGCTGCGTCTCCTTCGGGACCGGCTGATTCTCTTCTGGACGCTGCTGTTCCCGGCGGGCCTGTTCATGATCTTTGTGTACGCATTTGTCGGCCGCGAGCAGTCGGGTGCGTTCATTTCGTCGGGAATCGTCGACCAGCTCGCAAACGTCGCGGTCATGAGCGTCGTGGCCAACGGACTCTTTTCGGCCGGAGCCTTCATCGCGCAGGACCGGGCCGCTGGTGTGATCCGGCGGTTCTATGTCTCCGGCTTCTCCAGTTATCAGGTGCTCACGGCAACGCTCCTGCGGCAGGGGGTGCTCACGCTCGTCTCGTCGGCGGTTCTGGTGGCGATGGCCGTCGTCGTCAATCGGGGGAGGCTGCCCATATCGCTCACGGGATTTTGCCTGATATCATTTCTGGGCGCCTCCGCCTATGGAGGCATAGGCCTTGTGGTGGCCGCGATCGCGCGCTCGCCGGAGGCGGCGGGCACCCTGGCGAACCTGATCTATTTTCCCAGCCTGTTTCTTTCGGGGGCCATGATCCCGATGGAATCGCTTCCGCCGGTGATCACCGACGTGCGCTGGATCCTCCCCGGATTTTACATTCGCGAGCTGTTTTATTGGCTCAACCATTATCATGACGGCACCGTGTCGCCTGCCGCGGGCGGCGCGCTGCTGGCCGGTTTCGCCGTGATCGGCTATGCGGCGGCGGCCTGGCTGTTCCGATGGGAATGAGCGCCCGCTTCCAGGCAAGGCAAGTCCGCCGCGGCCGGGCGTACCCCGTCCTGCGGGCGACCGCGGGGCTGGGCGTTCTCCTGGCCGCGGGGCTGGTCCCGCTGAGAGGCCAGACCACCGGGCCGGTGACGCTCATGGATCCCTTTGAAGTCACCAATCAGAATATCAGCATCCTGGGCGGCGACGCCTCGGAGCCAAACACCCGGATGACGGGGGTGGATGTCTACACGACCGCGGGGGCGGCGGGCGACGTCAACCGGGCGCTGGCCATGCTGCCGGGAATGGCGTCGGTCGACGATGGAAACGCGCTCTACGTGAAGGGCGGGGGACCCGAGGAAACCGTAACCTACGTGGATGACATCCGATTCCCCGCCACCCGGCAGGATCTCGCTCCCGCCGGGACATTCAGCCAGACGCTGCGCCCCTACTATCTTCGGCGCATCGAATTCTATCCGGGGAGCGTGCCGGCACGCTTTGGAGACGCGCTTTCGGGAGCCGTCAGCCTGAACACGATCCGATCCGACGCCGATGCCCACCAGTCTCTCGACCTGAGCATCGGGGGCGTCTTCGCCATGGCGCAGCAGCCTATCGGCCGCGAATCCGGAATTGCAGTCGCCGGAGCGGAGACGAACACCACCGAGCTGTTCAAGCTCAACCGCTCGCCCGTCCACTACACCGAGGCGCCGCGAGGGAATGAGATTTTTATCCAGGGGGATACGACCACAAAATCCGGAGTGATCGTCGAGGGGACAGCCTATCATCAGGACACCCGCGAGGGGCTGACGGCTTTGGCAGGAAACTTCTCGGGCACCTATGCCGAAAACGTCTCCACCAGCTTTGGAGCCATTCGGATCAGCGGGATGCTGGACGATTGGCAATGGAAGGCCGCCATGGGGGGAGGCGAGGAAAAGCACGACGAAAGCCTGGGAGTCCTGAACCTCGAGAATCGGACGGATACGGCGGACCTGATCGGGTCGCTTAACCGCGAGTTGTCGCCGAAGACCGATTTCGGCCTCGGCGGCAGCGTGCTCTGGGACGGAGGCCGTCTCGCCGGCGTAGTGCCGGCCACGAATGCCCTGGCGCCGGGGTCGCCTTCAGCGACCCTGGACAACCGCACGCACGCCGCCGCCTACGGGGGCTTTTCGGCGGTACATCTGCATCTCCTGCCAAGATTCGAAATCGTCCCGAGCATCCGTTACGACTGGTTCCAGGACGAGCGCCGTGGGGCGCTGCAGCCGCGGCTGTCGCTCGTCTTTCCGCTCTTTTCGGACATGGTGGGACAGGTTTATTCCGGCCGCCTCGCCCAGCCCCCGAGCCCGAACGAGAAGGATTCGGCTCCGCTGCCGCTGCGTTTCACAACGGACGACGAAACCAGCCTGACGTTGACCCGCAAGAAGGGGCCCTTGGTCCTGCAGGCGGGCGGCTATTACAAGAACTACCGCCAGCTCAACCAATTCAACGACCAGTACATCGCCTCGGGAGGCGGCGTGGGCCAGGCCGAGGGCGTTTGGGCCTATGCCCAGTGGTCTGCGACGCCCGCCCTGAAGTTCTCGACCAGCTATTCGGTCGGCCGGTCCACGCGGACGGACCCGAACACCGGCGTGCGGGCGCCGAGCCGCTTCGACGTGCGCGACACCGTCGTCGAGAGGAGCGACTTCGGCTGGAACAATTTCATCTTCTCGCTGGTGGGGCGCTTTTCCACCGGCAAGCCCTACACGAGCGTCGTCGGGGCGAACTTTGACCCGGCGACGAACAGCTATGACCCGATTCTCGGGGCTCCGATGGCCGCCCGTCTGCCGGACAATTACCGCATCGATGCTGCCGTTTCCCGGATCTGGGTCATCGGGTCCCTGCCCGTCGTCACCTATCTCTCGATCAACAACATCACCAATCACTCAAACACGTTCAGCTACGCGTACTCGGCCAACTACAGCCGGAAGATACCCGGCGGAAGCCTCTTCCTGAGGACTCTCTATTTCGGATTCTCCATCAATCACTGAAAATCAAATCCCATGATTCCATCAAATCCACTCCTTCAACTGGCATGCCTCTTCGGCGCAAGCGTCGTCTTTCTCGCCCAGGCCGGCTACGGACAATCTGACGACAAGGCCGCGCTCGCCCTGATCGAGCGCATCAACGGCACGTTCTTCGATCACGATCACAGGGCCGAGGACGCCCTGAGCACCGCATTCAAAGACGTCAGCGAAGGCACCATGAGCGACGCCTGGAGATACACATACGGGCTCTGGCAATATCGGCGGGGTTCGCTCGTGCCGGCCGCGGACACGACGACCACCGAAGGCCTGAAGCACGCCGTTGACATTCTGGCCAAGGTGCAGCCCGGCCCGTTCAAATCGGAAGCGGAAGGGCTGCGGAGCGCGGTCATGGGCCTGCTGGCCGGAAAGGGGGGGATGGTCGGCGGCATGCGCTATGGGACCGGATCGCAGAGCGCGGCCGCCAAAGCGCTCAAGATGGATCCCGAGAATCCGCGGGTTCTCCTTTTCGCCGGGATCAACAAGTCCCAGACGCCGGCGATGTGGGGCGGCGACAGGAAGGAGGCGGTGGAATTGTTCAAGAAAGCCATCCCGCGATTCGAGATGCAGAAGCCGGATGCGCCGCTGAAATGGGGCGAGGCGGAAACCTATCTCTGGCTGGGCAACACGTACTGGGATCTCAATGACTTCGAAGCCGCAAAGGCCGCATTTCTGACGGCGCTGCGGGTCCAGCCGAATTTCAAGTACGTCGAAAAGAACCGCCTGAAGTTCCTGGCGCTGGACCAGCAGAAGGCGGCCGCTAAGACCGCACCGACGAATTAGCGGGAGGCAGCCCCGCTCTCCAGGTCGAGCCATGACTCCGTTGACCGAAACTCACTACTATTTTAACGGAATCCTGAGATGGAATCTCCTGTGGCCGTCGCCGAACCTTGCCGCACTCGCGCTCGCCTCGGCGATCCCGATACTCTGGCAGTTCGACGTGGGCCGGGGTAGGCGGCCGTTCCTGTGGGCGGCCGCCTTCGCTGTCGAGACGGGGTTGATTTTCTGTCTGGCCCGGACCTTCTCCCGGGGCGGCCTAGTGGGACTCGCGGTCGCCGCGGTCTATTTCGCCCTCTGGCACGCCTGGAGGGCGGGGCGGCTCGGCGCGCGATCCCCGTTGGTATTCGCGTCGGTTCCGTTTGCGGCCCGGCTTGGAGCGGCTGCCGCCTGCTGCTGGATCAGCGGGTTCGCCGGCCGCCTGGCGCCCGCATACGTCGAGAGCGACGGAGCGGTGCTTCACCGACTTGAACTTTGGAGGGGGGCGATCAAGATGGCTTCGACGCGCCCGATCCTCGGCTGGGGCGCGGGCGAGTCCGGCATCATGTACTCGGACTGGTTCCAGCCGCTCGGGCACACCTGGCATTATCTCGGCATGGTGAACTCATACCTGGAGCTGGCGGTCGAACACGGACTGCTCGCTCTCGGCTTCGTCGTGGCGCTCCTCGTGGGACTCGCGACGCTCCCCTTCGATGGGCGCGTGACGCGGGAAGGGACGGCAGCCGCCCAGGGGGCGGCCGCGGCGAGCGTGGTGGCCTTTGGCACCGCCGCCTTCTTCTCTTCGGTCAACGGCGCGCTGTCGGCCGCGGCCGTCGCCGCGGCGGCGGCGCTGCTCGTCGCCGCGCTTCACTTTGGATGTGAACAGCCGGCCGGGGCGCCGGTGTGCCGCGGGTCGCGGCCCATAGGCCTGGCGGCCCTTGTCCTCGTGGCGTCCGTTTGGTCGGCCGGTCGGATCATGCGGTCCGCAGATGCCACCCAGATCGCCATAGACGGCCCGTATGCCGAAATCCGGACGAACGGTTTCCGGGGCAAGGGACGCAGCGTACTCCTGTATCCGTCCGTGGAGGAGTTTGGCGAGGACTATGGACGCAGATGCCGTGAGGTTGCGTCCGGGCTGCGCCCGGGAGACAGGCTGATCGTACCTCTTTTCGAGGGACGGCCGGGGGCGCCACCGCCCCCGGCCGATCTGGCGGTATTTGTCGGAGGATCCTACCTCATCCAATCGGCGACGCTTGCGGCCCCGGGAATCATTGTGCGGCCCTCCGGCCTGCCGGTGCAGCCCACCGGCGGCCTGCCTTCCCTCGTCGTCCTGGCCCCGATGGACTTTTCCGGGGTAAATCGGGCGTGGCTGACGTGGTCCGGAGACCGGGGTGTGCCGGTCATGAACGCGCCCGGCGGACAATACCACATCACGGCCGAGGAAATTTGCGGAATCATCGATCGTGTCCTTTAAGCGGCACAGTCTCTTCGTGGCCGTTCTGGTGGCGGCAGCCGCGCGGCTCCCGGCGCTGCCGCCCTTCCGGCTGGAGTCGGTGAGCCAGGAGGGAATCCTGCAAAGGGCATACGACCTGGGTTTCCTCACCGAGGGAGGCGAAGGCGGGTTCGGGCTGACCCTCGAGCACGGAATCGCTGTCGATTATCTGCGGCATGCGCGGAGCATCTGGTCGGTCCCCGAACTGATGAGCTATTGCGTGCCGGACGCGGACGGCCAGACGGCCTGCAAGCTGCCGGAGGGAGCGCCCTTTGAGTTTGATCGGGATGGAATGCCAGTTGCCGCGGCCCTGGGGCAGGCGCAGGTTCCGGGATGGCATTTGCGGCGCGCCGGAACGCGGGAGTCCGTGGTCGGCCGCGACGACCCGAAGGTCGACTACCGCTTTGTCGACGGCTCGCTGGTGGAGATAAGGCTCCAGGCCGCTTCCTTCGCGGTGTCTTCCGAGGGCGCATGGATACGACAGATCGTGAACCGGCAGGATCACCGGCTTGCTCTTGCGGCCCGCTACGACGACAACGGCCGGCTGGCCGAGCTTGAAGTCGAAGGCATCCTCAATCGCTTCCGCTATGTCGCCGGCGAACTCCGCGAATGGAGCCGAGAGGGCGCGATCGCGCTTCGATGCGCGTACGCCGACGACCTCCTTGCCGAGTGCCGGGATGACGACGGCGACCATCACTTCCACTGGCGGGCCAATCCGTCGGCCGGCGACCGGAGGACGGTGCCCTATGCCTATCCGGTCGAACTGGCGGAAGATGACGATTTTCGCTACTCGACCAGCGTCGGGTGGGCCGGGATCACCCTCATGGCGCGCCGAAAGAGCGACGGAAATTTTTTCCGCGCCACGATCAACCCCGTGCGCAAGCGAATCGTCGAGAGGGACTATGACGGCTCCGTCCGGGTATTCGGAGGAGAAACCAATTGAACGAATTTATGAAGAAGACCACCTGCCTTGCAGTTCTCCTCAGCCTCACGGCCACCCAACCGGCGGCCCGCGCGCAGCCGCTGGATCCGATCCCGATAGCGATTTCGGCGCAAGCGCTCGTCGACCAGGGCGATCGCCGCCAGGACAACGGAGACATCGACAGGGGCATCGCGCTCCTGCGGGACGGCCTGGGGCGATACCCCGACGACCCGCTGCTCCTCCATTATCTCGGCTACGCGCTCTACCGAAAAAGCGAATCGTTGGAGGCCCGCGCGGCGGATCCCCTGCTGCGGGAAGCGGACAAGTACCTGCAGGCGTCGGAAGCCCGCGACGGGCTTGCCGAAACACCGGCCTTGCGCGCGATAATCCTTGGCCAGCTCATCTCCACGAATCCGCGCCACCTGGTCAGCCTGGCCGATGTCTCGGATTTTCAGATGCGGCTGGCACTCAAGCTGGGACCGAAGAACCCGCGGGTCTGGCTGCTGCGTGGAATCGGCGCGATGTACGCGCCGGCGGTCGCGGGGGGAAGCCTCGATCAGGCCCGCCAGTTTCTGCTCAAGGCCAAGGGCCTGTTTGATGGCGATGCCCCCGCAGCAGGCAAACCGAGCTGGGGCCGGCAGGAAGTCGACGCCTGGCTGGGGCAGGTCTACGCGCGCAGGGGCCAATATGAGCTGGCGACCGCCGCCTATGAAGGGGTCCTGCGGGCGACCCCGGATTATTTCTGGGTCCGCGATGTCCTGGTTCCCCGGCTTCGCGATGCGGAGCATGGCCGCAAATGAGAGGGCCGGGAATCGTCACCATGCGCAGAGCCTTCCCTTACGCGGCCGCAGGCGCCCGCGCCTTTGCGCTCCTCGGGCTTGTCCTGGCCGCCGCCGAATCGGTGCGCGCTTCGCCCGACGAGGGGAGGCTCACCCTTCCCGGGGAAACCTACGACGGCCATCCGCTGGCGCTGAAGGACTGGCTGGTGCTCGGCCCGTTTGAGGCGCCGGGAGCGAAGGATCCGGCTGAGACGAATTTTCTGTCCGCCGGCCAGGCGGACGAGGCGGCGATCGACGCCGACGGGATTCGCAGGATCATTCAAGGAGAGCCCGGCCGCAACCCCTGGGGCAGGATGTGCCTGGGCGAGGAGGTCCTGGATTTTCAGAATCTGTACCACAGGTCGTACGGGCCGGGAGCGTCGCCCGGCGCGGCCTACGCTGCCTGCACGGTTGAGGCCGTGAGAAACTGCCGCGTGTACCTGATGTCCGGCTCCTCCGAATCGATCCGTGTCTGGCTCAACGGTGCTCTGATCTGGCGGGATCAGGGAAAGCACGGGCTCAATACGTACAATAGCTCGATCGCCGTCGACCTTCGCCCGGGAAAAAATCTGCTTCTTGTCAAAGTCTCCCATTGGAGCCAGCAGCTTTGGGGCCTCACGGCCCGCCTCGAACCGACGGTCGAAGCGGCCGCGGACGCGGCCTTGAGAATGCAGCGGCAGCGCTATGGCGAGCTGCTGAAGAGGATCGTCCTCGGCCCCGGGGATACCCTCGAGGCCGCGCCCCGCGGCGTCCCCGAAGGGGTCCGATTTCCGACCACCATCACCGATAGCGGCGGCGCGACGATCGCCCGGACGGTTCTGGGCGGCGCGGGCGACCGGTGGGTTCCGCCGGCTACGGTCCCCGAAGGAATCTACTACGCGACGCTTTCATTTCTCCAGGGACAGTATTCGGAACCCTTTTGCATCGGGACTCCGGGCGCTGTTGCAGCCGGGCTGTCCCTGCAAGGGCGCAGGTATCTGGGGGCGGCCGATCCGGTTGCGGCCGATGTCACCGTGCTTCAGCAGCGGCTCGACGCGCTGCTGAAGAGCGGAGCCGCCCAGGAACACGGCAATTGGGAGAGCAAGATGATTTCCGTGCTGGAGGAATACTCGACGGTGCTGCGCGCTCTCGATCATGGCGAGGAGGCCTTCCGGGGCGTTGCCGGCCTCCACTTGCGCGGATTCCGCTCGAAGATCGACGACCAGGTCGAGAGCTACCGGCTCTTCGTGCCCCAATCCCATGGAACCCGCGATGGGGCCCTTCCCCTGGCGATCATGGTTCCGACCTACACGGAGGCCAGCCGCCCGTTCATAGAAAGCGCGTTTCTGACCTATCAAAACGAAGTGGAGCACTTTTGCTCGATTGGCGAGGAATACGGCCTGGCGATTCTTTGGTGCGGGTACCGCACGGAACCCACGGGCAATCCCATCGATTTTGCGCAGATCGACGAGGCGATCGAAGCCGTGGCGTCCGATTACCGAATCGATCCGCATCGGATCACATTGATGGGAATCTGCAGCGGTGGTGCCGTAGCGACCGCCGCTGCGGCCCGGTGGCCGGAACGTTTTGCCGCGGTCGGCCTGCTCAACCCCACCTTCGGCCTCGAGCGTCACACGGCCCTGGGCCTGGCCGACCTGGACCGGTGTCCCGCGATCTACGGATGGCTTGAGCACACCGACGCGACTGCGGAATATCTGAGCGCGGGCCGTATCCCCACCTATGTGATCCACGACGGCGGGGAACCCGGACACGGCCCGCTCGAGAGCGCCGAGGCCTTTGCTGCCGAAGCGGGGAAGGCGGGGTTTCCTCTGAAGTTTGACCGGACGATCCAGATCAGGGAAAAGCACTACGACGGCTGGGACCAGCTCTGCGGCTGGCTGGTGACCCAGTCGCGACCGAGTCCCTCCGTCCGGAGGAGCGATCGGTATTTTCCATCGGCCGCGCGGATCAATGGAATTTCCGCGGTCCTCGCGCAGCGCTTCGTTCTCGTCGAGGGCACCGGCGGAACGGACGGCGACCGGACGGTGATCAAAAGACTCGTCGAGGACTTCCAGAGTGCCTGGAAGCGGGCCTATTTCGTTCCCTGCCGCGTTGTCACCGACAATGAATTCTCCGCTGGAGCCTATGCCGATTCAAACCTCGTCCTGTTTGGAAACGCGGAAACCAACAGCGTCTGGCGCCTGCGGGCGGGGGCTTTGCAGCTCGGAATCGACAAATCCAGGGTTAGGATCGGCGGCCGCGATTGGTTCGGTGGCAATCTGATGGTTGAAGCCGCATTGCCGAATCCAGCGGCGCCGGACCACCCGATTGTCTTTATCGGCGGCAAGGACCTGGAATATTCCCGGCTTGGCGGCATCAATCTCTCGCTCGAAGGCTGGTTTGACTACGCGATCTGGGACACGCACGAAGCCGGCACCGGATTGATCGCCGCGGGCCAGTGGTAGATGCAAGGTCAAACCACCCCTGCTCAAACGCCCTCCGATGCCTTCAACATTCCAGACGACCCCAAAGCCGGAAACCGTGGCGATCGGCGGCGTCGGAGGCAGCGGAACGCGGCTGATCGCGGAGCTATTTCTGCGCATGGGATGCTATCTTGGCCCGGACAGAAACGCCGCCGACGACAACCTTTGGTTCACCCTGCTTTTCCGACATTCGGGAGTGAATCCGTTCGACGGGTCCGCCGAGGAGCTGAATCTGGCCGTCGAGCTCTTTGTCGCGGCCATGGCAAACCCGGGCGCCATGACCCGCGGCCAGCTCATGTGGTTGGAATCGCTGGGTGCCCGCGAGTGCGGTGGAAGGGATCCCGGCTGGATCCGCAGCCGAATCGATCGCATTCGCAGTGCGGGAGATTCGGGGCCCTGCGAAGTTGGAAAATGGTGGGGATGGAAGGAGCCAAACACGCATGTCTTCATCGAGGCTTTCATGAGGAGGCTGCCGAACCTGCAGTACATCCACGTGGTGCGGAACGGATGCGACATGGCCTACAGCGCGAATCGGAATCAATTGGCCCGATGGGGAGGATACTTCTTGCGGGGACCCCATGACCTGACTCCACGGTCTGCCCTGCGCTACTGGTGCGCCGTTCATCGGCGGATGGTGTGCCTTAGGGACGCCAATCCCGAGCGGGTGCTCCTGGTCAACTATGACGAATTGTGCGGTGCGCCCGGCGAGGGCATCCGGCGGATATTGGAGAGGACGGGTACGTCGATCGGCGGGGACGGCCTCGAATCGCTCGTGGAAAGCGTCCGGCCGCCGAGCTCGATAGGCCGGCACAGGAAGTTCGGCTGGCGGGATCTTGATCCCGACGACGTGAACTATGTCGGCAGCCTGGGCTTTGATGTCGCCTGATCGGACGGCGGAGATGAACGAGCCCCTAGCCGCCCACCCGTCGGTCGAGATGGTCTATCTCTACTACGACAATCCGGAGATGCTGCGCGTCCAGTTGGATTGCTGGAACGGGTATCCGAAGGCGATGGCAAGGATTCCCTCTGTCATCCTGGTTGACGACGGAAGCCCGAATGCGCCCGCGGTCGAAATCGTGCGCCGCCACGGATGCGGCGTTCCCATCAGGGTGTTCAGGATCAAGGAGGACATTCCTTGGAATTTTTCGGGGGCGCGGAACCTGGGATGCCATCAGGCGAACGGCTGGATCTACGTTTCCGACATCGACACGCTGCTCTATGAAAATGACGCCAAGGTCCTGTTTGAGGACCGCCCGCTGGAAATGGGGAGATTCTATATGCCGCGCCGGGTGCGCCTTCCCGACATGGCGGATGAGCGCCCCGGCATCGTCAACCTGCTCTTTCACAGGGAAACATTCTTTCTGATCGGCGGCTACGACGAGGATTACGCGGGCCATTATGGACGGGAGGAGACGGATTTCTTCGACCGCATCCGCCGGGGAGCCCAGAAGGTCAAGGTGGACGAGTCCGTGATCCGGGTGATGCCGCCAACCCTGGTGCCCGACGCCTGCACGCAGGGCCGGAGCCGGGACAGGGCGAGGAATGTCGCTCTTTACGAGAGGAAGCTGGCCTTGGGATTCCCGGCTCCGGCCAATCCGCTGAGATTTTCGTGGGAAAGGGTCTTGTGACACCGGGCAGGGGAGGACGGGCGGTCCAAATCGCTTGCAACGGATTCCGCATGAATTGACTGTCGGTCGATTCCCTTCGATTCGATCCGCCCAGCGAGTTCTTCTCCAAGACATATGCTTACCAGAGCTTTTTATCCGAAGTGGATTGCCCGCCTTTGCCTTCCCCTGCTGGCGGGCGTCCCATTGCATGCGCAGTGGAAATATCCGCCGACGAGGACGGTGGATGTCGCGGACACCTATTTCGGCCGGACGTACGAGGATCCGTATCGCTGGCTTGAGAACCTGAAGGCTCCGGATGTCCAGGCCTGGTTCAAGGCCCAGGCGACGCTCACCGACGGCCTGCTTGCCAAGATTCCGGGAAGGGACGCCCTGGTCGAGGAATGGACGGCCTTGGACAAGCTGAAGCCCGCGGGATACGGCGATATCGTATTCGAGAATGGTCGGGTCTTCTACAAAAAGACGCTCGGAGGCGAGAACATCGGAAAACTCTGCTTCCGCGAGAGCTGGAACGGGGTGGAGAAGCTCCTTTTCGATCCGTCGACCTACAAGGCCGGCGTGAAGACGACGATCCAGACGATTCTTCCCTCCTATGACGGGAAATACGTTGCCCTGGGGCTCTCGGCGGGCGGGGCCGAATTTTCGGAGATACGCGTCCTCGACGTGGACCGCGGGACGCTGCTTCCGGAGAGCTTCTACCCCTCCTACGGACCGATCGCGTGGATGCTGGACAGCAAGTCCTTTTTCTACGACGCCGGAAAGACGACCGACCTCAAGAGCCTGCAGATCGAGCTGAACCGGAAGACGCGCCTCCACAGGCTCGGCGCCGACATCGCGACGGACATCGACTTTTTCAGCGACGAGAGCAATCCCGAGCTCGGAATCGCGCCCAAGGAGTTTCCGGACGCATCCGTCGACGAGTCCTACCCGGGCTATGTCTTCGGGGGATTGGGCACCGTGCAGAACGAGCTGAAGATCTATTACGCCCCCATCTCCGAAATCGGCCATGTTCCGCTCAAGTGGAGCGTCCTTTGCACGCCTTCGGACAACCTGGTGCGTGGGCTCGAATTTCACGGCGCCTACGCCTACGCCGTGACCCACACGAACGCGCCGAAGTACAAGCTCGTCCGGACGAGCGTCGCGCATCCGGACTGGAATCATGCCGAAACCATCCTTCCGGAGGGGCGGGATACGATCGAATCCATCACCAAGTGCAGGGATTACCTGATTGTCGTCTATTCGAACGGCGTTGTATGCCGGCTGGTGAAGCTGGATTTCGTCACGGGAAAATCATCCGAGATCGCTCTGCCTTCTTCGGGCACCGTCATGGTCTCCTGCCCGGACTGGCACACCAACCGCTGTCTCGTCTCCATCGACTCCTGGATCTCGCCGACGACGCGCTACGATTACGACGCGGATGCGGATACCTTCGAAAAGAGCGTCTTCAACACGGCAATCGCCTATCCCGGCTTCGAAAACCTGGTCACCGAGGAAGTCGAGGTGCGCGGCTACGACGGGGAGATGATCCCGCTCTCGATCATCCGCGAGAAGGGGCTGGTTCTGAACGGAAACAACAGCTGCGTCCTCGAGGGCTACGGGGCCTACGGAATCAGCTACACGCCGTTCTTCAGCATATTTCGCTCGATGGCCCTTCGCGGGGTCGTGATCGCTTATGCGCATCCCCGGGGTGGGAGCGAAAAGGGCGAGGCCTGGTACAAGGGGGGCTACAAGACGACCAAGCCGAATACCTGGAAGGATTTCATTTCCTGCGCCGAGTACCTTGTCAGGAAGGGGTACACGAGCCCGCAAAGGCTCGGCGGCGTGGGCACGAGCGCGGGGGGAATCCTTATCAGCCGCGCGATCACGGAGCGGCCGGACCTTTTCGCCGCGGCGGTTGTCAACGTCGGCTGCGCGAACGCCATGCGGATGGAATTCAGCCCCAACGGGCCCGTCAACACCCCCGAGTTCGGAACCGTCTCGGATCCCGTCGAATGCCTCGCCCTGTACGAGATGGACGGAGTCCAGCATGTGCGCCAGGGCGTCAAGTATCCCGCGGTCCTCGGCGTCGGGGGATGGAATGATCCTCGTGTGGCCGCATGGGAGCCCGGAAAATTCGTGGCGGCCATGCAGAACGCGAGCACGTCGGGGAAGCCTATCCTCATGAAGGTCAACTACGACGACGGGCACTTTACGGAGGAAAAGACCGTGACCTTCAAGAACTTCGCCGGCCAGTACGCGTTCCTTCTCTGGCAGACCGGCCACGAGGACTTCCAGCCGGCCAACTGATCGGGTCGGGCGCGTCAGGGCGACGCCTTCGCGACTTCGACTCCGAAGACGTAGGTGGGCCCCAGCATGTTCGAGCGGAAGACGATCAGCTTCTGGTCGGCAGTGAAGATCGGGTTCGGCTCGAGGCGGTAGTTGTGCCGGGACATGTTGGCCAGGCGCTCGGTCTTCAGGAATCCGGGCCGGGCGAGGTTTGCGCCGTACGTGCCGCGGTCGGCGATCGCGATGGGGCGGCACAGGACGATCCACGGATTTCCCGTGTCCCCGTCCCCGCAGAAGAGCGTGCCGTCGGGTGATATGCCGTGGTGGATTGAGGCGGCGTCGGCCCCGTAGGAGTACATGAGCCGTTCCCCGGTGACCACGTTCTCACTGGCCAGGAAATTGACGCCCATGCCGGTCGGATAATGGAGCTGGTACCAGATCGTCCGGCCGTCGGGGCCCCACCATTCGTGCCCTGCTATCTCCATTTGCAGGGTCCGCTTGTGCACGAGATGGTTTTGGGAGCCGTCGGTGCGGATGCTCCAGATCCTGTCCACGAGCTGCCAGGGCCCCTCGTGGCAGTACATGAGCAGCTGCGGATCCGTGGGAGAGAACTGCAGGTGGTTGATCCAATCGTTACCCGTGATGAGCGTCCTGCTTGTCCCGGTCGCGAGATCGATCGTGTAGAGCACGATCGGCAGCCTCGCCGCAAAACGCTCTGCCATCAGCGGGCCCTTCTTTGGGTCCTGCTCGAGGGGATCGACCTGGGGCGTTCCCGGGAAGGGCATGCCGGCCCTGCCGCCAAAGGATGGCGGGTTGCCGAGGACATACGTTCCCGCGGCGAGGGTCTCGTCCGAATTGATCGTGAACAGCGGGCCCCGGCCGGGCAGGACCGCGAGCTTGCGGGTCTCGCCCGTGTCGACGTTCGTGGAGTAGAGCGTCTGCTCCTCTCCCTGAGTTTTCACGTAAAAGACGGTCGGAGTCTTCCGGCCCATGCAGATCGTCCTCACGGGACCGGGGACCACGAGCCGGGTCCGGCCTGTCCGGAGATCGATGACGTGGCTGCTGAAGTCAGCCGTGGTGGTATAGACCATTTCATTGCCATCGGGCGTGGCGCAGCCGTCGTTGAAGTACAGGCTGGCGGAGCCGGGCTCGTCGGTCAGCCGGATGATCCGGTGCCCCGTGCCGGGATCGATCCAGGATTTCGGCGGTACCTTGTCGCCGGCCGCGGGCGCGTCGGCGCGCACGTGGGTTGCAAGGCCGATCGAGAGCAGGAGCGCGGCACAGAGCGCGAAATGCGGCTTTACCAGGGTCATGGGGGCAGGGGGGTTGGGTAACCTACCGAGCCAGACGGCTGGCGGAGCCGTTGGTTATGCCGACTTTGAACTCTCAGCCCAAAGTCTTTTCAGCCGCGGGGTCGAAAGGCGAACCCATCGGTCATCACAAAAATGCCCATCGCCAGAAAAAGGAAGAAAAGTGCGACCCAGAAGAACTTGCTGTGGTGCATCCGTTTCCAATACGGCCGCAGTGGCTTGCTCGCATCGAGGTGCGGTCCCCCATGGTGCTTTATGATGCGCTCGGCGTCGTTCATTGCGGCTATGGGCAGGAATTGTGGAGTGGAGCCCTGCCCCCCCGGAAGCCTCCTTTCCCGGAATTGTTCCGGGGAAGGAGGGACGAGTTGGAAAATGCGGGAAGGGGGAGAAGACGCAGCGGGTTCAGTCGCGCCATTCACCCCTGACCTGATGGAAGTGGCCGTCGTGGTCCTTCTCCCAACGCGGTGCCACCCAATGGCCGTGCCCGTGCGGGGGTCGATCCCAATGACCTCTGGCCCAGACGTAGTGGCCGGGCGAGCCGTCCCAGTATCCGTCCACCCAGACGTAGTCGGGACCGGGGCGATCCCGCTCGACGATCACCTCGTGCCGAGGGGCGGGAGGCCCTTCGATTTCAACTCTGAGAGAGATGTCGGCGAGGAGAGGCGTCCCCGAGAACGCCATGCCGGACACCGCGGCGGCGATGAAGCCGATCCGTCCCGCGAGCTGGAGAGCCGGGCGGCGGGCGGAAAAAAGATTCCCAAAGGACTGTTTCATAGGGTTGTTTGGACCCCCGAAGTCCGGTCGCGTGCCCGATTCTGAGAAAATAGGCGCCTTTCATCGCGGGAGGCGCGGCCCGTGCGGCAAACCATTCCTTTACAGCGCGGACGTTTTGCGGAAAATTTCCCGAGGCAATGGAATTTCCTCGTTAACGCGCCACGGAAAGTCCCCATGGGAAACAAGGTACCAGACGAGCGGCGGGCCACAGAGTACCTGGCCAACGAGCGGACGTTCCTGGCATGGATCAGAACGAGCATCTCCGTTCTCAGCCTGGGATTTGTCATCGCCCGTTTCGGCGTCTGGCTGCGCGAGCTCGGAGCGCGGATCGCGCCGACGGCCGCAATCCGCAGCACGAGCTACTCGCTGCCGATCGGCGTCGCCATGATGGGATTCGGCAGCTCGTTGGCGGTCTTGGCGGCCTGGCATTATCACCGCGTGAACCAGGCCATCGCCCGCGGCGATGTGCGGGCGAGCCGCGGCCTTGTCGTCTCGATAACGGCTGCCGTCGCTTTTCTCGGAGCGGTCATGATCGCCTACATGTTCCTGATCGCCAATCGGCTCTAGCGAAAATGAAACGCACATGAATGCTGAAATCACACCCACTCCAAACGGGCCCCTCAAGGCACACCGGATCAAGGCGCTGAAAAACGCGCGCGGCGAGACCATCGACGCGAGCGAGACGATCTACCTCTGTCGGTGCGGGTCCTCGAAGAACAAGCCGTACTGCGACGGCTCGCACAGCGCGGTGAAGTTTTCCGACAGGCGGCTGCGCAAGGGCGCAGATGCCGCCGTCGAATATGCCGGCAGGGAGATTACCGTGATCGACAACGTCGGGCTCTGCGCCCATGCGGGCTTCTGCGTGGACGGCGCGCCGGACACCTTCTTCACCAAGGAGGGGGGCAAGCGGGTATCCCATCCCGACAATTCGGACGCGGCCACGGTCATCGCGGCGATCCGGCGCTGTCCGTCCGGGGCGCTTCTCTACAAGCAGGGCGGCAAGGTCGTTCACGAGTACTCGGCCGACACGGAGGTGCTCGTGGAGAAGGACGGGCCGCTGCGGGTCCAGCGGGCGAAGCTGGTCGGCGCCGCTCCGGCTACGGAAGACCACTACACGCTCTGCCGCTGCGGCTCGTCGCTCAACAAGCCGTTCTGCGACGGCACGCATGCTGCGGCCGGTTTCCGCGACGGTTCCGAAGGGTGATGGGGAACCGCGCGTTCATCATTCACGGCCGTCTCGGCTACCCTGAGGAGGCCTGGCTTCCGTGGCTCAAGCTCGAGCTGGAAAAGAAAGGCTACGAGGTTGCTCTGCCCGCGATGCCCGATCCCGCCCGTCCGATGATCCGCGAATGGATCGGATTCATTTCGAAACTTGTCGGAGAGCCCGACGAGAAGACCGTGATGGTCGGCCACAGCCTCGGCTGCCAGGCGGTCCTCCGTTACCTTGAAACCGTTGGTGCCTCGGGAAAGTCGGTGAGGAGGACTGTCCTCGTCGCGGGTAGTTATCCGACGGGCATGCCGATCGACGAGGCGAGGGAGCGGGCCGATGGAAACGACGCCATGCTGCCGTGGTTCTCGGTCGGCGTCGACGCGACGAAGGTGAGAAAGGCGGCCGGCACATGCACCGTGATCCTTTCGGACGACGATCCTTACATCCCTCTTGAGCGTGCGATCTCCAGCTATGAGGCCAACCTCCGCGCGAAGATCGTCGTCGAGCACGGCAAGGGACATTTCAATGAGGACGATGGACTGGTCGATCTGCCCGCGGCGCTCGATGCGGTGATATCCTAGCAGGCTTTTGAAAAATCTGCCGAGGCTGAGCATGTGCGCGCGTCTCGGCGGATTCGGCCGGGCAATGCCCGCTGGTGGCATGTTACCTGCTAGTCAACTTAGGTTGCCAATGCGGCAACTCACTCATGGCGACCGACATTCTTCAGGACCAGCTGGCGTTGTTCGGAATACGGCTGAAGGAGCTGAGGCTCGAACGGCGTTGGACCCTCGACGACCTGGCCCGGGAATGCGGCTTTTCAAAGGGCTATCTTTCGCGGCTTGAGTCCGGGGACCGGCAGGCCTCGATCGCCGCCGTCCTGACCCTCTCGGGGCTTTTCGGGGTTTCGCTCGCCTCGCTGTTCGAAGGCGGGAATGCGGAGCCCCTCGTCGTCGTTCGGCGGGGAGAAGGCGCCTTGCACGAGGCGGATGGCCTCACCTGCTGGCCCCTGTCCGCCCGAACCCATCCCCTGAGGCTCCAGCCGATGCGCGTCGTCGTATCGCCGGAGCGCGAGGGCGACGAGCGCCGGCGCCACGATGGCGAGGAATGGATCTATGTCCTTTCAGGCGAACTCACGCTTCTTGTCGGCGGTCAGGCCCACGACCTGGATCCTGGCGACGCAGCCCATTTCGACGCGCGTTTGCCGCACCGGCTGGTCGCGCGGGGCGGCAATGAGGCCGAGGTCCTGCTCGTCGCGGTTTCCGGTGAGAAGCGGGCGCAGGCCCGGCCCGCGGCCGGCATCCATCCCTTTTGAGCAAAACCCCGGGTTCATCTCGATCCGCACACCAATGACAGCGAAGCCAACTCAATATCATGAACGGGGAATCAAACTCACCATCGGGGTCTTCGGACCTCCGGCTTAAGCCCAGCGTCCTCAATTTCTGGGAGCTTTTGGCGCAGAACATTGCGCTCATCTCCCCCACGATGACAGCGGCGCTTATCGTGCCGCTCATGTATTCCAATTCGGGGAACATGAGCTGGCTGTCGTATGCCGTGGCGACGGTCATGCTGCTTTTCGTCGCCTATAACCTGAACCAGTTCGCAAAGCGCGGCGCGGGCACAGGCTCGATGTACAGCTACGCCTGCCAGGGTCTCGGTGTCGGCGGCGGATCGATGTGCGGGTGGTGCCTCGTCTGGGCCTATCTCTTCATCGGAATAGCCGGGACGACCGGCTTCACGGTCTTTGCCGGCAAGCTCCTGGACATGGCCCACATACACGTTCCCGCCATCGCGCTCTTCGGAATATGCGTCGGCTCCTCATTCGTGATCGCCTATCGGGACATCAAGATCTCGACGATCGTGATGCTCGCCCTCGAGGGATTCTCGTGCCTGTTCATCCTGCTCCTCTGCCTCATTGTCCTCGGAAAGACGCAGTTTGCGCCCGATCCCGCCCAGTTCGCCTTCAAGGACGTCTCCATGTCCACCCTGGGCCTCGGGGTTGTCGTGGCCATCTTCAGCCTGGTCGGATTCGAGAGCTCGACCGCCTTCGGCGAGGAGGCGATCGAACCCCTGAAGACGATTCCCCGCTCGATCATCTGGAGCCTGATCGCCACCGGCCTCTTCTTCATCTTCGTCAGTTACGTCGAGGTGCTGGGCACTCACGGCTACAAGGACACGCTGGACAAGATAGACGCTCCCCTGAACGTGCTCGCCGACAGGTTCGGGGCCGGGATCCTGTCGCCGCTCCTATCCGCGGGAGCCATGTTCAGCTTCTTTGCCCTCGCGCTTTCCTGCATGAACGCCGGCGCGCGGGTCATGTTCGCGATGGGCCGGCACGAGTTCTATCCCAAGGTGACGAGCAAGGTCCACGGCAGCCATGCGACCCCGCACATTGCGCTGGGCGTTATGGCCGCCCTCATGTTCGGGGTCGTCACGGTCTGCCGGCTGCGCGGCATGGACGTCCTCGATGCTTTCAACGATGCGGGAACGATGGGAGCCTTCGGATTCCTGGGAGCCTACTTCCTCGTAACGCTCGCGGCGCCCGGATTCCTCAAGAAGCGGGGGCTGCTGAAGACGAAGGACATCGCGTTCTGCGCCGCGGCCGTCCTCCTGATGCTCATTCCGGCCGTTGGAAGCGTATACCCGGTGCCTCCCGCGCCCGTGAATTACTTCCCGTACATATTCCTTGGCTATCTCCTGATCGGTCTCGCTCGCACGCTCCTCCTCAGCCGCTCCAAGCCCGAGCGCCATGAGGCGATCCACGCCGAGATGGCGAAAAGCTTCGCGGAGGCCTGAGGCATGCAGACCGAAGTCCCGATCCTGGGAAGCCTGGTCTCGATCCACCGTTATCCGGTGAAGTCGATGATGGGCGAGGAGCTCAATTCATCCGAGGTGGGCTCCAGGGGCCTTCGCGGGGACAGGCTCTTCGCCCTCACCGATACGGCGACGGGCAAGGTTGCCAGCGCCAAAAATCCGTCGAAGTGGCCGAATCTCTTCGATTTTCGGGCAGCATATGCCTCAACCCTGAACGGAGGCCCGGTTCCCCCCGTCCGGATCACGCTACCGGGTGGGGGTACCTACGCGAGCGGCGACGCGGGGCTCGACGAGGCCCTTTCGGCGTCCGTGGGCCGGCCGGTTCGCCTGCTCGGCTCGGCCCCACCCAAGGGCACGCTCGAGGAATACTGGCCGGACGTCGAAGGGCTGGCCCGGCGCGACGAGGTCACCGACGAGGCGATCCCGTCGGAGACCTTCTTCGACTGCGCGGCCGTCCATCTGCTGACGACCGCGACCCTCGCGGAATTGAGGCGCCTCTATCCCGGCGGCCAGGCCGAAACGCGCCGGTTCCGCCCCAATTTCGTCATCGGGACCGCTTCCGAACTCGCCGGATTCGTTGAAGAGGGATGGACCGACCGCATCCTCGCCATCGGCGAGGAGGTGAAGCTCAAGGTGACGGGCCCCTGCAGCCGCTGCGTCATGACGACGCTCGCCCAGGGCGACCTCCCGAAGGATGTCGGCATTCTGAGGACCGCCGCGAAGCACAACCAGGCGCATGTGGGCGCCTACGCCTCCGTGGTGCAGGGAGGCACCGTTCACCGGGGCGATGTTGTCCGATTCGCCTCCGGCTGACGCGGCCGGCACGCCTTCATTGGGCTTGAGCGGTTTCCCCCGGCGGGGTAGGGGAACCGGCAGCATGCGCGTTCAATTGGGGCGGATCGTCGTCTATCCGATCAAGTCGCTGGAAGGAGTCGTGCTCGAGGAGGCCCGGATCACCGGGGGAGGAATACTCGAGAACGACCGCGTCTACGCGATCGTCGACGCCCAGGGAAAATACGTGAACGGAAAGCGGGACGCCCGCGTGCACCGGCTGCGCTGCCGGTTCGACGCGGGTTTCCGGGAGGTGTCCCTGTCCGTTTGCGACGCCGCGCCCGGGGGCCAGTTTGTCCTTTCCGAGACGGGACCGCTCGACCGTTGGCTGAGCGAGTACTTTGGGTTCGCCGTGACGCTGAGCCGCGAGTCGGAGAAGGGCTTTCCGGACGACCGCGATGCGTTCGGGCCAACGGTGGTTTCGCTGTCCAGCCTGCGCGCCGTGGCCGGATGGTATCCCGGCCTCTCGCTGGAAAGCGTCCGTCGGCGCTTTCGTTCGAACCTGGAGCTCGAGGGCGACGCCGTGCCGGCATTCTGGGAGGACCGGCTCTTCGGGCAGCCGGGGGAGCTGACCCCGTTTCAGATAGGCGCCGTCCAGTTTCTCGGCCACAATCCCTGCCAGCGTTGCGCAGTGCCCGCGCGCGATCCGGAGACCGGCGAGGCGATTGCCGGATTCCAAAAGGCGTTCATGGACCGGCGCGGGAAGGCCCTTCCGCCCTGGGCAAACGCCGCGCGCTTCAACCACTTTTACCGCTTTGCGGTGAACACTTCCATCCGGCCCTCCGAATCCGGAAAGAGGCTTCGCGCCGGAGATGTCGTCGAGCTGGCCGTCCCGGCCGGTTCCGGCGGGACGGTCTGACGGCGGCACAGCAGGCTCGACCTTGTCCCGGCGCAAATCCAATAATTTGCGCCGCCTTGATCCCGTTCGAACACGCGCTCGTCCTTCTGATCCTGATAGCGAGCCTCAGCGTCCTTGGACGGTGGCTGCCGTGGCCCCAGCTCATCACCTATCTTCTCGGGGGAGTCGGCGCCGCCCTCCTGCCCGTGTTTCCCAGGCTCTCGCTCGACCCCGGATTCTTCTTCCTGTGCTTTCTGCCGCCGCTCCTTTTCTCGGACGGCTGGCTGATGCCGCTTCGCGAATTCGCCAAGGCCAGGCGGCCCATCCTCCTCCTCGCGGTCGGCCTCGTCGCGTTCACGACCCTCGCGATCGGGCTGGTCGCCCATTGGCTCGTGCCCGGCCTTCCGCTCGCGATGGCGTTCGCCCTCGGCGCGATCGTCTCGCCCACGGACGCTGTGGCGGTGAGCGCGATAACCGAGCGCCTTCGGGTGCCGGCGCGGGTGACCACGGTCCTCAGCGGCGAGAGCCTGATGAACGACGCCACGGGCCTCGTCGGCTTCAAGTTCGCCATCGGGGCCGTCATCGTCGGCAGTTTTTCCCTGCGCCGCATGGCTCTCGAATTCTTCGTCCTGTCCACCGGCGGATTCCTCGCGGGACTCGCGGTCGGGTACGGCCTAGGGCGGCTGCGGGATCTTCTGCGCCGGGTGCATTCCAGCGACACCTTCATCGAGATCACGCTCTCCCTTCTGACGCCCTACGCGGCCTACCTCGCGGCGGAGCGGCTGGGCGTGTCCGGGGTGCTGGCGGTCGTGGCGGCGGGACTCTACAGCGGCTGGCGGGACCCGGTCCGGATGGACGCGGAGGCCCGGCAGACAGCCTATGGGGTGTGGTCGCTCCTTCTCTTCTGGCTGAACGGAATCGCCTTTGTCCTCCTCGGCCTGCAGTTCCCTCGCCTCCTTGCGGCCGTGAGCGGTCGCTATTCGCCCTTGCAGCTCGCCGGGTTCACCGCGGCAATCGCGGGTACCGCCATGGCCGCCCGGCTGGTCTGGGTCTACCCCGGAACCTACCTGCCCTTTCTGTTTCCGGCGGTGCGGAGGAAAGAGGTCCCGGCACCGCTGTCATGGGTGTTCGTCGTGGGCTGGGCCGGCATGCGAGGCACCGTGACGCTCGCCGCTGCGTTATCCATTCCCATTCTGCTGCCGGACGGCTCGCCGTTTCCGGGGCGGGACATAGTCATCTTCCTAGCCTTTGGCGTCATTGCCGTGACCCTCCTTGTGCAGGGGACAAGTCTCGAGTCCGTCATACTCAGGCTTGGGCTGCGGGAGGACGAGAACCGGCCGAAGGAGGAACGGCTCGCCCGCATGACTGCGGTCGAAGCCGGGCTGGATGCCCTGCGGGCCATGGAATCCGGCGCCGCCGGACCGGACGAGGCGGCGGCTCTCGGCCACGTGGTCTCGGAATACCAGCAGCGGCTGGCGGTCCTGACGGCCGAGGGGGAGTCGCGCCACAGCGCGCACAGGCGGAAGCGGGCGGGGCACAAGTTCCGCACGGCGGCGATCAAGGCCGAGCGAAACGCCCTCGACGGACTCTGGAGGAGCGGCGCCATCATCGACGACGTCCACCGCCCTCTCCAGCAGCTCCTCGACCACGAAGAATCCCTGCTCCATGGCACCGCTCCGGCGGAGGAGGAATGAAGGCCCGGCTGCTGCGGCATGCCCTCCATATTGTCTTTTCTTTGGCCCGCCGGGGCATACGCTCCGGCACCCTATGCGAAAGTCATCCCCGATCACGTTTGCCTGCGCGTCCGCGGCCGTCCTCATGCTTTGCCTTGGCTCGGGATGCCAGTCGAGTTCCGCCCCCGATGTCCCGGATCCGGCATACCTCGTGGGCGTCACGCCGCTCGGAATGCGCCTCGATCCCATCGTCTGGGGAACGATCACGCGTTTTGACATCGTCGGCGTGGACGGCCAGGCGCCGAGCTCCAAGTCGAGGATCTCCGTGCCTCCCGGTCAGCACACCTTCCTGGTCACCGCCGCGAGCGGCTGGTCGGGTGCCGCGAATACGAGCCGGTTCACCTTTTCGCTGTCATCGGGCCACACCTATCTTCTTCGTCCGACCACGATCGGCGGCCTGATCTATGTCATCGTGGTCGACAACGACGAGGGACGGGTTGTCTACCGGCCGACCGTTGTCGCCAGTCCGGACAGCGTTCCGGTCCCTCGCGTCATGACGACGGAGTCCGTCGTCGCTCCGCCTGCGGCGCCCGCGCCGGCGCGGCCCGAGGCCGCGCAATACAACGCGGATGGCAGCCTCAAGACGAAGACCCTTTCAGAGGACGGTCGCATCTCGATTTCCAAGGCCTACGACGGTTCCGGGAAGCTCGAGTACACCGAATCGTCCTACTACGCGTCCGACGGCCGCATCGTGCGGAAGGACCAGAGGGACGCCGACGGGAAGCTCGTCAAGGTCGTCGTGTACTTTGACTCGGTGGCGAAGATTTTTGACCAGGACGGCACGCCGATCGGCACCGAGGATTCCGCAAAGAACGGCAAGTAAGAGGGCGCGGTCCGCCCCCTAGGAGTAGATGGGCTCCAGCCGGCTCTTGATATAGGCATCGCAGTGCCGGTAGCTGGCCAGGGGCCCCCGGCGCGCGGTGTCGAGATCCACGCAGATCCAGCCGCGATATCCCGCGCTTTTCAGGACACGATGGCAGCCGGGAAAATCGACCTCGCCATCGCCGAGGTCGTAGATGCTGGAGAAGAACCGGGCGCCGGCGGAATCCCTGGCAAGCACGGTCCCATTCGGCTGGACAACGTCCCTGTCCGGCGTCGTCCACTTCGAATCCTTGTAGTCGAGAAACCGGATCCGCTCCCGGTACCGGTCCAGCGTGGCGACGACGTCGCAACCAGCCAGATTGAGATGGGCGGTATCGGGAGAGAGACCGAACAGCTTCGGGTCTGTCGCCGCCATGAACCGGTCGATCTCCTCCCGCGTCTGGATCATCTGGCCCATGTGGTTGTGGAGACCGGCGGTGAATCCCAGCTCGCCCGCGATCTCGCCGATCTGGTTGCAACGTTCGCAGAGCTCCTTGAAGCCGGCGGCCGTCGCCGCTCCGGGCCGTTCCCGGCCCGGCGAGAATACGACCAGATGGCTGGCTCCAAAATCCGCCAGGAATTTCATCGCGGTGCGCGCGCTGTCCAGGACTTCCTTGCGCTGCGCCGGGTCGATGAGGGGGCCGTTCCATGAAATCGAGACGGCGTGGAGGTCCCGTCTTGAGAGTTCGTTCTGAAGCTGCAATTGGCTCATTCCATATTGCCTCATGAAATCGGGATAGCTCGTGAGCCGTATTCCGATGAATCCCGTCTCCTTCATCACATCCAGGATGTCCGTGAATGGGCCGCGAGCGAAGTAGCGCCAGAGCGCCAGGCTGAGCGACCATTTCACGTTCTCGTTCGCCGGCGTTGTGCCGGCTGCGCGGACGAGGCTGGAGGACAGCGCCGGAAGCGCTGCGAGAAATGCCCTGCGGCTCATTTTTAGCATAGGAGAAAGCGGTTGCGGTTTCCGGGAGCTCTCAACTCGGCGGAGGCGCGTCCGACCAGGGGGACGGCAGCCCGTCGAACGTCTGCGGCTCCATGAACTCGATCCGGGTGCCGTCCGGATCGAATGCCTGGATCTTGCGCTTGTGGTCGGTTCCCGTGGAGACCTTGGCCGAGAGGGAAGCCCCCGGGGGCAGGGGGCGGGCCTTCAGGATTTCCGCCGCCTGCGCGGCGTCCGTGACGTCGAGGCAGAAGTGGTGGTTGACCCCGATCTTTGCGAGGGGCGGCGGTTGGTCGTAGAGCATGAATTCCACCCAGTCGGCGCCGTCGGCGACGCGCACGTTCACCCAGCTGAGCCGCTTTCCATCCCCGCTTCCCTTTCGAATCACAACCCCGCCGAGAATGTCCCTGTAAAACGCGAGGCCGGCGTCCAGATGCCGGACCATGATGCCCGCGTGGGACAAGTGCCGGGAGACCCGTGCCGCCGGGAGGTGCCTTCCCGCGTCGCCGGCCATGCCGCTCCTCGGGAAATACTGCACGAACTCGATGCCGTGCCCGTCGGGGTCCTTAACGCTGAAATAGGCCGCGGTCACCTGGCCTTTGGTGACCGCGTCCGGGACGACGATACCCCGGGACCGCAGGTAGAGGCGCATTCCCTCGACGTCGTCCGTTTCGAGTGCGATGTGGTGCAGGCGATCCGTGCCGGGGGCAACTTCCGGGACGAGCTCGACGGTCTGGCGGTCGTCGATCTTGAACAGCGCCGCGCGCAGGCCCCCGCCCGGCTTTGCCAGGGTGAACGCCTCCTCGTATCCGAGAAAACCGCCGTAGAATTTTCGCGAGAGTTGGATGTCGCGCACATAATACGCAACCTGGGCGACCCCGAGGACGCGGGGGCGCGCCGGCGCTCCGGACTCCGCGGCGCGGGCGCCTGTCAGGCCGATGAGGATTCCGGCCGCGGCGAAAAAGCATCCTCTTGGGGTCATGGGGCTTTGTTAAGATTGTGCGACGCGGCCCGCCGCCGCAAGCGCCCGCGAGCTCTTTCCTCGGGGCGGCGCTTTCGCGCGGCGATGGGGGCGCCCCGGCTGCGGATCGGAAAACTGCGGTTTGTCTTTCCCTCGCCTTGTATTCCCGTTTGCTGCCAGTACATGCGCATGAAAATCCCCGCACTCGCCGCTCTCGTCCTCAGCTTCGCAGCCTCCGGGCTCGTCCAGGCACAGCCCGCCTCCCCCGCCCGGGCGTATGGCGTCTCCGCCACCTTTAATGTCGGAGGAGAGGGAGGCTGGGACTATCTCACCGTCGATCCGCAGAACAAGCTGCTCTTTGTCCCGCGCTCAACGCACACCCTGGTCCTCGATGCCGCGAGCGGGAAGACGGTCGCCGACATCCCCGGCCAGACGCGCAACCACGGCGTCGCCATCGTCCCGGCCGCCGGGCGCGGTTTCATATCCGACGGCGACGACGGCTCCGTCGTGATATTCGACCTGAAGACGTACCAGGTGCTCGGCAAGATCAAGGCCCAGGCCGATGCGGACGGGATCATCTACGACCCGGCGAGCAACAAGGTCCTTCTCGTCTCCGGGGACGGCGGCGCGCTCATACCCATCTCGCCCGATGTCGACGCGAAGTCGGGCGCCGCCGATCCGTCCATAGACTTGGGCGGGAAGCCGGAATTCCTCGTCGCGGACGGTGAGGGCAGGGCGTACATCAATCTCGAGGACAAGGCCCTGGTTGCGGTGGTGGACACGAAGGCGATCAAGGTAATCGACCGGTGGTCGACGGCTCCCGGCGCCTCCCCCGACGGCATGGCGATGGACCGGCAGCACCGCCGGCTCTTCAACGGATGCCGGAAGCCCCCGACGCGGAGTGTCAGCTCCTCGAGCGACGACTCCACGACCAGCTTCCCGTGGTTGATGATCAGCACCTGGTCGACGACCTGCGCGACTTCGGCGAGCACGTGACTGGAGATCAGCACCGTTCGCTCGCCGGCGGCGAAGCTGCGGAGGAAGTCGCGGAGCCAGCGAACGCCCTCCGGGTCGAGGCCGTTGGCGGGCTCGTCGAGAATCAGCAACTCGGGCTCGCCGAGCAGCGCCGCCGCCAGCCCGAGCCGCTGCCGCATTCCGAGCGAGTACCCCTTGACCCGGCGTCCCGCGGCGCTCTGAAGCTCGACCAGCCTCAGTACCTCGTCGACCCGTGAGTCGGGCAAGTCGGCGGCGCGACTGAGCGTCCGCAGATGGTCGCGCCCCGAACGGCCCGGGTGGAAGTCGGTCGCCTCGAGCACCGCGCCGACGCGGAGCGCCGGCTGCTCGATGTCCGAGTAGAGCTTGTCGAAGACGAGCGCGCGGCCACTGGTCGGCGCCGCCAGTCCGAGCAGCATCCGCAGCGTCGTCGTCTTGCCGGCGCCGTTCGGTCCGAGAAAGCCCGTGATGGTCCCCGCTTCGAGAGCAAACGACAAACCGTCGACGGCGAGAACCTTGCCGAACC